>NZ_JAMYRB010000046.1:0-27789 GCF_040321165.1 Mesorhizobium sp. M0500
CGCGCCGTTGGCCGCGCGGTGAATGACCGCTCGTCAGCCGTTCCTGACTTTCGACCGGGTGCGGATGAACGTCTTCAACGGGTCATCGACGTGAATTCGTCCGTCGGCGAACGAACTTCCGCTCGAGGTACCGAAAACTGTATTTCCGGCTCGGATACCAAGCGTCAGATTTTCACCACTGGCGACTCGAACCTCCGAAATTTACAGCGGAACACTCCGCCGTCCGTCGCCCTCCGATGCGCACCTCGCTACTCGTCTTTGCCGGAGACGTACCGTGATCGTTGATTTTTGGCTTTTTCGATTGGCCAAAATCAGAAATCTTCCCGTATTGTTCCGCACGGTTCCGCGGCTAATTATGGTCGGTCGTCTTTGCTCTAGATCAATGAATGCCCAGTTCATGCCGGTAGGCTTTAGGGGATCAACCGAAAGGTTGCCTGGAAGAGGGAGAATGCAGAGGCGAGGACGACTATCCATTGGCTAAACGTCACTGACCGACAGGAAAACATAGAGGATGTCTGGTTCTTCTGTCGAATTGACAATGCGTTGATAGAAAGCGAAATCATACGACACCCGCGTTGCCTTGTCTTGAAGCAACCGTGGTCTAGTAGCCGAAGGAGGAACTGGGGCTTGGGAGGATAAGCATGGCCGAGGATTTCGCCGGTGATCATGCCGACCGCGTTCAGGCCGCGATCGCTTCGGACGCGGCGGCGAAGTCCGCGCTGGTCGCTTCCTGGCGACGGTCTTCCAGTCTCCACCGGCTCGATCCGGCCGATTGCAGCCCCCCACGCTATCTGACAGAGGCGGAATTGGGAGAGGCCCGGCAACGCATCGGGCCGCTCGTCCGGGTTGCTCAATCAAGCCTGGACCGGCTCTATCTTGCGGTGGGCGGCGTTGGATGCTGCGTCCTGCTCGCCGATCGCGACGGCGTGCCGGTCGAACGGCGCGGCGCGCCTGTGGACGACGAGACGTTTCGTTCCTGGGGGTTATGGACAGGGTCCGTCTGGAACGAGGAGAGCGAGGGCACCAATGGTATCGGCACCTGTCTGGTGGAACAGCGCGTCCTGACGATCCACCGTGATCAGCATTTTCACACGCGCAACACCGGGCTGAGCTGCACCACGGCTCCGATCTATGATCACCGTGGAGACCTTGTGGCTGCCCTTGACGTGTCTTCCTGCCGGGCTGATCTGACCGAGGTCTTCTCCAACCTTATTTCCATGGCCGTCGTCGACGCGGCGCGTCGGATCGAGGCGGAGAACTTCAAAATGGCATTCCCCAAGGCGCGCATTCTGCTGGCGCCGGTGCCCGACAAGGGTTCCGGCGCGTTGATCGCGGTTGATGCGGACGACCTTGTGGTCGGCGCGACCCGTTCGGCTCGCCTGGCGCTTGGCATTACGCAACAGTGTCTCGACAAGCCGATGCCTGCGGCCGATCTGCTCGGTTGGGCCGAGGGCGGCCCCGAAGTCCTCGCCGAGGCGGAGCGCGGCGTTCTGCAACGGGCGCTGGCGCGGGCAGACGGAAATGTCTCGGCCGCGGCCCATGCGCTCGGCATCAGTCGCGCCACGCTTCACCGCAAGCTCAACCGCCTGGACGTCCACAGGTCCCACTGACTTTTGAAACGTCGCATGACTGTCGCAATTCTGCGACACACCCGCCCGCTCACTGTCCCCGGCGCATTGGCAATAGCGGTAGGAGATAGCAAGTCTCTTTCCGAAGCGTCGCATTCCGCGGCGCCAGCTTTGGGAGGAAGACACTTGAATAAGGTTGAATTCTCACGCTCGGTCAAGGCGCCCTTCGACAAGCGCTACGGCAATTTCATCGGTGGCAAATGGGCCGAGCCGCGTTCGGGCCGTTATTTCGAAAACTTCTCGCCGGTGAATGGTCAGTTGCTCTGCGAGGTGGCTCGCTCGGATGCCCAGGACATCGAGGCGGCTTTAGACGCTGCCCATGCCGCCAAGGACGCCTGGGGGCGCACGAGTGTGGGCGAGCGCTCACTCATCCTCAATCGCATCGCCGATCACATGGAGGAAAACCTCGATCTCCTCGCATGTGCCGAAACCTGGGACAACGGCAAGCCGATCCGCGAAACGACCGCCGCCGACCTGCCTCTAGCAATCGACCATTTCCGCTATTTCGCCGGTGCCTTGCGTGGCCAGGAAGGCAGCCTTTCGCAGATCGACGACGATACCGTTGCCTATCATTTCCATGAGCCGCTCGGGGTGGTTGGCCAGATCATCCCGTGGAACTTCCCGCTGCTGATGGCCTGCTGGAAGCTTGCTCCCGCGCTTGCCGCGGGAAACTGCGTCGTGCTGAAGCCTGCCGAGCAGACGCCGGCTGCCATCTTGCTGTGGGCCGATCTTATCGGCGATCTGCTGCCGCCGGGTGTGCTCAACATTGTCAACGGCTTCGGCCTCGAAGCCGGTAAGCCGCTCGCGTCGTCGCCGCGCATTGCCAAGATCGCCTTTACCGGAGAAACCACGACTGGCCGGCTGATCATGCAGTATGCCAGCCAGAACCTGATCCCCGTCACGCTGGAACTGGGCGGCAAGTCGCCCAACATCTTCTTCAAGGACGTTGTCGCCGAAGACGACGATTTCTTCGACAAGGCGATCGAAGGCTTCGTCATGTTCGCGCTGAATCAGGGCGAAGTCTGCACCTGCCCGAGCCGCGCGCTCATTCATGAATCGATCTACGACAGGTTCATGGAACGTGCGCTGAAGCGTGTCGAGGCGATCGTGCAGGGCGATCCGCTCGACCCGGCAACGATGATCGGTGCCCAGGCATCATCCGAGCAGTTGGAAAAGATCCTGGCCTACATCGACATCGGCCGCCAGGAAGGCGCCGAGTTGCTGACCGGTGGCGAGCGCAATGTTCTGCCTGGTGATCTCGCCGGCGGCTACTACGTGAAGCCGACGGTGTTCAAGGGCCACAACAAAATGCGCATCTTCCAGGAAGAGATCTTCGGACCGGTGGTCTCGGTCACGACCTTCAAGGACGACGACGAAGCGCTCAGCATAGCCAACGATACGCTCTACGGCCTCGGCGCCGGTATCTGGACACGCGACAGCAACCGCGCCTACCGGTTCGGCCGCGCGATCCAGGCGGGCCGCGTCTGGACCAACTGCTACCACGCCTATCCCGCGCATGCGGCCTTCGGCGGCTACAAGCAGTCCGGCATCGGCCGCGAGACACACAAGATGATGCTCGACCACTACCAGCAGACCAAAAACATGCTGGTCAGCTACAGCCCGAAGAAGCTCGGCTTCTTCTGATCGCCGCTTTGACCCACAGGCGCGGCTCCGCGAGGGGCCGCGCCAAAGGCTGGAAATCGGAAAAAACGATGCGAGCGAAGGTCACAGCGACACCGGCAGCCCTTGAACTGATCGCCGAGATCGTTGCCGAGCACGGTCCGGTGCTGTTTCATCAATCCGGCGGCTGCTGCGACGGCTCTTCGCCGATGTGCTATCCGCGTATCGGCTTCATCGTGGGCGACCAGGATGTGCTGCTCGGCCACATCGGCGACGCGCCGTTCTACATCGGTGCGTCGCAATTCGAGGCTTGGAAACATACCGATCTCATCATCGACGTGGTGCCGGGTCGCGGTGGCATGTTCTCGCTGGATAACGGGCGGGAGAAGCGGTTCCTGACCCGGTCGACAATCTGCACCGCGTAGGCGAAACCTGCGGGTTTGATTTCGAGCAAGAAGGCACCGCAGCAATCTCTACCTTCCGAAGATGATCCTCAATCTGCTCATCGGCACCGTCGTCATTAGCCTTACGGTCCTGGTTCACACCTTTGGTCTGATCGTGGTCACACATGCGATGGGGCACCTGGTCGCCCGTTTTCGCATGCACGGGCGCCGCAGCCGCATCGTTGCGATGATCAGCGTGGTGATGGGACTCTTTGCCATCATGACCACAGAGGTGTGGCTCTGGGCAGGACTATACCGGTTGCTCGATATCTTTGCTGACTTCGAAACCGCGCTGTACTTTTCCACCATCACCTTCTCGACCGTCGGCTACGGCGACATTGTGCCCGCTCACGCATGGCGCGTCCTCGCAGCTCTAGAGGGCGTGAACGGATTTCTTCTGATTGGCTGGTCGACCGCCTATCTGATCGCGGCCGGCACCCGCATTGGCCCATTCAAGGCCGGCGAGCACTTCTGAACGGGCGATCGTTCAGACCGCTACGGAATGCCTGGCTGTACCGGTTTCGAAATATTTGTCGAACTTCGCCGCGATGCTTCTGACAAAGGGCCGGCTTTCCGCCGGCACGACGAAGCGGTCACCATCAAGTTCAAGCAGCCGCGCAGGACCATGAAGAGCCGTGGAACTCGCCTTGAGGAGAAGTCTTTGGCCGGCTTCGCCAAAGCGTTCCACCAGCTCAATCGCCGAGAAGGCGAAGTCACACATCAATCGCTCGATGATCCAGCCGCGAACACGGTCGTCGTCGGAAAGCGCGATACCCCGAACAGCGGCCAGCCCGCCATCAGCAACCATGCGTCCATACTCGGCGGTCGAAGGCATGTTCTGTGCATAGCCCTCGCGAAACTGGCTGATGGATGACGGGCCAAGGCCGATCAAGGTCTCGCAGCGATCCTCGGTATAGCCCTGAAAGTTCCGGTGCAGTGTTCCGGCGCGGGCGGCAAGCGCGAGGGCATCGCCCGGTTTGGCGAAATGGTCGAGGCCGATTGCTTCGTATCCCTGGTCCACGATCGCCCGCGCCGCAAGTTG
Organism: Mesorhizobium sp. M0500; assembly: GCF_040321165.1. Taxonomy (NCBI): domain Bacteria; kingdom Pseudomonadati; phylum Pseudomonadota; class Alphaproteobacteria; order Hyphomicrobiales; family Phyllobacteriaceae; genus Mesorhizobium; species Mesorhizobium sp. M0500. The sequence goes on from NZ_JAMYRB010000046.1 coordinate 4,734, forward strand.
CGATTGAGCAAACCGCTCTGCCGGACCCGGCAGCCATGCCTCGTCGATCATCGTCTGATGCTTCTTAAACCACGGCACATGGGCGTAGCCAAAAAGCGCTATCCGATCCGGTTCCAGGGTTAGTGCCTGCGCGACGGTGGAGGAGACACTCTCCCTGGTCTGGTGTGGCAAGCCGTAGAGCAGGTCCAGATTGACCGATTCGACGCCGCGCGAACGAACGCCGTCGACTACCGCTTTGGTCTGCAAAAAGCTCTGCTCGCGGTTAATTGCCTTTTGCACCTTCGGGTCAAAATCCTGGACGCCGAGGCTCGCACGGGTCATGCCGATTTCGGCGAGTGCGTCGAGGCGGGCATCGTCCATATCATTGGGTTCGATTTCGACGCTGATCTTGGCGCCGGGAGGAAAGGGGAAGCTGTTGCGCAGGACGGTTCCCAGCGCCACCAGATCCTCCGGTTTGAGCATCGTTGGCGAACCGCCGCCGAAATGGACGGCACGCACGCGGCCCTTGCCTGCGACAAGACTGGCGACGGTGGCGATCTCGGCATGCAGTGAGCGAAGATACGTGCTCACCGGTTCGTAGTGGCGTGTCTGCTTGGTATGGCAGGCACAGAACCAGCAAAGCTTGTCGCAGTACGGGATGTGCAGATAGAGCGATATCTCGTGGCCCTCGTCGAGCGCCTGCAGCCAGCCTCGACAAACGGCAGCATCGACGCTTGTATTGAAATGCGGCGCTGTCGGGTAGCTCGTATAGCGCGGCACGTTCTCACCAAGTCTGGCAACTAATTCTGGGCGCACCCCTTTATCCGCTCCACTTTGCATGGCCCGACTTTGACCACATTACTGGCCGGCAGCCTTGATTTCGGTCAAAGTCCGCTGTGGACAAACTGCCGCAAGGATTTTCCTGCCGCCGATGCTATCTTGCCGGCAGTTTGGGTCCTCGGACGATCATGATGACACTGCGTCAGGATATTCACAGCACCGGCATTCCAGTGCTTTGCCGATCATGCGAAGCGCGCCACCATGGCGTCTGCGGCGCGCTCGATCCCGATCAACTGGTGGGCCTCGCCAAGACCTCATCGAAGCATACCGTTGAACCGGGCGCAGAACTGATTGGTGACACCGAGACCGTCGACCGTTATTCGAACGTGCTTTCCGGCGTGGTGAAGCTCACAAAGAGCCTGTCGGACGGACGCCAGCAGATTGTCGGCCTCCAGTTTGCCCCCGATTTTCTAGGCAGGCCCTTCAAGGTGGAGAGCGCGATCAACGCCGAAGCCGCAACGACCGTTTCCCTGTGTTCGTTTCCAAAAGCCGCCATCGAACGCATGATGAAGGAATCACCACAGCTCCAGCATCGTCTCTTCAAGCAGACGCTCAATGAACTCGACGAAGCACGAGACTGGATGGTGACGCTGGGGCGCAAGAGTGCTGCGGAAAAGGTGGCGAGCTTTCTCCTGATGATCGCCAGGAATATCGATCCTATGCTTGACCCGGCGGCCCAGTCGACAAGCTTTGACCTGCCGCTGACGCGCGCCGACATCGCCGATTTTCTCGGCTTGACGATCGAGACGGTCAGCCGCCAACTGACCAGGCTGAGAACAGACAGCGTAATCCGGATCGACAACAACCGGCACATGACTGTGGAGAACATGAGCCGGCTGCAGCGACGCTCCGGCACCTAACCGGCATCGACGACCCCGATCATCGGCAAGACGTGCTCGCGTTCGAAGGCGATATGCCGGCGCAAGCTTTCGAATAAGCCGCGCAGCATGAAGCCGACAGCCTCGGCATTCTCGACTGTCTCGCCATGGCCGATCGCCAGCAGGATTTCAGTCACCTCGCCGGCAAAGCATTCGTCCTCGACGTGTTCTGCGCGCAATCGACGAGTTGAAGCAAGTTTGGCATCGCTGCCAGTCAAAGCAGCCTCGTAGGCCGGAAAGATAACCGTCTCCTCGTATTGGTGAATGTTGCGCAGCAGCGGAACGATCGCGTTGGCCACGCCAATACAGTTCAGGCGATCTGCGGCCGGCAACGTATCGGCGATCTTTTCCAAGGCGTCACAGAGCCGCAGCTTTTCCCCATGGGCACGTTTCATCACAGCGCCCGGGAGGAACTCTCGATCGAACCGTCCGACCGGCATGGAAATCTCGCGGCGGGCTTCAAACAGCGACGATTTCCGCTCGTTCTCCCCGTCCAATGAAAGCCTCCTGATCGTTTGCGAGTTCGAAGCTGCCCAATCCAAAAGCAAATGGCTTTGACATGGATCAAGGCAGCGACGACGCGACTGCTGAATTGGTGTCAAGCGGATTGGTATCCGCGCATCCCAATCCGAGGTCGGGGACAGGTCATGAAGTTCGGCACGCAAATCTTCGCCTTGGGCCTGTTCACATTTGCGGCCCTTGTGGCAGCCGGGTTCGGTGTGGACGAGCCATTCCGGCAGCATATGTGGGTACTGTTTTTTGTGCTGCTCGGCTTTGTCGCCATCCTCATCCGCAACACGAATTTCGAAGTGGCTGCTCCGATCGACCCGTCCGCCTACATGGATGGGCCAATCCGCTATGGCGCCATCGCCACCATGTTCTGGGGTGTCGTCGGTATGCTGGTCGGCGTCGTCATTGCGCTGCAGCTTGCCTACCCCGATCTCAACATTGAGCCCTGGTTTAACTTCGGCCGTTTACGGCCATTGCATACGTCGGGCGTCGTCTTCGCCTTCGGCGGCAATGCGCTGCTCTGCACGTCCCTGTATGTCGTCCAGCGCACCTGCCGCGCTCGGCTGTTCGGCGGCGATCTCGGTTGGTTCGTGTTTTGGGGCTACCAGCTCTTCATCGTCATGGCCGCGACCGGCTACCTGCTCGGCATCACCGAGAGCCGCGAATACGCCGAGCCCGAATGGTATGTGGACATCTGGCTGACCATCGTCTGGGTCGCCTATCTCATCCTGTTCCTCGGCACGATCCTGAAGCGCAAGGAGCCGCACATCTACGTCGCCAACTGGTTTTACCTGTCCTTCATCGTCACCATCGCGATGCTGCATTTGGTCAACAACCTGTCGATGCCGGCCTCATTCCTGGGTTCCAAGAGCTACTCCGCCTTTTCCGGCGTCCAGGACGCCCTGACGCAATGGTGGTACGGCCACAACGCCGTCGGCTTTTTCCTCACCGCCGGCTTCCTCGGCATGATGTATTACTTCGTGCCCAAGCAGGCGAACCGGCCGGTCTATTCCTACCGCCTGTCGATCATCCACTTCTGGGCGATCATCTTCCTCTACATCTGGGCCGGTCCGCATCACCTGCACTACACCGCCCTGCCCGATTGGGCGCAGACGCTCGGCATGGTGTTTTCGATCATGCTGTGGATGCCGTCATGGGGCGGCATGATCAACGGCCTGATGACGCTGTCAGGCGCCTGGGACAAGCTACGCACCGATCCGATTATCCGCATGATGGTGATGGCCATCGCCTTCTACGGCATGTCGACCTTCGAAGGTCCCATGATGTCGATCAAGACGGTCAATTCGCTGTCGCACTATACCGACTGGACCATAGGTCACGTGCACTCCGGTGCGCTCGGCTGGGTCGGGATGATCTCGTTCGGCGCGATCTATTACATGGTGCCGAAGCTTTGGAACCGCCAACGGCTCTACTCGCTGCGGCTGGTCACCTGGCACTTCTGGCTGGCGACGCTCGGCATCGTCGTCTACGCGGCCGTCATGTGGGTGTCCGGCATCATGCAGGGCCTGATGTGGCGCGAATACGACGAGCAGGGCTTCCTGGTCTACTCCTTCGCCGAAACCGTCGCCGCCATGCACCCCTACTATGTCATGCGCGCCATCGGCGGGGCCATGTACCTCTCCGGCGCCCTGATCATGGCCTGGAACATCGCCATGACCATCCTCGGCTACCAGCGCGAAGAACAACCAATGCCGGGCTCCCTGCCCGTCCTGCAGCCTGCCGAATAAGGAGCCAGACAATGGGCTTGATGGACCAACACGCGCTGATCGAGAAGAACGCCACGCTTCTGCTCATTGGATCACTTCTCGTGGTCACAGTGGGTGGCATCGTCGAGATCGCACCGCTCTTCTACCTCGACAATACGATCGAGAAGGTGGAAGGCATGCGCCCCTACTCGCCGCTCGAACTCGTCGGGCGCAACATTTATGTGCGTGAGGGATGCTATCTCTGCCATAGCCAGATGATCCGGCCGTTCCGTGACGAGGTCGAGCGCTATGGGCATTACAGTCTGGCGGCCGAGTCGATGTACGATCATCCCTTCCAGTGGGGATCGAAGCGCACCGGACCGGACCTCGCCAGGGTTGGCGACCGCTATTCCAATCAATGGCATGTCGAGCACCTTACGGATCCTCGTTCGGTGGTGCCTGAATCAATCATGCCGAGCTATGCGTTCCTGAAAGACACGCCGATCGAGGTGAAAGATTTCTCGACGCATCTGGTCGCCAACAGCCGTGTCGGTGTCCCCTACGGCGACGACATGATCGCACACGCCAGCGCCGACTTGATGGCGCAGGCTGATCCCAACGCCGACACATCCGGCCTCGAGGCCCGCTACCCCAAAGCCAAGATCGGCGACTTCGACGGCAACCCGCAACGGGTCACCGAGATGGACGCCCTCGTCGCCTATCTGCAGATGCTCGGCACACTGGTCGACTTCAAGAACTACGACGAAGCCGCCGGCTATCGCTGAGGAGTTTTATTTATGGATTACAATCTGATGCGAGAGTTTGCCGACAGCTGGGGCCTGGTCGCCATGGCGCTTTTCTTTGTCGGCGCAATTGCCTTCGCCCTGCGCCCCGGCAGCCGCAAGCTGGCCGACGAAGCTGCCCGGATTCCCCTTGAGGACGAGTGATCATGAGCGACGAGCACATCGATGAAATCTCTGGCGTTTCGACCACCGGCCACGAATGGGATGGCATTCAGGAGCTGAACAACCCGCTTCCGCGCTGGTGGGTCGTAACCTTCTACGCCACCATTGTCTGGGCAATCGGATACACCATCGCCTATCCGGCATGGCCTTTGCTGCATTCGGCAACAACGGGCGTGCTCGGCTATTCGAGCCGCAACGAAGTCAAGAACGAGCTATCGGCGGCTGAAGCGGCGAAGGGCAAATATGTCGCGGCGATAGAATCGAAGAGTGTTTCGGAGATCGCGGCGGACGATGGTTTGCGCGAATTCGCGGTCGCTGCCGGCGGCGCCGCGTTCAAGGTCAATTGCGTGCAGTGCCATGGTTCCGGCGCCCAGGGCACCAAGGGCTTCCCGAACCTCAATGACGATGACTGGCTGTGGGGCGGAAAGGCGGACCAGATCCAGCAGACGGTCACGCATGGTATCCGCTTCGCATCCGATCCGGATACGCGCCTGTCGGAAATGCCGGCCTTTGGCGACATCATCACTGCCGATCAGATCAAACAGGTCAGCGCCTATATTGCCAGCCTGTCCCAAACCGTCAGCGACCAATCTTTGGTGGCGCCCGGTGCCAAGGTTTTTGTCGAAAACTGCGTGGCCTGTCACGGCGACAATGCAAAGGGTAACAAGGAGCTCGGCGCTCCTGATCTGACCGATGCCATCTGGCTCTACGGATCGGGCGAAGCGGCCATCGCCGCCCAGGTCACCGCGCCGAAACAGGGCGTGATGCCAGCCTGGGGTGCGCGCTTGGGCGAAACCAGGGTCAAGGAGCTGGCGGTCTACGTGCATTCGCTAGGCGGTGGAGAATAGGAACAGGGGCCTATTCTCCGGCCCTCACCGCCGAAGCGACGAGGTCCGGCTCTGCCGGGCCTCGATTTGTTTTCCGTGGGCCAGGCGATTGACCTGCATCAACGCGGCGCAATCCAGTCGGCAGCAAAATCCGCTCGACGCTGTATTTCGCTGACCTGCCTGCATCCAGTCAGGACATTTGCCCGGCGAAATCAAAGCTGCGCGACGGGAGAGACCAGTGCTGGACAATACGCAGGTCGAACGGCTCGAAGCCGAGGCGGTCAACTCCGCCAAAGTGCGACAGCCGATGTATGCCGCGCGCAAGAAGATCTTCCCGAAGCGGGCCTCCGGGAATTTTCGCCAATTCAAATGGCTGGTAATGGCGGTCACGCTTGGTATCTACTATCTGACACCTTGGCTGCGGTGGGACCGTGGCCCGTTTGCCCCTGATCAGGCCGTGCTGCTCGATGTCGCCGACCGGCGTTTCTACTTCTTCTTCATCGAGATATGGCCGCAGGAATTCTACTACGTCGCCGGCCTTCTGGTCATGGCCGGCGTCGGTCTCTTCCTGATCACGTCGACCGTCGGTCGTGCCTGGTGCGGCTATACGTGCCCGCAGACCGTATGGGTCGACCTGTTCCTGGTCGTCGAGCGAGCCATCGAGGGCGACCGCAATGCCCGCATCAAGCTCGACGCCGGTCCCTGGACCAGCCGCAAGCTTGTGCTGCGGGTGTCGAAACACGCCATCTGGCTGGTCATTAGCGCGGCGACCGGCGGCGCCTGGATCTTCTATTTCGCCGATGCGCCGACGCTGGTTGGCGAACTCTTCGCCGGCACGGCGGCCCCCGTCGCCTACTTCACCGTCGCCGTGCTGACGGCAACGACTTATACGTTCGGCGGGCTGATGCGCGAGCAGGTCTGCACCTACATGTGCCCATGGCCGCGCATCCAGGCAGCCATGCTCGACGAGAGTTCGCTCACCGTCACCTATAATGACTGGCGCGGCGAACCGCGCACGCGTCATGCCAAGAAAGTCCAGGCCGCAGGTCAGCCAGTCGGCGATTGCGTCGACTGCAATGCCTGCGTCGCTGTCTGTCCGATGGGGATCGACATTCGCGATGGCCAGCAGCTCGAATGCATCACTTGCGCGCTCTGCATCGACGCCTGCGACGGTGTCATGGACAAGCTCGGCAAGGAACGCGGGCTGATCTCGTACGCGACGCTCTCCGACTACAACGCCAACATGATGCTGGCGACCGCGGGTGGCGCCAGTTCGGTCAATCCTTCGCTGGTCAGGACGGATGACGGCCTGTTTTCGGACAAGGTGGCTCATTTCCACATTCGCAAGATCTTTCGTCCGCGCACCTGTGTCTACATGGCTATGTGGTCGCTGATCGGCCTGGGCCTGCTCTATTCGCTGCTGACGCGCGACCGACTCGAGATCAATGTCTTGCACGACCGCAATCCGCAATTCGTGACGCTCTCCGACGGCTCCATCCGCAATGGCTACACAGTCAAGCTGCTGAACATGATCCCCGAACCAAGAACGATCATCGTCACCCTTGGGGGCTTGCCAGGCGCAGAGATGAGCATCGTCGGTGTCGATCTCCCCGCCGATCGCTCTTTTGCGATCCCGGTCGAACCCGACCGGCTGAAGATGTTGAAGGTTTTCGTGCGCCTGCCTGCTGATCAGATCCATGGCGTAGCGCAGACCTTCACACTCCGGGTCGAGGACAACGCGAGTTTCGAGTCGAACGAATACACCGCCACCTTCAACGCACCGGAGACCGCCAGATGAGCGCCACCACGCGAAAATCCCGCGAATTCACCGGCAGGCACATGTTGGCTATCATCCTTGCCTTTTTCGGCGTGGTGATCACGGTCAACCTGACCATGGCGACGCTCGCCAACACAACCTGGACCGGGCTTGTCGTCGAAAACACCTACGTGGCCAGCCAGCAGTTCAATAGAAAATCCAAGGAAGGACGAACGCAGGCGGCCCTCGGCTGGACCGGCAAATTGACCATCGCATGGGGCGAAGTCCGCTATGGCGTCACCGACGCCGGCAAGCCGGTTCGTTTGCATTCCGTGAAGGTGCTGTTTCGCCGTCCCGCCTACGAGAAAGAGGATGAGTCCATCAAGCTCGCCCTCGCCTCGGGCCAGGAATTCGCGGCGCAACACATGCCAAGGGATGGTGTGTGGATCGTCGAAATCGACGCCGATGCCGGTCTAGCAAGACCCTATCGCGACGTGCGCAGGATCATGATTTCCCATGGAGCGCTGCAATGAGCTGTTGTGCACCTGGTGCTGAAATGGCGCTGGATCTGGGCAACGCTACATCCGTCCTGCCGTCAAGCGAAGAGATCAAGCTGGCGAGCCGGTCGCTTGGCGATGGCCTTAGCCAGACCGATCTTTCAGTTCCGACGGTTCATTGCGCAGCCTGCATCCAGACAATCGAGACGGCGGTGGCAAAACTCGATCACGTCGAGGCCGCTCGCGTCAACCTGTCAACGAAGCGGGTCTCGGTCCGGTGGCGCGGGGACGAGGCTCCACCATTCGTCGCCATGCTGGCGCGGCTGGGTTACCAGGCGCATTTGTTCGAACTCGAGATTGGTGAAAAGGACAAAACGCTCTCGGAGCTTATCCGCGCCGTCGCTGTTGCCGGATTTGCGGCGGGCAACATCATGCTGCTGTCGGTTTCGGTCTGGTCCGGTGCCGAGGGCGCGACCCGCGACCTGTTCCACTGGGTCTCGGCACTGATCGCCATCCCCGCACTCGCCTTCGCCGGCGGCATCTTCTTCAAGTCGGCCTGGAATACGTTGCGTCACGGCCGCATGAACATGGACGTGCCGATCGCGGTCGGCGTGTCGCTGGCCTATGCCATGAGCCTCTATGAGACGATCACCCATGGCGACCACGCCTATTTCGACGCGTCGGTGTCTCTGCTGTTCTTCCTGTTGATCGGCCGCACGCTGGATCACGTGATGCGCGAACGCGCCCGCACCGCCGTCAAAGGCCTATCACAACTGGCCGCGCGTGGCGCCATGGTGCTGCGCGACGATGGCGCACGCGACTATCTGCCGGTTGGCGAGATCGAACCGGGCATGCTGTTGCTGATAGCGGCCGGCGAAAGGATCCCCGTCGACGGCAAGATCACGCGTGGGACATCGGACGTCGACTGCTCGCTGGTTTCGGGCGAGAGCACGCCCAGAAGCGTGGCGCCAAACGATGCCGTCCAGGCCGGCGTGCTCAACCTTACCGGCCCGCTGACCATCGAGGCGACAGCCGCCGCGAAGGATTCGTTCCTGGCGGAAATGGTTCGGCTGATGGAAGCCGCCGAGGGCGGTCGCGCACATTACCGCCGCATCGCCGATCGCGTTTCAGCACTCTATGCTCCAGTTGTTCATCTCACCGCCTTCGTGACATTCCTTGGCTGGATGGCGGCAACCGGCGACTGGCATCGGGCGATAACCATCGCCATCGCCGTTTTGATCATCACATGTCCGTGCGCGCTCGGGCTCGCCGTGCCGATCGTCCAGGTAGTCGCCGCGCGGCAGCTGTTCGAGAACGGCATCATGGTCAAGGATGGTTCGGCGATGGAGCGCCTGGCAACGATTGATGCAGCGGTGTTCGACAAGACCGGCACGCTCACGCTCGGCCAGCCCCGTCTCGTCAATGCGGCCTCGATCGATCCGGCCATGCTGACGATTGCGGCCGACATGGCCGCGCATTCGCGTCACCCCTTTTCAAAGGCCATAGCCGGTCTTGCCGCTGGCGGCGGGCAGCACAAATTCGATGCCGTCACCGAGCATCCGGGGTTCGGTATCGAAGCAACTGACGTCGGAAGTATCTGGCGGCTGGGCAGACGCGGATGGGTTGGATGGAAGGCCCGCACCGGCGGCGAAGGCAAACATGGCTATGGCGGGACGGTCCTGACGAAAGACGGGATCGTTGTCGCGACCTTCAATTTCGAGGATGCGTTGCGTGCCGATGCCAGGGCGGCGATCGAGCGATTGAACGAGGCCGGGATGTCGGTTCAGATGCTGTCGGGCGATAGCGCGGGCGCCTGCCGCGAAATCTCGAAAATGCTGGGTATCGACGACTTCGTTCCGTGCCTGCTGCCGTCCGGCAAGGTCGAATGCATCGAAACCCTGGCGAAAGAGGGACACCGGGTTCTGATGGTTGGCGACGGCTTGAACGACACGCCTGCGCTGAGCGCGGCGCATGTTTCGTTCGCGCCGGCCACGGCCGCCGACATCGGTCGCACCGCAGCCGACTTTGTGTTCCTGCGCGAAAGCCTTCTGGCGATCCCCCTCGCGCTGGACGTCTCGCGCAAGGCGGGAAGCCTGATTCGCCAGAACATCACGATCGCCATCGTCTACAATGCTGTCGCCGTGCCGATCGCGATCCTGGGGCACGTCACCCCTCTTATCGCCGCGATCGCGATGTCCGCGTCTTCCCTGCTTGTGATCGGAAATGCGCTGCGTCTGCGAGGTTCTGTGCCAGATTCGCCGGCGAAAGATGTCCGGCGCGACAGGCTGTCCGACAGCAGCAAACTGGCCCAATCCTCATGACCACCCTTGCCTACCTCATCCCTGTCGCCCTGTTCCTTGGTGCGCTTGGCCTGGGGGGCTTCCTGTGGGCGTTGAGGAGTGGCCAGTACGAAGATCTTGACGGAGCTGCCGAGCGGATCCTTATCGATCGGGAAGACAGACTGGAGCGCTGATCCAGGGCCGAGGGCTGACAAACAGCGCCGGTGCAGCCAACCGCTCCCACACCCTTCCCCACTGCGACTATGCCGCGCACGATTGCTGTTTCCGGGGTTGTTGCTGCCTAACACTGAACGCCACCAATTTGCGCCAGCGCAAAGAAACGCTGCGTCAGGCCAGATACCTTCTGCTCATCCGCAACGGTTGAGAGATAGGAGACTGACATGATCACGCGACGCGACGCCCTTTTCGGAGCAGCGATTGGCGCTGCCACCGTGGCGGCACTGCCGGCATTTTCGGCAACGGTGACAAAGACGGACATTCGAGGGCTCGCCCGCGAAAAGATCGAGCTCGTGGCACCGCCCTTTGTGCATCCGCACGATCAGATCGCCACGGGTGGACCGAAAATCGTCGAGTTCACCATGACCATCGAGGAAAAGCCCGTCGTCATCGATGCCGACGGCACGACGCTCAATGCGATGACCTATAACGGCTCGATTCCTGGCCCTCTGATGGTCGTGCATCAGGACGACTATGTCGAACTGACGCTCATCAATCCCGACACCAACTCACTCGCTCACAACATCGATTTCCACGCCGCAACCGGCGCGCTGGGCGGCGGCGCCCTGACGCTGATCAATCCCGGCGAGCAGGTGACCTTGCGCTTCAAGGCAACCCGAACGGGTACGTTCGTCTATCACTGCGCACCTGGCGGCGCGATGATCCCATGGCATGTCGTCTCCGGCATGAGCGGCGCCATCATGATCCTGCCGCGCGATGGGCTCAGGAACGACAAGGGCGAACCGGTAAAGTACGACAAGATCTTCTACATCGGCGAGAACGACTTCTATATTCCGCGCGACGAGAAGGGCAACTTCAAGACCTACGAATCGGCCGGCGACGGTTACGACGACATCGTCAAGGTCATGCGCGGGCTGATCCCGACGCATGTGGTGTTCAATGGCAAGGTCGGTTCGCTGACCGGCGACAATGCGATGAAGGCGAAGGTCGGCGAGACCGTGTTGATCGTCCATTCGCAGGCCAACCGCGATACGCGACCGCATCTGATCGGTGGCCACGGCGACTATGTCTGGGAACAGGGCAAATTCGCCAATCCGCCGGCCAAGGATCTGGAAACCTGGTTCATCCGTGGCGGCTCCGCGGGGTCGGCGCTCTACACGTTCCTGCAGCCCGGCGTCTATGCCTATGTCAATCACAATCTGATCGAGGCCGTGGAACTCGGTGCGACCGCTCACTTCATGGTCGAGGGCGAATGGAATGACGACCTGATGACGCAGGTCGAAGCGCCGACACCCCTCGCCACCAACTGACGGCACTCCAATTTGCCCGGACAGCGATGCTGTCCGGGCATGGACAAAGCGATGTCTCCATTGATCCTCAAGGTTCTTCCGGTCGCCCTGGTCGCCGCTGCCGTTCCGGCAGGGCTCTCGATACAGACGGTCTTCGGGGATCGACAACCTCACCCCATCGCTATGACGGTTACCTTGCTTTCCGGTTCGATCACCTATCCGACGCCAGGGGAGTTCCTGATGGAGGGACGCCCGCAAGCCAATCCCCGCCTCAAGCGGCAACTCAACAGACCTCTCGAAATCATGGCCTACCAGATCAGCGCGGCCGACTATGCAGACTGCGTCTCGGCAGGAGGCTGTCAGCCGGCACAGGAGACGCGCGCGATCCCAAGCAACGCTCCCGTAACTGGAGTGAGCTATCTCGATGCCAATGCCTACGCCCGGTGGTATTCGCAAGTGACGGGGGACCAATGGCGGCTGCCATCCGACGAAGAATGGGCGTTTGCCGCGGCGGAGCGGTTCGCAGGGGAATTTGAGGGTGTCGAAAACGACGCCGACAACCCCGCCAGACGCTGGCTCACCAGCTACAAGGCCGAGGTGGACCTCAATCGCAAACCGGACCCGTTGCCCAAGAGCCGTGGCTCTTTTGGTTTCAATTCCCTGGGCCTCGCCGACTTTTCCGGCAATGTCTGGGAGTGGACTTCGACTTGCTATGTCCGCACCACATTGGCTGCGGATGGAAGCGGCGTTGCGAGTTCGGTCGACAATTGCGGCGTCCACGTCCTTGAAGGGCTTCACAGAGCCTACATGTCGAACTTCGTCAGCGACGGAAAAAGCGGCGGCTGTGCCGTTGGCACGCCTCCCGACAATCTGGGTTTCAGGCTGGTCCGGGACCATCGGGGGTGGGCGAACCGTATCGTCGGCTACCTCGGTATTGCCTGACAAATCAGAAGCGGCTTTTTCATTCGCGTTTCGACGGTCGCCTGGTCTCCCCGCCGCCTCACCGCACCTTTGGCCTCATCAACGCAGTTCCATAGATCAGAATGAAGCCGGCAAATGCCGCCACCCATGCGGTGCCGGCCATGTCGATCACTATGTCATAGGGGACGAAGGCAGCCAGGATTCTCAACGATCCTGCGAGGAGGACGGTCACGAAGATGAACGAGGCGCCTTTCCCAGCCTTGAGCTCTCGCCCGGTGTGCCCGAGCGTCGCGCGGGTCATCACTGCAAGCGTCATCGCGCCGACCGCACCAGTTCCGAGCGCGTGGAGTCCTGCAGCAGCCGGCACGATGGCAGGATAGAAGATCGACGCCGAAACGAAGGCAAGACCGATAGGCACAAAGGCATATGCAAGATGGAGGGTGAGCACGAGCGGATCCCGCAATGTGCGCTCGCCAGCCCAGCCCGACAGACGCCACGCCTGGCAGATCGCGGCGACGGCCATGAGCATTCCTGAGGCGCTGTTGTCGGGTGTGAACGTCCATGCTCCCAGCGCGATGGCTGAGATGGCTATCGATGCCATGTCAAAACGGTCGAACGGAGCAGGCAGCCTGCCAGGATTTTCGCGAGCGAGCCAGTTGCGGGTGAAGCTCGGAATGATGCGCCCGCCTATCAATGAGATGAGCATGATCGCCGCGGCCATGCCGAGCCTGCGGCTGATGTTGGATGTGCCTTGAAGATGCGCCTCGATGTGGAACGTGCCGTTGGCGCCAGCCAGGACGGTAAGCGGCAGCAGTACTTTCAGGTTGCGCCAGTTCCGTCCTGCGACGATCTCGCGGGCCGCCGCGGCAGCAACCGCAAGCAGAAATGAGCCATCGATCACGGCGGCTGCTTCCCAGCCGATATCCGCCGAGACAAAGACAGCGACACGGCCGGCAAGCCACAGGACCACCAGCGCCAGCAGCGGCAGGCCTTGCACAGGCAGCCGGCCGGTCCAGTTCGGGATGGCGGTCAGCAAGAACCCGGTAACCATCGCCGACAGATAGCCGAACAGCATCTCGTGAATGTGCCAGTCGACGGGAACGAACGCACTGTGGGCATTGAGTTCGCCGGCATACATCGGCAGCCAAAGCAGAATGGAGAGCGCCGCATACAGCGACCCAAGGAAGAAGAACGGCCTGAATCCGTAGGAAAGAAATGCGGGCCCGGTGTAGGCCCGCAGGCGTGGAATCCCCATGATTTGCGTCTCCAAATGAACAGGGCCGGATGAACCGCCGCCCTCGGTCCGTCCGGCCCGCGCCCGCGCTGTATGTGGCAGGCATGGCTGTATCGAATGCTGTCAGTTAGCCGGGATCTGGGTGAACAGGTCGGCGAACACTGTCTTTGCCTTCCCGAGATGCTTGACCGCTTTGGCGGTATCGAGATTGACCGGCTTGCCGACAACGATCAGCGCGACCATCCCCATGCCGTAGTGCGGCGCGCATTTGACGCCATACACACCTTCCTGGGTGAGTGTGACGGTGATCTCCTCGCTGGGCTTTCCCTTGAAAGGCTCAGCGCCATCCGGAAGCATGCCCTTGATCGACTCTGCGTCATGGCTCTTGTCGGTCGGCACGAACTTGACGGTATCGCCGGGTACTGCCTTGACGAAGGCCGGCTGGAAAACCATGGCGCCCTTTTCGCCCTTGTTGAGCATTTGCACCACATGCTCTTCCGCGCTTGCGCTGCCGGCCAGCGCGAGGATGGAGATTGCGGCGGCGAGAATGGTGAGTTTCATCGGTTCGTCCTTTTGTTTCGTCGTCACGGCATTTGGCCGTTCCATGCCTTTTAGCCTGACAACCCCCGGCAGAATTTGCGCTGGCGCAAACTCGGAGTAGAAAGGTCTTCCGCATGACTGATGCGAAACTACAGGATCGTGAGGAATCCGCTTGGCTGCGTTGGACCGATCGCTGATATCGCGGCTGCCGCTCTTTCAAGGACTGACGCCCGACGAGCAGAGCGAGATCCTCCAAAGCGCACGCTCATCCCGCTATGCCAAGGAGACGACGATCTTCGCGCAGGAAACCGAGGCCCATTCCTTCTTCGTGCTGATCGCCGGGCACATACGCGTCGTCCGCACCACGCCGGATGGACAGCAGGTCATCGCTAGATACATCAGCGAAGGCGAGATCTTTGGCGTCGCCGCAGCCCTTGGCCGGACGACTTACCCCGCCAGCGCAGTCGCGGCGGTGGACTGCGTGGTGTTGGCCTGGCCCAACGCGCTATGGCCGGAACTGGCGAAGCGGTTTCCTGTGTTTGGGGCGACCACCTACCGGACGGTCGGAAACAGGCTGCAAGAAACCCAGACGCGGGTTGTGGAGATGTCCACTGAACAGGTGGAGCAGCGCGTTGCTCACGCGCTGCTGCGACTGGCAAATCAGACTGGTCGGAAGACCGACAGCGGCATCGAAATCGACTTTCCGATCTCGAGGCAGGACATTGCCGAAATGACGGGGACGACACTGCACACGGTCAGCCGGCTGCTCAGCAAATGGGAAGAGAATGGGATAATTGCCAGCGGACGCCAGAAAGTCACTGTCAAGGACGCGCACCGGCTTGTGGTCCTCTCAGGGAGTCGAACCAAGCGCTGATTTATCACCTGCGCGCTCGAACAGCCGATTCCAAATCCACCAGGAAGGCGGTCTCATTGATCTGATGCTCTCGGCACGCCTCAGCGACCGTATGGAAGGTACCGATTGGACAACCGACGCAAAGCATCCTGTATTTCAGCACGACAGCCACCGTTGCCGGCCATTTTCTCATGATCTCGTCGACGACCATGTCGGAATTGAACCAACTGAGTTCCTTCACGATGAAGTCTCCGCCATTGCGAAGCGTCTTAATAGATTCCTCTCAGGCCGCCTTCTTTGCGCTTTCGCAACTTTGATGAGCATTGCCGTTTGGCTAGGAAAAGCTAGACAAACGTCATGACCATAATTGCACCGATGACAATCAGAACAAGCCCGCCGATCAGCATAGGGAGCAGCGTGTTGTTCAGGTCGACGCCCGACTCGAATTGGTTGGCCACCGGTGTGTCATTTTTGTCTGGGTCAGTCATGCTTGTCTCCACGGGCCGGCAGACGCGAACCGCGCGGCGTTGCGGTTGAATTGTCGATCGAGGCCTTACCCATGCTTATCGTACGCCGAAGCTTCGGATGCAGGCAGCCCGCCGACAAAGTCCTGGGGCATCAATGCGACGTCGGCCAGCGTGTAACGATCAAGGGTGTTCTGGAAGGAGGCCATCGCGTCGCCGAACATTCCTGAAAGTTTGCAGCGGCCGGTGAGCACGCACTGATTTCCGGTCCCGAAGCACTCCACAAGCGCGAAATCTGGCTCCGTCAGCCGTACCACGTCGCCGATCCGGATCATCTCGGGGCTCCGCCCGAGGGCTAGCCCACCGGAGCGACCGCGGACCGCTTTCAAGTAACCGCCGCGCGTCAGGGTGTTGGCGACCTTGTTGAGGTGCGTTTTGGATACCTTGAACGTGCTTGCCACCTCCTCGATCGTGATCAGGCGATCACCGGCAGAGGCCGCGTACATTAGCATCCTCAAGGCGTAGTCCGAGAAATTGGTCAACCGCACTAATGGTTCCTCTTTGCAATTCTCGTACAGGAGCCACTTACAATCCAACCCCGCATCACAGGTCCTTCTCGACGATCGGTTCTATGCCCATCGTAGTCTCGCCACGGCTGAAGGCGACCGCGAGACGGAAGCTGTGAGCTATGCGCAGTGCGCGGTCCATGAACAGCGCCGCAACCTCGGGTGGGCAAACACGGCGCACCGTTGCGCGAAACAGCTTTAGCCAACGCCGGAAATGCGCGACTCCAAGGCCGGAGATCGCCAGGTGTGGCGGTAATGGACGGCCTTCATAACGGGACGACCGGAGCAGCGTAGCGGACCAGAAGTCGCACATCTTAGCCAGATGGCGCGGCCAAGCCTCAGGATGGATAGCGTTATGAAAGATGGGGCCGAGAAGGTCGTCGCGGCGAATCTCATCATAAAAGCCGTCAACCACAAGACGGATCATGGCCTCGTCAAGCACGTCTGGCAACGGGGCACCACCGATGACGATCGTTCTCTTGCTCCGACCATTCGCAATCATGTGCATGCTCTTAGTTTTCGAAGACCCAAAGACCTCAAATAATTCCCACACTCAAACAGCTCCGCAACGCACCGAGTGAAGTCGCGTCCACGATGACGATTGATGCATTTGCTTCAAAGGAGGTCTTCGTCGGTATGGGTCGGAATCGCACCTTAAAGAAAGATTGTCAATATCTCTTATTGGCGGGCAGCTCGGCTAGAGGGCCGGTCGGCTATTTAATGAGAGCGGAGTTGCAGGCATTCGCGGGCGGTGTGCGCCGGAACGCCATCAGTCAGCAGATGCGAAACATTGGCCGAGCAATGACCGCCCAGGAAATCGAGGAGCTGCAGCACGCGGCCTTGGTGACGCGATCTGCGGTATGCCTGCACGACCGCTCTATCGTTGGCCGGCTGCGTGCTGCAGCCGTGCGATCAGGTCGCGGTTGCGGCAATAGTCTGGCGGATCGTCAGCTTGCTGGTGTTCATCAAGCCAAGTCGAGCATTCATCCTGGTGCCCGCAGGAGCGACACCGGTCGACCGCTCGATTGGTGACGGCAACATGGTCCGGAACGACCTTCAAATATTTGTCGACGCCGAGCTTCTGCATCATGCGGCTCATCAAGGCGGTCCTGGCGTCAACTGAAATCAGGTAGTCGAGAAAACTCATGTCGTTTCGCTCCCGTTTTCTGGCAGATCATTGCGATGTCGGCGACCGCTGCATTGATCTCGGTCAACAGGCGTCTCCCTCGTGGCGATATCTATCGTGCGTGCCTCAAGCGACGGGCGTGAAGGTCCTGATGCGACGGGCGGCTAATGCAAAATGAAGCGGTTGATGCTGCTCTCTTCGATCAGCGTACGCGTGACGCCGCCGAACGCCTATTCCCGCAGGCGGCTATGACCGCATGCGCCGGAAACCCTCAGGTCTGCATGAATCATGCGTGCGAACGCCACCAGCTGTTCGCCATCACCATCGCCGGAGATGAATTCGGTCCGCACCGTGATGCCGTGGTGCTCAAGAAAGACGGGGACGTCCGCGAGGCTGTCACAGATGCTTTCGTTGCGTTTAGTACCGATGGTAGCGACACGACTTCATTGGCCTTGGCCAGAAAAGGGAATGCATCGGCTATCGCTCGCCGCGCTTCCCGGGTGTCTTTCCAGGCAGCCAGCACGTTTTTGCCATGACATGTTCGACATTGCTTGCGGTGACCAGGACCGGCCGGTGCCGAGTGTCGAATTCGGCACCCAGTTCGGCGAGCCGCTTTTCAATTTCCGTTCGCTGAAACTGCATGATTTCACCTTCATGGACCAACCATGCCGTCGCCGGCCGCGAAGAGCTGCGGGACGTCTGCAGCCGCCAGGCCGATAAGGTGAGCCCCGAACCGTTCCGCAAGCTCGATCCCCAACTTCACCATGGCTGCAGGAGGTGCATCTACGGCAAGGTTTAAATAATTGACTTGTAGCACATTTGTGGTCGCCTTTCGCTGGAGCGTTTGGATGCTATGATGAGTGCTTCCGCCGGCACTCGACGCCTTGATGCGTGTCAAATGACGCTACTCACCGGATCCCGAACCTCTGACTATGCCGGTTTTTGCGTGTGCAGAAAGAGCGATGAATGATAGTTAGACTGCGTTGCGGGTTCCCTGATCAAAGGACTTGATTTGGACGACAAACAAACACGTGACCTGTCGACCGGCGTTCGCGCCGAAGGGCGGGTCGCGGCCGAACACGACCGGCTCTCCCAGATGTTCGAGCAGGCCCCTGGTTTCATGACCTTGATGCGTGAGCCGGGTCATGTATTCGAGCTGACCAATGCCGCCTATCAACGTCTGATTGGCCAGAGGCAAGTGATAGGAAGGTCGGTACGCGAGGCCTTGCCCGAGCTCGAAGGCCAAGGATTCTACGAACTGCTGGACCAAGTATACGAAACGGGCAAGCCCTACCGAGGTCAAGGCGTGAAGGTCGCCCTTCGCAACAAGGACGGCGAGCCGGTCGATGAACGCATCCTCGATTTCGTATATCAGCCCATCAAGGCTGACGATGGTCGCATCACTGCGATCTTCGTCGAAGGCACCGACGTCAGCGAACTCTCCTATGCAAACGCCGCACTTCGATTGCGCGAAGATCATTTGCGTTCGATCCTAGCGACAGTGCCCGATGCAATGGTGGTCATCGACGAACAAGGCCGTATTCAATCCTTTAGCACGGCTGCCGAAATGCTGTTTGGCTACCAGTCCAACGAAGTCATCGGTCAGAATGTCAATCTGCTGATGCCGTCGCCCTACCGCGAAGAGCATGATGCCTATCTTCACCGCTATCTGGCAACAGGGGAGCGCCGGATCATCGGGCTCGGTCGCACCGTCACTGGAATGCGCAAGGACGGCTCGACCTTTCCGATGGAACTCTCTGTCGGCGAGATGCATCCGGGAACCGGGCGCTTCTTTACCGGCTTCTGCCGCGACTTGACCGAACGCCACCTGGCGGAGGCGAGAATACAGGAGCAGCAGCTGGAGCTTCTCCACATGGCGCGGTTTACTGCGCTCGGCGAAATGGCCTCGACGCTTGCCCACGAGATCAACCAGCCGCTCACCGCCATTACGAACTACCTCAAAGGCAGCCGGCGGCTTCTCGAAAAAAGCACGGAAGACAACGCGCCGATGCTGAGGGAGGCCGTCGAAAAAGCAGCGGAACAGGCCCTGAGGGCCGGAGACGTCATTCGCCACCTTCGCGATTTCGTCGCAAGAGGCGAGAGCGAGCGCCAGGTCGAGCGCCTGCCGACACTGATCGAAGAAGCCTCGTCGCTGGCTCTAGTCGGCGCAAAAGAAATAGATGTCCGCGTCAGCTACAAGCTTGATCCCGCCGCCGAACTGGTCTTGACCGATCGCATCCAGATTCAGCAGGTTCTGCTGAACCTGATGCGCAATGCGGTTGAAGCCATGCAAGGCGTGCCACGCCGTGAGCTGCAAATCATAACCGTAGCCCGTGATGACGGCATGGCTGAGGTAAGCGTGATTGACACAGGCAAAGGTCTCACGCCTGAAGTCTCCGCCCAGCTTTTCCAGCCATTTGTCACCACCAAAAAGCAGGGCATGGGGGTTGGCCTCTCTATTTGCCGCACGATCGTCGAGTCGCACGGCGGTCACATCTGGGCTGAGGCAATGCCGGCCGGAGGAACCGCCTTCCGGTTCACTTTGCGCATCGTGGAAAAGGAAGAGGTCGCCAGTGGCCGGTAGCAATCTTGTGCATGTGGTCGACGACGACGTCGACGTTCGCAAATCGCTTGGTTTTCTGTTGGCGACGGCTAATTTCGCCGTGCGCTTGTACGAATCGGCGACAGCTTTTCTGGCTACGGCCACGAGCAGTCTTGACGGCTGCATCGTGACCGATGTGCGCATGCCCGGCATTGACGGCATCGAGTTCCTGCGGCAGCTCCGGACGCGTGGGCATACAATTCCGGTCATTGTCATGACGGGTCACGCCGACGTGGCGCTCGCTGTTCAGGCGATGAAGGAAGGTGCCGCCGATTTCATCGAAAAGCCATTTGACGACGAGGTGCTGATCGATGCGATCCGCTCCGCGTTGGACAATCGCAACCAGGCGGATGCGAGACACCCGCAAAGCGTGGAAATCCGCGGTCGTCTGGCGGGCCTGTCCGAGCGAGAACGACAGGTGCTGGACGGTCTTGTGTCCGGCCTGCCAAACAAGACGATTGCTTACGATCTTGGCATCAGCCCGCGCACGGTCGAGATCCATCGCGCCAATGTCATGAGCAAAATGGCCGCGAGCAGCCTGTCGCATCTCGTGCGCATGGCATTGGTCGTGGAATCCAAACGTTAAGGCGAGTCACTAAGAGACTTGTGGTTATTTGCCGGGATCCTATCCGGCATCCAATCGCGCCAGTGGGTCGGGTGGATGTCAACGCGTGTGCGGGTGGCGGCGTTCCTCCAGCCTTCCCGCTCCTTTATGCAAGGGAAAACAAGGGTATGTTCGCCGTCCTCGTCGAGGACGGCCAGTTCGAGCTCACGACCGAGCGGAGCGCTTGAGATTGGCTTCCACATCATCCCCTATGATGCGTGGGAGCGGCAGGCCCCGCCTTGATCTGGATCATTTTTCAGAAATCGCCCACTCCCGCCATCGATACTGACGGCGTGGCGCCCTGCGAACAACGAGGTGGGCTGGACATGGTCGTTGGCTCGTCGTCGGAAAACCGACTCCTTGATCGTGATCAATGACCTCCCTGGCCGCAGGGCTAGGATCGAGATTCAAAAGAGATCCGCGATGCCGGATATCAGAGTCGATGAAGCACGGCGCACCGTGCAGTCACGAAAACAGGAGATCGCGCCGATGCTGATCCGTACGCTTTCCGTCTTGGAATGTACGAAATTGCTAACGGCCAATCGTGTTGGCCGCTTAGCATGCGCGAAGGACGGCCAGCCCTATGTCGTCCCGCTGCATTATGCCCACGCGGACAATCACCTTTATGCATTTTCTATGTTGGGCAAGAAGATCGACTGGATGCGGGCCAATCCGCTGGTGTCCCTCCAGGTCGACGAACGCGGCCAAGGACGGGGATGGAGAAGCGTGGTTGTAGACGGCCGCTATGAAGAACTGCCTGACCAGATCGGCTGCAAGGTTCAGCGCGACTATGCATGGTCAGTGTTGAGCAAGCACGCCAACTGGTGGGAGCCGGGCGCCCTCAAGCCGGTCATGCCTCCGGTGTCGGACAGCGCGCCCCACGTGTTCTTCCGGGTCTTGATCGAGCAGGTGTCGGGCCGCGAGGCAAGTGAGTAGCTGTCTCCACTGCCGCGACGGCTGAAAGCGGTGGCTGGACCGGCGCGTAGGGAGCGGTTCTAGTAGTTTCCCGTACGGACATAACCGAATTTCGCCACGGGCCGATTAGCGCGATTGCTGTTCCACGGATCAACCGGGAAAACAGCCATGCACGCCTACACCAACTCCAGAGTTGCACTGCCGTCGCGGTCCTCCCAGCCCAACCTGCCGGAGGCTTTCGAGCCCGCACCGCTGCAACCACTCAGCTTCTATCCCGCCGGCGCGGAAATCTACGCCCAGGGCGAGAAGGCCGGAGCCTTCTACCAGTTGGAGTTCGGCGGCGTCCGCGTCTACCGCCTGCTTGCTGACGGCCGCCGGCAGATAAGTGCCTTTCACCTCGCCGGAGAGACATTCGGCTTCGAAGCCGGCACCACGCATCATTTCTTCGCCGAGGCGATCAATGCCACCGGTGTCCGCGTCTTCCGCCTCGCTGCTGGAGCGGACAACTCCCATCAGTTGCTGCCCCTGGCGCTCAAGGGGTTGACCAGAGCGCAGGAACATCTGCTGGTCCTCGGTTGCCAGAGCGCCATCGAACGCGTCGCGGCATTCCTGGTCGACATGGCGGAACGGCAGGGCGGATTGCAGCAGGTCGAACTGCCAATGTCGCGTATGGACATCGGCGATTATCTCGGCCTCACAATCGAGACTGTCTCACGGGTCTTCACCCGGTTGAAGGACAAGGGCGTCATCCGCCTGCTCAACCTGCGCAGCATCGAAATCGTCAGGCACGAAGCGCTTCATGCGATGAGCGAATGAGCCGCGCTCCGACTCCGGGATGTTCTAACACTTCAGACCAATTGACAGCGGGGCACCAAGAGCAAGATAGCAGCGCGGAAGACGATCTTGTTTGCCGCTGGAAGACTGAGGAAACAGCGGGCACGTCTGTCGGCGTTCAGGCTTCCGGAGGAAGGCATGGACCGGCACATGGCCACATTGCATCCGGACCGAATTCAGGCATCGATCGCCTCGCATGCCGCAGCAAGATCGGCGCTGGTCGCTTCGTGGCGGCGTTCGGCCTCGCTGCAGGCCTGCTCGGCCATGGCCAAGCCGTTGGCCAGCATGTCGAGGACGGGATCAGGATCGGTCTCGGATCGATGCCGTCGGTTCGAAGCCGGCTCGGTGCGTCCAGCGCGCTCAGCCATTGGTCAGGTTCGAAGAGAGCGGCACCAGGTTGCAGGCCAAGCGACCAGTTAAGCGGCAAGTTTTGCAAGCCGCGGCTCCGGCCTGCGGCATGACTGAAGAGCCGGCGCAGACGGTCCTGACTGAGGCCATTCAGCAGAACGTCGTCAAGCGCGCCACAAGCCTGGCCTTCGCGCGACGCCAAGGTGGGCATGGTCAGGCTCCTTGTTGAAGAAGCCCGCCATGCTCTGCCCCCGCCGAACCATCCTCAATGCGAGCGCGACGTCCGGTTCGTGATCTCTACCTCACCCCATGCGCCCATCCCGCG
>NZ_JAMYRB010000047.1:0-21632 GCF_040321165.1 Mesorhizobium sp. M0500
TCGCCATGGAAGAGAAGCTGCGCTTCGCCATCCGTGAAGGCGGCCGCACCGTCGGTGCCGGCATCGTCGTCACCATCAAAGAGTAGTCGCCGGCGCTGCCGGTTGAGATCGGATGCAAAGGGGCGGTCTTCGGGCCGCCCTTTTGATTCTGATATTCTGGCAATGGATTAACCGCATTGCTTCAAATCCTGTTGCAAGCGCCTCTGCCATAACTAGTATAGGTTGCATCGAGGGGGGCTGCCCGAATGGTTCCATGGCGCCGTTTGCATAGTCAGGCATGGTGGTCGCTAGGGCTGATCTGCCTGGTGTCGTTGCTTGCCATGGGCCACGCTGCCTTCGCAGCGGATGCAAAGAAATCCACGCCGGAAAAATCCGCGCCGGATTTCGGCCCGACGATGCGGTTCGTCGTCGTCCGCAGCAGCGCGCCGGGCTGCGAGCCGACCTGTCCGGAATGGATATCGGCGGAAGGCTCGATAGAAGCCGGCACGCCGGCCCTGTTCAAACGCGCGCTGAAAGCGCTTGGCGGCCGAAAGCTGCCGATCGTCGTCGATTCCCCCGGCGGCAATGTCGAAGCGGCGCTGACACTTGGTCGCCTGATCCGCAAGAACAAGCTCGATATCGCCGTTGGCAAAACCCGCTTCGTCGGCTGTCTGCCAGATGTGAAGAACTGCAAGGAAAACGACGGCAAGGGCGCCCGTTATTTTGGCAATGCTTATGCCGATGGCGCCATCTGCAATTCCGCCTGTCCGTTGATGTTTTCCGGTGGCATCCGGCGCGTGGTCGGGGAATGGGCCTTTCTCGGCGTCCATCAGATCACCACGACCTATATCCGGACGAAATTGCTGTACCGCACCACTTATCGCATGGTGAAAGGCAAGAAGAAGATACTCAGCACCAGGGTCGTCAGCCGGAAGAACGCCGGCAGCTACAAGACCTATGAGATGAACAAGCCGCTGGAGCGGAAGCTGGCGGCCTATCTGAAGGAGATGGGCGTCGGCCTGGGTGTGCTCGAGACCATGAAAAGCACACCGGCCAGCGGTATCCAGCAATTGGCTCCCTACGACATGCTGCAAATGAATCTCGTCACCAGCCGGGATGCCGTCGACCTGCTGACCGCGCCAACCCTATGCACGTCCGATCCGTTGCCGGCGAGTTGCAGGGAGGTGCCGGCGCCGGCGAATATCACGAAGCCGGCCCGCGAAGTGGTGGCGAAAGCCGAGCCTGCACCCGCAGGGCTCGAAACCCCGCGGCCGAAGGAGGTCGCTGACATGCGCTTCGTCCTGGTCCGCGGCAGCAACCCGCTCTGCAATCCCAACTGCCCGGAATGGATCTCGGCCGAAGGCGCAATTACCGCTGACACGCCCGAAAAATTGCGCCAACTGCTTGACAGCGTCGGCGACCGGCGCCTGCCCATCGTTATCAACTCGCCGGGTGGTGATGTGCTCGGTGCTTTGGCGGCCGGAAGGCTGATCCGCGAACGCAAGCTCGACGTCGCCGTGGCCCGGACGGATTTCATTGGCTGCGAGCCGCGGCAGGCCGACTGCACGGCCGAAGACGGCGTCTACAATGGGCTGACGGTCGATGCCGGCGGCGGTTGCGGCTCGGCCTGTCCGATCATGCTCGCCGGCGGTGTCAAACGCCTGGTCGGCCCGCGTGCACAGTTGAGCGTGCATTCGGTAGGGCAGGAGCAAAAGGTCAAGGCCTATCTCGAGGACATGGCCATCGGCCCCGGTCTGTTTACCGCAATTCAGCTGTATTCAGTCGAACGGCAGCTCGAACTCGACAGGATGCTGAAATACGGGCTGACAACCGGGCATCAATCGGCAGACGAATTGACAGGCCCAGGCATCTGCAGATCGGAGCCACGGCCGGAAAACTGCCGCGAAGCCTCGGGCGCCAAGGCTCAGGCCAGCACGCCGGTCAAATCGTAACGCGGGCATGATGGCCGACTGCCCATCGAGGCAGGTTGAGCGGCGCTCGATGTTTCCGCTATCGTCCAGCGCGGTTGAAGTCCAGCATGGGAGGGATCGCGAATGAGCCAGGATGTCCCGACATTGTTTGAATGGGCCGGTGGCTCCGAAGCGCTGAACCGCCTGACCCAAACCTTCTACGACAACGTCTCTCGGGACCCCATCGTCGGGCCGGTGTTCAAGCATATGTCGCCGGATCATCCCGCTCACGTCGCGGCTTTCATCGGCGAAGTTTTTGGTGGACCGAAAACCTACAGCGAAAAGCACGGCGGCCATCGCGAGATGGTGATGCACCATCTCGGCAAGCATCTGACCGAGGAGCAGCGCCGGCGCTGGATCAACCTTCTCGCCGACGCCGCCGACGAGATCGGGTTGCCTGACGATCCCGAATTCCGCTCGGCCTTTATGGCCTATGTCGAATGGGGATCGCGGCTGGCCAGGATGAATTCCAACAAGGGCCCGACCTGCGATCCCGAGAGCGAACCAATGCCGGCCTGGGGTTGGGGGGTGCCGGGCGGCCCCTACAAGGCGCCTTCGGGAGACTGACCGGGGCGCGAATCGGTCGAAAACCCTGCCGCCAGGACCCGATTTGCGGGAAATGGGTGGCGGTGAATGGTTCGGTCCGCCAGGCTGGAACGGTTTGAGGCCGCCGTGGCTGGCGGGGGGCCGTGCTGAAAAACCGGAGGCCTGCGATGGGATCGGACAGCAAAGCAAATTCTGACAGCAACCGCGGAATCCGAAATCCGTTTGGCTTCATGGACGTCCCCACTCCCGACGACGAGGAGGTGTCGGCGTTCGCCGCCGGCGTGAAACTGGAGGGAACTCCAAGCGATGAAAATGCCGAGGCCTGGGGCACCGAAAGCGACCGCGACCGCAACGACACCATCGAAGGCAGCTGGTCCAGCCGTTGGAACGGCGGTGCCGATCCCACGATTCCAGGCGACAGCAAGGATAAATGGAAGTCTGGCCGGGGCGAGGTGAAGACGGCGGGAGAGAGGGTTTACCTGCTGTTCGATTGGCATAATGGCGTGCGCAAGGGGCTCATCGATGCCCGGCGCCAGGGTGCGAAAGGGCTGGCGGGAAAATACATCAATCTGACCGACCCGGAAATCGTGCGTCCCTGGGTCGGCTTGATCGTCAGCAATCAAAGGATCGACGGGAAATGGCCGGGAGGACGCCTGGACTTTCGAAGATGAAGGCCGGGTAGCGCACGTCGCTCTTTACAGAGCGCGCGGAAGCTTTTAGGAAGCGCCTGCTGCGCCGACATGCGCATACGGGCATAGCTCAGTTGGTAGAGCGGCGGTCTCCAAAACCGCAGGTCGTAGGTTCGAGCCCTGCTGCCCGTGCCATTCTTCGAATGGATACCTAAAAACGATTCTTTTGCAGTGCGGCCTTTGAAAATCGGCTTGTGACTTGCCATATGGCATAAGTTGCGGCATAAGGGCCGCATAGCCGGGACGGGACGACTGGATGGTTCCGAGGCGGCGTTTGGCCATAAAGCGGACACTTGCCACTTGCGTGGATCAAGAATCGGTTTTATGTAGACGAGACAGACACGCGACGCGTGGAGCTGGGAAGCCGGCTTTACGCGTCTGATTTGCATGGGCGAAATGATTGCGCTGATTCGGCGCGAACGCACGCTCAAGCGGCACGTCCCGGCCAGCGGGATCATCCAGGAGGCCCGGCCAACGGGTCTTGCAGACAGAGCGGCATATGGCTTCGAAAACCACAAATCCCTTCACCTTTCTCCAGCAGGTTCGCGCGGAGACCGCCAAGGTCACTTGGCCGTCGCGGCGCGAAACGATGATCTCGACGGTGATGGTCCTTGTGTTCGCGGTCATCGCGATGATCTTTTTCTTTACCGCAGACGTGGCCATGGGCTTTGCGGTCGAAAAAATCCTCGGCCTCGGACAGTAAGTCCGGCGATTACGGAGAAGTCTTGAAATGACCGCGCGGTGGTACATCGTCCACGCCTACTCGAACTTTGAAAAGAAGGTCGCCGAGGACATTGAGAACAAGGCCAAGCAGAAGGGCCTGTCCGCCGACATCGAGCAGATCGTGGTGCCGACCGAGAAGGTCGTCGAGATCCGCCGCGGCCGCAAGGTCGATGCCGAGCGCAAGTTCTTTCCGGGCTATGTGCTGCTGAAAGCCAATCTGACCGATGCCGTGTTCTCGCTCGTCAAGAACACGCCGAAGGTCACCGGTTTCCTGGGCGACTCCAAGCCGGTGCCGATCACCGAAGCCGAGGCCCAGCGTATCCTGAACCAGGTTCAGGAAGGCGTCGAGCGGCCGAAGCCGTCGGTGACGTTCGAGATCGGCGAAGCGATCCGCGTTTCGGATGGACCATTCGCGTCGTTCAACGGTTTCGTCCAGGAAGTGGACGAAGAGCGGGCGCGGCTCAAGGTGGAAGTTTCGATCTTCGGGCGCGCTGTGCCGGTCGATCTGGAATTCGGACAGGTCGAGAAGGGCTGATCCGAAATCCCTGCACCGGTTTCGGCGGCAGGGAAGGCGGCGCGGAGATCGCGCGGCCAAAAACGGGTGGGAGGCGAATGCGGCTTTAGCCGGCCGCACGGACCGCACCACCAGACTGCAACCGCCGGCAAGACCGGCATGAGAAAAGGCAGGAAGAGAGATGGCTAAGAAAATTGCAGGCCAGCTCAAGCTCCAGGTTTCCGCGGGATCGGCCACGCCGTCGCCCCCGATCGGCCCGGCGCTTGGTCAGCGTGGCATCAACATCATGGAGTTCTGCAAGGCGTTCAACGCGCAGACCCAGGAAATGGAAAAGGGCTCGCCGGTTCCGGTCGTCATCACCTACTACCAGGACAAGTCGTTCACCTTCGTCATGAAGACGCCGCCGGTGAGCTACTTCCTGAAGAAGGCTGCGAACCTGAAGTCGGGCTCGAAGGAGCCGGGCAAGGTCAAGGCCGGCACGATCGGCCGCGACAAGGTGCGCGCCATCGCCGAGCAGAAGATGAAGGATCTGAACGCAAACGACGTCGAGGCGGCCATGCGCATGGTCGAGGGCTCCGCCCGCTCGATGGGTCTGGAAGTGGTGGGCTGAGATCATGGCAAAGATTGCAAAGCGTGTATCGAAGACCCGCGAAGGCATCGATCCCAACAAGGCTTATGCTTTGGGTGAGGCGCTGAAGCTGCTCAAGGATCGCTCCTCGGTGAAGTTCGACGAGACGATCGAAGTCGCGATGAACCTCGGCGTCGACCCGCGCCATGCCGACCAGATGGTCCGCGGCGTGGTCAATCTGCCGAACGGCACCGGCCGCAGCGTTCGCGTCGCCGTCTTCGCGCGTGGCGACAAGGCCGAGGAGGCCAAGGCCGCCGGCGCCGACATCGTCGGAGCCGAGGATCTGGTCGACATCGTCCAGAAGGGCACGATCGACTTCGACCGCTGCATCGCCACGCCGGACATGATGCCGCTGGTCGGCCGTCTCGGCAAGGTGCTCGGTCCGCGCGGCATGATGCCGAACCCGAAGGTCGGCACCGTAACCACCGACGTTACCGCCGCCGTCAAGGCATCGAAGGGCGGCGCCGTCGAGTTCCGCGTCGAGAAGGCCGGCATCGTTCACGCCGGCGTCGGCAAGGTCTCGTTCGACGTCAAGGCGCTGGAAGAAAACGTCCGCGCCTTCGCTGATGCGGTGACCAGGGCAAAGCCGGCTGGTGCCAAGGGCAACTACGTCAAGAAGGTGTCGGTCACCTCGACGATGGGCCCGGGCCTCAAGCTCGACGTCTCGACGCTCGCAGCGTCCTGATACGAAACAATTGGATCGGCCGCTAAAACGCTGATCCGTGAAAGAATTCCGGGCCTCCGACCTGTCGGCGGCCCGGTACCGGAAGTCGAAAGGCTTCCGGACATCCTGTCCGAGATTGCAGGCGGCCCCCAAGCCTTAGGTGATGTGGGCCTTAATTCATGTGGGCCTGCATGAGACGGGTGAAGACCGGACAAAGGAGCCACAAGCTCCAATGAAAGGTTCGAACCGTGTTTGCCTTTTGTCTGCGCACCGTCCGGCTTGCCGGCAGGTGTGGCGAAAGGGGGCAGGATCCTCGAGCGTCGTTCGGGAGATCCGTTACTGGATGGCCCGGCCGGCAAAAGGCAACCCGACGCCTGTCCTTCGTAGAGGGCAGGGGTCAACTGGAGATAGGCAGTGGACAGAGCGGAAAAACGCGAACTCGTCACGGGCCTGAATGATGCGTTTTCAAGCGCTGGTTCAGTCGTCGTGGCCCACTACGCCGGTATCACCGTCGCGCAAATGAACGACCTTCGGTCGAAAATGCGCGCCGCCGGTGGCACCGTCAAAGTCGCGAAGAACCGTCTCGCCAAAATCGCTCTTCAGGGCACGGACTCCGCATCGATCATCGAGCTGTTCAAGGGACAGACGCTGATCGCCTATTCGGAGGATCCGATTGCGGCGCCGAAGGTCGCGTCCGATTTCGCCAAGGGAAATGACAAGCTCGTCATTCTCGGCGGCGCAATGGGCACCACCTCGCTCAATGCCGACGGTGTAAAGGCACTCGCCACACTTCCGTCGCTCGATGAGCTGCGCGCCAGGCTGGTTGGCATGATCGCCACGCCGGCAACCCGGATCGCCCAGATCGTCAATGCGCCTGCGGCCTCGGTCGCGCGCGTCATCGGCGCTTACGCCCGGAAGGACGAGGCGGCATGAGGCCGTTCCTCGCTATCACAAACACACGTTCGAACCTTATGAAGGAACATTGCAATGGCTGATCTGGCAAAGATCGTAGACGACCTTTCGAAGCTGACCGTCCTCGAGGCGGCCGAGCTGTCGAAGCTTCTTGAAGAAAAGTGGGGCGTTTCCGCCGCTGCTCCGGTGGCGGTTGCCGCTGCCGGCGGCGCTGCGGCCGCTGCTGCTCCGGTCGAGGAAAAGACGGAATTCGACGTCGTCCTCACCGAGGCAGGCGCTCAGAAGATCAACGTCATCAAGGAAGTTCGCGCCATCACCGGTCTTGGCCTCAAGGAAGCCAAGGACCTGGTCGAGGCGGCTCCGAAGCCGGTCAAGGAAGCCGTTTCCAAGGCCGACGCGGACAAGTTCAAGGCCCAGCTGGAAGCAGCCGGCGCCAAGGTCGAACTGAAGTAAGCGTTGAGTACCGGCGGAGGGCGTCGCGCCGTCCGCCACTCCTTTCGCGTCGAAGGGAGGCTGCGTAACGCGAAGAGTGCGAAAACCTCTTTCCTGAGGGCCGCAAACCGGCCTTCAGGAAACGGGTTTTCTCCCGTTTCTGGCCCGCCGCCAATTGGCGGCGGGTGAAAAAGACAAGAAGCCGCCGACAGGCGGCGGGCAACAAGACAGGGCCGCCAAGGTGGCCCGAGATGCAAGGCGAGCCGCGGCGAGGCTCGTCCCGAGAATTGAGCTAAGGAGCGACGATGGCCCAGACCCAGACTTTCAATGGCCGCAGACGCGTACGCAAGTTTTTCGGAAAGATCCCGGAAGTTGCGGAGATGCCGAACCTGATCGAGGTTCAGAAGGCATCCTATGACCAGTTCCTGATGGTGGAGGAGCCCAAGGGTGGGCGTCCTGACGAGGGACTGCAGGCAGTTTTCAAGTCGGTCTTCCCGATTTCCGATTTTTCCGGCTCCTCGATGCTGGAATTCGTGAAGTATGAGTTCGAGGGACCGAAATTCGACGTTGACGAATGCCGTCAGCGCGACCTGACCTATGCGGCGCCGCTCAAGGTGACGCTGCGCCTCATCGTATTCGATATCGACGAGGATACCGGCGCGAAGTCGATCAAGGACATCAAGGAGCAGGACGTCTACATGGGCGACATGCCGCTCATGACCTTGAACGGCACCTTCATCGTCAATGGTACCGAGCGCGTCATCGTCTCGCAGATGCACCGTTCGCCGGGCGTCTTCTTCGACCATGACAAGGGCAAGTCGCACTCGTCCGGCAAGCTTCTGTTTGCCGCGCGCGTCATTCCCTATCGCGGCTCGTGGCTCGACATCGAGTTCGATAGCAAGGACGTCGTCCACGCCCGCATCGACCGCCGCCGCAAGATTCCGGTGACGTCGCTGCTGATGGCGCTCGGCATGGACGGCGAAGAGATCCTGTCGACCTTCTACAACAAGATCACCTACAAGCGCGCCGGCGACCATTGGCGCATCCCGTTCAACGTCGAGCGTTTCCGCGGCCTCAAGGCCGTTGGTGACCTGGTCGACGCCGACACCGGCGAGGTCGTCGTCGAGGCCGGCAAGAAGATCACCGCCCGCCAGGCCAGGGCGCTTGGCGAAAAGGGTCTCAAGGCGATCAAGGCGACCGACGAGGATCTGCTCGGCAACTACCTTGCCGAGGATATTGTCAACTACGCGACCGGCGAGATCTTCCTCGAAGCCGGTGACGAGATCGACGAAAAGACGCTGAAAGTGCTGCTTGGCACCGGTGACGATGAGATCAAGGTCCTCGACATCGACCACGTCAACGTCGGCGCCTATATCCGCAACACGCTCAACGTCGACAAGAACGAGAGCCGCCAGGACGCGCTGTTCGACATCTACCGCGTCATGCGCCCCGGCGAGCCGCCGACGCTGGAAACCGCTGAAGCCATGTTCAACTCGCTGTTCTTCGACAGCGAGCGCTATGATCTGTCGGCCGTTGGCCGCGTCAAGATGAACATGCGCCTCGAGCTCAAGGCCGAGGATACCGTGCGCGTGCTGCGCAAGGACGACATCCTGGCCGTGGTCAAGACGCTGGTCGAACTGCGCGACGGCAAGGGCGAGATCGACGACATCGACAATCTCGGCAACCGCCGTGTGCGCTCGGTCGGCGAGCTGATGGAGAACCAGTACCGCGTCGGCCTGCTGCGCATGGAGCGCGCGATCAAGGAACGCATGTCCTCGATCGAGATCGACACGGTGATGCCGCAGGACCTGATCAACGCCAAGCCGGCGGCTGCCGCCGTGCGCGAGTTCTTCGGTTCCTCGCAGCTGTCGCAGTTTATGGATCAGACCAACCCGCTTTCGGAGATCACCCACAAGCGCCGTCTTTCGGCGCTTGGACCGGGCGGTCTGACCCGCGAGCGTGCCGGTTTCGAAGTGCGCGACGTGCACCCGACGCATTACGGCCGCATCTGCCCGATCGAGACGCCGGAAGGCCCGAACATCGGCCTGATCAACTCGCTTGCGACCTTCGCGCGCGTCAACAAATACGGCTTCATCGAGAGCCCGTACCGCAAGATCGTCAACGGCAAGCTGACCAATGAGGTCGTTTACCTCTCGGCTATGGAAGAGGCCAAGCACCACGTCGCGCAGGCCAATGCCGAGCTCGACAAGAATGGTCATTTCGTCGACGAATTCGTCATTTGCCGCAACGCCGGCGAAGTGATGATGGCGCCGCGCGAAAACGTTGATCTGATGGATGTGTCGCCGAAGCAGATGGTGTCGGTGGCCGCGGCCCTGATCCCGTTCCTCGAGAACGATGACGCCAACCGTGCGCTGATGGGCTCGAACATGCAGCGTCAGGCCGTGCCGCTGGTGCGCGCCGAAGCGCCGTTCGTCGGCACCGGCATGGAGCCGATCGTCGCCCGTGACTCGGGCGCCGCCATCGGCGCCCGCCGCGGCGGCATCGTCGACCAGGTGGACGCGACGCGTATCGTCATCCGCGCCACGGAAGATCTCGATCCCGGCAAGTCCGGCGTCGACATCTACCGGCTGATGAAGTTCCAGCGTTCGAACCAGAACACCTGCATCAACCAGCGTCCGCTGGTGCGCATGGGCGACCGGGTCAACAAGGGCGACATCATCGCCGACGGCCCGTCGACCGAGCTCGGCGATCTGGCCCTCGGCCGTAACGTGCTGGTCGCGTTCATGCCGTGGAACGGCTACAACTACGAGGATTCCATCCTCCTGTCCGAGCGCATCGTCGCCGACGACGTCTTCACCTCGATCCACATCGAGGAGTTCGAAGTCATGGCCCGCGACACCAAGCTGGGGCCGGAGGAGATCACGCGCGACATTCCCAACGTCTCGGAAGAAGCGCTGAAGAACCTCGATGAGGCCGGCATCGTCTACATCGGTGCGGAAGTGCAGCCGGGCGACATCCTGGTCGGCAAGATCACGCCGAAGGGCGAAAGCCCGATGACGCCGGAAGAAAAGCTGCTGCGCGCCATCTTCGGTGAAAAGGCCTCGGACGTGCGCGACACCTCGATGCGCATGCCTCCGGGAACCTTCGGCACCGTCGTCGAAGTGCGTGTCTTCAACCGCCACGGCGTCGAGAAGGACGAGCGCGCCATGGCGATCGAGCGCGAGGAGATCGAACGCCTCGCCAAGGACCGCGACGACGAGCAGGCGATCCTCGACCGCAACGTCTATTCGCGTCTTTCCGACGTTCTCGTCGGCAAGGAAGCGATTGCCGGGCCGAAGGGCTTCAAGAAAGGCTCGAAGCTGTCGAAGGACACGCTCGACGAGTATCCGCGTTCGCAGTGGTGGCAGTTTGCCGTGGAGAACGAAAAGCTCCAGAGCGAACTGGAAGCCCTGCGTGGCCAGTACGACGATTCCAAGAAGGCGCTCGAACAGCGCTTCATGGACAAGGTCGAGAAGGTGCAGCGCGGCGACGAGATGCCTCCGGGCGTCATGAAGATGGTCAAGGTCTTCGTGGCCGTGAAGCGCAAGATGCAGCCCGGCGACAAGATGGCCGGCCGGCACGGCAACAAGGGTGTCGTGTCGCGGATCGTTCCGGTCGAGGACATGCCTTTCCTCGAGGACGGCACGCATGCCGATATCGTGCTTAACCCGCTGGGTGTGCCGTCGCGCATGAATGTCGGCCAGATCCTGGAAACGCATCTGGGCTGGGCTTGCGCCGGAATGGGCAGGAAAATCGGCGATCTGATCGACGCGTACAAGACGGCGGGCGACATCAAGCCGCTGCGCAAGACGCTCGAGAGCTTCATGCCTTCCAACGACCGCAACGAGCCGGTCCGCGAATATGACGACGAGAGCATCGTTCGCCTCAGCGAGCAGATGCGCCGCGGCGTCTCCATCGCGACACCGGTGTTCGACGGCGCGCACGAGGCCGACATCAACATCATGCTGGAGCAGGCGGGCCTGCACACCAGCGGTCAGTCGCAGCTCTATGACGGGCGCACCGGCGAGCCGTTCGATCGCAAAGTGACGATGGGCTACATATATATGCTCAAGCTTCACCACCTTGTGGACGACAAGATCCACGCGCGTTCGATCGGGCCGTACTCGCTCGTTACCCAGCAGCCGCTGGGCGGCAAGGCGCAGTTCGGTGGCCAGCGCTTCGGCGAGATGGAGGTCTGGGCGCTCGAAGCGTACGGCGCCGCCTACACGCTGCAGGAGATGCTGACGGTGAAGTCGGACGACGTCGCCGGCCGCACCAAGGTCTACGAGGCGATCGTCAGAGGCGACGACACCTTCGAGGCCGGCATTCCCGAGAGCTTCAACGTTCTCGTCAAGGAAATGCGGTCTCTCGGCCTCAATGTCGAGCTGGAGAACACCAAGCTCGACGACAACCCGATCCGGCTGCCCGACGCGGCCGAGTAGGCAAGACGCTCGGTCGCGAGAGAGGGCTCTCGCGACCGGGGCGCACCCAAATTCTTCGGCCGATGGCCGATCAAGTCGGCGGGCGTTTGGCCCGCGCTAGATGCAAGGGGTTTTCGAGGACCCCGAAAAGGAGAACGGCATGAACCAAGAGGTCATGAATCTCTTCAATCCCCAGGCGCCTGCGCAGGTGTTCGATTCCATCCGGATCTCGCTTGCCAGCCCTGAGAAGATTCTGTCCTGGTCGTTCGGCGAGATCAAGAAGCCGGAGACCATCAACTACCGCACCTTCAAGCCGGAGCGTGACGGCCTGTTCTGCGCGCGCATTTTTGGCCCGATCAAGGACTATGAGTGCCTGTGCGGCAAGTACAAGCGCATGAAATACAAGGGCGTCATCTGCGAGAAGTGCGGCGTCGAAGTCACGCTGTCGCGCGTCCGCCGCGAGCGCATGGGCCATATCGAGCTGGCGGCGCCGGTCGCCCACATCTGGTTCCTGAAGTCGCTGCCGTCGCGCATCGGCACGCTGCTCGACATGACCCTGAAGGACATCGAGCGGGTCCTCTACTTCGAGAACTACATCGTTACCGAACCCGGCCTCACCGCGCTGAAGGAGCACCAGCTGCTCAGCGAGGAAGAGTACATGATGGCCGTCGACGAGTATGGCGAGGATTCGTTCACCGCCATGATCGGCGCCGAGGCGATCCACGACCTTCTGGCCGGCATGGACCTCGAGAAGATCGCCGGCGATCTGCGTTCTGAGCTGGCTTCGACCACCTCCGAGCTCTAGGAGAAGAAGTACCTGAAGCGGCTCAAGGTCGTCGAGAACTTCATGGAATCCGGCAACCGTCCGGAATGGATGATCATGAAGGTGGTTCCGGTGATCCCGCCGGACCTGCGTCCGCTTGTCCCGCTGGACGGTGGCCGTTTCGCCACGTCGGATCTGAACGACCTCTATCGCCGCGTCATCAACCGCAACAACCGCTTGAAGCGGCTGATCGAGCTGCGCGCGCCCGGCATCATCGTGCGCAATGAAAAGCGCATGCTGCAGGAAGCCGTCGATGCGCTGTTCGACAATGGCCGCCGTGGCCGCGTCATCACCGGCGCCAACAAGCGTCCGCTGAAGTCGCTGTCCGACATGCTGAAGGGCAAGCAGGGCCGGTTCCGCCAGAACCTGCTCGGCAAGCGCGTCGACTATTCCGGCCGCTCGGTCATCGTCACCGGTCCGGAGCTCAAGCTGCACCAGTGCGGCCTGCCGAAGAAGATGGCGCTCGAGCTGTTCAAGCCCTTCATCTACGCCCGTCTCGACGCCAAGGGTTACTCCTCGACCGTCAAGCAGGCGAAGAAGCTGGTCGAGAAGGAGCGTCCGGAGGTCTGGGATATCCTCGACGAGGTCATCCGCGAGCATCCGGTGCTTTTGAACCGCGCACCGACGCTGCACCGCCTCGGTATCCAGGCGTTCGAGCCGATCCTGATCGAAGGCAAGGCGATCCAGCTTCACCCGCTGGTCTGCACGGCCTTCAACGCCGACTTCGACGGCGACCAGATGGCGGTCCACGTGCCGCTGTCGCTGGAAGCGCAGCTCGAAGCCCGCGTGCTGATGATGTCGACCAACAACATCCTGCACCCGGCTTCCGGTGCGCCGATCATCGTGCCGTCGCAGGACATGGTTCTCGGTCTCTACTATCTCTCGATCGTCAACCAGAACGAGCCGGGCGAGGGCATGGTGTTTGCCGACATGGGCGAACTCCAGCACGCGCTCGAGACCAAGGCGGTGACGCTGCATGCCAAGATCAAGGGGCGCTTCCGCACGGTCGACGCCGACGGCAAGGTCGTGTCGAAGATCTACGACACCACGCCTGGCCGCATGATCATCGGCGAGCTGCTGCCGAAGAATCACAACGTGCCCTACGAGACCGCCAACCAGGAGATGACCAAGAAGAACATCTCCAAGATGATCGACACCGTCTACCGCCATTGCGGTCAGAAGGAGACGGTCATTTTCTGCGATCGCATCATGGCTCTCGGCTTCAGCCACGCCTGCCGTGCCGGCATTTCGTTCGGCAAGGACGACATGCTGATCCCGGACGCCAAGATCAAGCTGGTCTCCGACACCGAGGCTTTGGCCAAGGAATACGAGCAGCAGTACAATGACGGCCTGATCACCCAGGGCGAGAAGTACAACAAGGTCGTCGACGCCTGGGCCAAGTGCTCGGAAAAGGTCGCCGACGAAATGATGGCCCGCATCAAGGCGGTCGAGTTCGAGGACAACGGCCGTCAGAAGCCGATGAACTCGATCTACATGATGTCGCACTCCGGTGCGCGCGGCTCGCCCACCCAGATGCGCCAGCTCGCCGGCATGCGCGGCCTGATGGCCAAGCCTAGCGGTGAAATCATCGAGACGCCGATCATCTCGAACTTCAAGGAAGGCCTCACCGTGCTCGAGTACTTCAACTCGACCCACGGCGCCCGCAAGGGGCTGGCCGACACCGCCTTGAAGACGGCGAACTCGGGTTACCTGACGCGTCGTCTTGTCGACGTGGCGCAGGACTGCATCGTCAATTCGCTCGACTGCGGCACCGACAAGGGCCTCACCATGCAGCCGATCGTCGATGCCGGTCAGGTCGTCGCTTCGGTTGGTCAGCGCGTTCTCGGCCGCACCTCGCTCGACGACATCACCCACCCGGTCACCGGCGAGGTTCTGGTCAAGGCCGGAACGCTGATGGACGAGCGTGACGTGGAACTGATCGAAAAGGCCGGCGTGCAGTCGGTTCGCATCCGTTCGGCGCTGACCTGCGAGGTCAGGGTCGGCGTCTGCGCGGTCTGCTACGGACGCGATCTGGCCCGCGGCACGCCCGTCAACCAGGGCGAGGCTGTCGGGGTCATCGCGGCGCAGTCGATCGGCGAGCCGGGCACTCAGCTCACCATGCGTACCTTCCACATGGGCGGCACGGCGCAGGTGGTGGATTCCTCGTTCCTTGAAGCCTCCTACGAGGGCAAGGTCGAGATCCGCAACCGCAACGTGGTGCGCAACTCCGACGGCCAGCTGATGGTCATGGGCCGCAACATGGCGGTGCTGATCCTCGACGAAGCCGGCAAGGAACGCGCCACGCACCGCGTCACCTACGGTTCGCGCATCTTCGTCGACGATGGCGACAAGGTGAAGCGCGGCCAGCGTATCGCCGAGTGGGATCCTTATACCCGCCCGATCCTCACCGAAATCGAGGGCAGGGTGGCATTCGAGGATCTGGTCGATGGCATTTCCGTCCAGGAAACCGCCGACGAATCGACCGGCATCACCAAGCGCGAGGTCATCGACTGGCGTTCGACGCCACGCGGCAACGACCTCAAGCCGGCGATCGTCGTCCAGGATGCCAAGGGCAAGGTCGGCAAGCTGTCGAAGGGCGGCGACGCCCGCTTCCTGCTCTCGGTCGAGGCCATTCTTTCGGTCGAGCCGGGCGCACAGGTTCGCCCCGGCGACGTGCTGGCGCGTATCCCGATGGAAAGCGCCAAGACCAAGGACATCACCGGTGGTCTGCCGCGTGTGGCCGAACTGTTCGAGGCACGCCGTCCGAAGGATCACGCCATCATCGCCGAGATCGATGGCACGATCCGCTTCGGCCGCGACTACAAGAACAAGCGCCGCATCATCATCGAGCCGCATGACTCGACGCTTGAGCCGGTCGAATACCTGATCCCGAAGGGCAAGCCGTTCCATCTCCAGGACGGCGACGTCATCGAGAAGGGCGACTACATCCTCGACGGTAATCCGGCGCCGCACGACATCCTGGCGATCAAGGGCGTGGAGGCGCTTGCCTCCTACCTCGTCAACGAGATCCAGGAGGTCTACCGCCTGCAGGGCGTGTCGATCAACGACAAGCACATCGAGGTGATCGTTCGCCAGATGCTGCAGAAGGTCGAGATCACCACGCAGGGCGATTCGACCTACATTCCGGGCGACCACGTCGACGTGATCGAGCTGGAAGAGGTCAATGAGCGCCTGGTCGAGGAAGGCAAGAAGCCGGCCGAAGGCCAGCCGGTGCTGCTTGGCATCACCAAGGCCTCGCTGCAGACGCCGTCCTTCATCTCCGCCGCTTCCTTCCAGGAGACGACGAGGGTGCTGACCGAAGCTGCGGTTGCCGGCAAGACCGACATGCTGCAGGGGCTGAAGGAAAACGTCATCGTCGGCCGGCTGATCCCGGCCGGTACCGGCGGTACGATGAGCCAGATCCGGCGCATCGCCACCTCGCGCGACGAGTTGATCATCGACGAGCGCCGCAAGGCGTCCGGCGTCGAGGTCGCCGAGCCGATGCTGACCGACATGGTTAACGCGGCGCAGTAAGCGCGCAAGCAAGAGAAGATAGAAAAGGGGCCTAAGTGGCCCCTTTTCGCATTTTGGTTCCTCAATCGGATCGGAGAAGAAACGATGAGCAGGAAGATCTGGGCTTCTGTCGACGACTACATTGTCGAAGCTCTTTTCGAGGCGGATCCCGCTCTTGATGCCGTTCTGGCGGCCAACCATGATCAGGGCCTGCCGCCTATCGACGTTTCCCCGGCACAAGGCAAGCTGCTCTCACTTCTTGCGCGAATGCAGGGAGCAAAGAAGGTACTCGAAATCGGCACATTGGGCGGCTACTCAACAATCTGGATGGCGCGAGCATTGCCGATGGACGGCAAGGTCGTGACGCTCGAGCTTGATCCGCACCACGCCAGTGTCGCGCGGTCGAACTTTGAACGGGCAGGGGTGTCTGACCAGGTAGAACTGCGGGTCGGACCGGCGCTTCAATCGCTTGCGGCCTTAGGCGCCGAGAATGCCGGGCCGTTCGATTTTATCTTCATCGACGCCGACAAGCCGAACAACCCGCACTATCTGTCCTGGGCCATGCGTCTTTCGAGGCCGGGGACCGTCATCGTCTGCGACAATGTCATCCGTGACGGCGCGGTGGTGAATGAAGATGGTCGCGACGCCAATGTCGAAGGGGCACGCGCGGCGTTCTCGTTCATCGGCAGCGACAAACGTCTGGAAGGCACCGCGATCCAGACTGTTGGCGCCAAGGGCTATGACGGCTTTGCAATAGCGATCGTCAATTGATTTTGTGCGGTGCGCCGACCAGACCTGCGATCCGGCCGGCGCCCACTCGTCAGTCGAAAAAAGCTTCCACCACATTGCGCTTGCCCAGCATGAAGGCGTCGGCGACGTGCTGCAGGGGCGCGAGATCGACGTCGGAGGTGCCGGCGCGCACGATCTCGGCAAAGCGCTTGTAGAGCATCGGGTATTCGGCTTCCGGCTCCTCGTGAACGACGCGGCCATCGATGGCGAGCTTTGAGCCGCCGCCAGAAAGCACCATCGATCCGGCCTCGGTATCGGCCAGAATGTCCCAGCTTTGCGGGCCGGTCTGACGCCAGTCGAGTTCCATCGTCACCGGCAGACCGTTCGAAGTGCGGAAGGCGATATGGGCGGCGATCGGGGCCGCGCGGTTTTCAGGGAAATCGAGTTCTGCCGAGCTGATGAACATCGGCGGCAGGATGTGGGTGGCGATCGACAGCGCGTTGATGCCGGGATCGAAGACGCCAAAGCCGCCGGGAGCCCAGATCCACTCCTGGTTCGGATGCCAGCGGCGCACGTCTTCCTTCCAGTTGATGGCGGCCGACCTGATCGTAGTCGAGCTGAGGAATGTGCGCGCTGCTTCGACAGCCGGCGCATAGCGTGAATGCCAACTGGCGAACAGGCAGACGCCGTTCGCTGCCGCCA
The DNA here is from genome assembly GCF_040321165.1 of Mesorhizobium sp. M0500. Classification (NCBI taxonomy): domain Bacteria; kingdom Pseudomonadati; phylum Pseudomonadota; class Alphaproteobacteria; order Hyphomicrobiales; family Phyllobacteriaceae; genus Mesorhizobium; species Mesorhizobium sp. M0500. Next base: position 17,246 of record NZ_JAMYRB010000047.1, read on the forward strand.
GCGCCTTCAGGTCTTCGACCTCGCTGACCGTGGCGCCGGGCGGCTTTTCCAGGAAGACATGCTTTTTCGCCGCCAGCGCCAAGCGCGCGGCGTCGTAACGAAACTGCGGCGGCATGCACAGCGACACCGCCTCGAGCTCCGGCACCGAGTCGAGCATCGCCTCGATCGTCGGGAAATTCGGGATGTCTTCGACTTTGCCGTGGCGGCTCGCTGCGGCGACCAGGCGATAATCCTGGTCCTTCGCCAAGGCCGGCAGGTGCTGGTCGCGGACGATCTTTCCCACGCCGACGATGCCGAGCTTGATGGGATTAGAGGACATGGGAACTCCGCAGGTTGAGTGTGCTTGGTTTTGCCAGAGGTCGCTTCTTAGCAGAGAACTTGTGCCGGGCAAGTCGCCGGGCTTTGTCGCCGGCCCGTGAGATCGACCGCGATTCAGATCTCTTCAGATCGGCACATCGAACGTCACGATCGACACTTCGCCTTCGAGCGCGCCCTGATAGGCGGACAGATGCGGCTCCTCGTCCGGCACGCCGTCCATGTCGCCGATCTGATCGAGCTCTGCCTCGGCATAACCTTCGGCGGCAAGCGATTCGAGAGCGCGGCGCACCGCCGAATCGTCGTCCGGCGCGACCAGCATCACATGCACGCCTTCCGGCTTGCCGCCTTTGCGCTTCCACACCCGGCCGGTAATAATGGTGACCGGGCGCTCCTCATTGTCATTCACGGGTTCGTACCTCCGGGCGAGGGGGTTTGGGCTGCTCATGCCGCCTTTTCGCACGAAGCACGGCCTGGAAACAGCCGCAAGCCGGTCACTTTCTGGCATCCTCTTGAAAAACGGCGCAAGAAAATTACATGCGCTTTTCGCATGGCTGCCACGCCTCGGGTTCAGCGCAATATTTGCCGCTCCGGGGTTGACGGACAGTGGCCATACGAGTAGAAGCCGCCCAGTCAGAACCGATGTGAGGCTCTTGCTTCCGAAGCGACACGCTTTGGAGTTTGCCTCAAACAGGGTTCGTTTTACGAGCGAAAAGACATTTCCGGCGTGCATGAAGCGGCTTCCGCTTCCTCTGCCATTTGTTCGGGCAAGACCGCGAGGCGCGGTTTGTGGCCCGAATTTGCGTATGGAAATGACGCTTTGAGCGGCCCTGACCGGGCGAGACACGGAATTGAGAGACAAGAGGGTTTAATGCCTACCGTCAACCAGCTGATCCGCAAGCCGCGCATTGCGCCGGTGAAGCGCAACAAGGTCCCGGCCATGCAGCAGAACCCGCAGAAGCGGGGCGTCTGCACGCGCGTCTACACCACGACGCCGAAGAAGCCGAACTCGGCGCTGCGCAAGGTGGCCAAGATCCGCCTGACCAATGGTTTTGAAGTGATCGGGTACATCCCCGGCGAAGGCCACAACCTTCAGGAACACTCGGTGGTGATGATCCGCGGCGGCCGCGTCAAGGATCTTCCGGGCGTCCGTTACCACATCATCCGCGGCGTGCTCGACACGCAAGGCGTGAAGAACCGCAAGCAGCGCCGTTCGAAATACGGCGCCAAGCGTCCGAAGTGACCGAAGCGTAGCCAAGGTCGTTCCGGGCGGCGTCAAGCGACGATCCGGGATCCAGGCCACCGCGTAGAATTGAGGCAGAGAAAAAATGTCCCGTCGTCACAGTGCAGAAAAGCGTGAGATCAATCCGGACCCCAAGTTCGGCGATCTGATCGTCACCAAGTTCATGAACGCCGTCATGTATGACGGCAAGAAGTCGGTTGCCGAGACCATCGTCTACGGCGCGCTCGACCAGGTTCAGTCCAAGACCAAGCAGGAGCCGGTCACCGTCTTCCATCAGGCGCTCGACAATGTCGCGCCGCATGTGGAAGTGCGTTCGCGCCGCGTCGGCGGCGCCACCTACCAGGTTCCGGTCGACGTGCGCCCCGAGCGCCGTCAGGCATTGGCCATCCGCTGGCTGATTGCCGCCGCCCGCAACCGCAACGAGACCACTATGGTCGACCGCCTCTCCGGCGAGCTGATGGACGCGGCCAACAACCGCGGCACCGCCGTCAAGAAGCGTGAAGACACCCACAAGATGGCAGAAGCCAACCGCGCTTTCGCGCACTACCGCTGGTAAAGCGCGAACGAGACTGAAGAGGCACCTCCCATGGCCCGCGAATATAAAATCGAAGACTACCGCAATTTCGGTATCATGGCGCATATCGACGCCGGCAAGACGACGACCACCGAGCGCGTCCTCTATTACACGGGCAAGTCGCACAAGATCGGGGAAGTCCACGACGGCGCTGCCACCATGGATTGGATGGAGCAGGAGCAGGAGCGCGGCATTACCATCACGTCCGCCGCGACCACGACCTTCTGGAAGGGTCGCGACGGCAAGATGCACCGCTTCAACATCATCGACACCCCCGGCCACGTCGACTTCACCATTGAGGTCGAGCGTTCGCTGCGCGTGCTTGACGGCGCCATCGCGCTGCTCGACGCCAATGCCGGTGTCGAGCCGCAGACGGAAACCGTCTGGCGTCAGGCTGACAAGTACCGCGTGCCGCGCATGATCTTCTGCAACAAGATGGACAAGATCGGCGCCGACTTTTACCGCTCGGTCGAGATGATCGGTTCGCGCCTAGGTGCGCATGCCGTCGTCATGCAGCTGCCGATCGGCGCCGAGACCGAGTTCAAGGGTGTCGTCGACCTCGTCGAGATGAACGCGCTGGTCTGGCGCGACGAGACGCTGGGCGCTGCCTGGGACATCGTCGAGATCCCTGCCGACCTCAAGGCTCGTGCCGAAGAATACCGCGAGAAGATGATCGAGGCCGCCGTCGAAATGGACGAAACGGCGCTCGAGAATTACCTCGAAGGCAAGATGCCGAGCAACGACGAGATCCGTGCGCTCATCCGCAAGGGCACGATCGCGGTGAAGTTCTATCCGATGTTCTGCGGCTCGGCCTTCAAGAACAAGGGCGTGCAGCCGCTGCTCGACGCCGTCGTGGAATATCTGCCGTCGCCGGCCGATGTCCCGGCCATCAAGGGCGTCGACGCCAAGACCGACGCCGAGATCGAGCGTCATGCCGACGACAGCGAGCCGCTGTCGATGCTCGCCTTCAAGATCATGAACGACCCGTTCGTCGGTTCGCTCACCTTTGCCCGCATCTATTCGGGCAAGCTCACCAAGGGCATCTCGGTCGACAACACCGTGAAGGGCAAGAAAGAGCGCATCGGCCGCATGCTGCAGATGCATGCGAATTCGCGCGCCGACGTCGAAGAGGCGTTTGCCGGCGACATCGTCGCCCTCGCTGGTCTCAAGGACACCACCACCGGCGACACGCTCAGTGATCCGCTGCATCCGGTCATCCTCGAGCGCATGGAATTCCCCGATCCGGTCATCCAGATCGCCATCGAGCCGAAGACCAAGAACGACCAGGAAAAGATGGGTCTCGCCCTTCACCGCCTGGCCGCCGAGGATCCGTCCTTCCGCGTCAAGACCGACGAGGAATCGGGCCAGACGATCATTTCCGGCATGGGCGAGCTTCACCTCGACATCATCGTCGACCGCATGCGCCGCGAGTTCAAGGTCGAGGCCAATGTCGGCGCGCCGCAGGTGGCCTACCGCGAGACGATCACCCGCAAGCACGAGCAGGACTACACGCACAAGAAGCAGACCGGCGGTACCGGCCAGTTCGCCCGCGTCAAGATACTGTTCGAGCCGAATCCGGAAAGCAGCGAATTCGAGTTCGAAACCAAGATCGTCGGCGGCGCTGTGCCGAAGGAATACATCCCCGGTGTCGAAAAGGGCATCAACAGCGTCATGACCTCGGGCCCGTTCGCCGGCTTCCCGATGATCGGCGTCAAGGCGACGCTGATCGATGGCGCCTACCACGACGTGGACTCGTCGGTTCTGGCCTTCGAAATCGCCGGCCGCGCCTGCTTCCGTGAAGCAGCGCCCAAGCTTGGCGTGCAGTTGCTCGAGCCGATCATGAAGGTCGAAGTGGTGACGCCGGAAGATTACGTCGGCAGCGTTATCGGCGACCTGAACGGCCGTCGCGGCCAGATCCAGGGCCAGGAAGCCCGTGGCGTGGCTGTGGTCATCAACGCGATGGTGCCGCTCGCCAACATGTTCAAATACGTGGACAACCTTCGCTCGATGAGCCAGGGCCGCGCGGCCTACACGATGCAGTTCGACCACTACGAGCCGGTCCCGACCGCGGTCGCCCAGGAAGTCCAGAAGAAATACGCGTAACTCGAAACGAGTTGCATCAGTAACTTAATTCAAGGCCCGCACGGGCTGGCAGGAATGGAGAGATCACATGGCAAAAGGTAAATTCGAGCGCACTAAGCCTCATGTGAACATTGGCACGATTGGTCACGTCGACCATGGCAAGACGTCGCTGA
>NZ_JAMYRB010000048.1:0-20181 GCF_040321165.1 Mesorhizobium sp. M0500
ACCGCTTCGACGCACCTCCTGCAACAAACAGAAGCGGACATCTGATGTGCTACAAAAACCGGACAACTTGAAAAGCTACCGACACAGTGAGCATTGTCACGCTTCCATGCGGCAATGGGCGGGCCGTTTCCTTTGATGTGATCGGCATTGGCGGCGACCGCATTTTCCTTGTCGACCTGCGCAACGAGTTGAACAGGTACGCGTCGGTGGTCGACGCTGCGCGCGAGGTTTTCCAGTTCTGCAACGCTAGCTGTGGAATCGGACGCATTATTTGCGAGGATACCAATTGAATTGGGACTGGCAGGAAATCGTTCCCGAAAAGGCCGCATTCGCCACTGCACCCTACCGAGGCAAAATTCCGCTCATGGTACATTTCAAAAGCTTGGCACCAGGGCGAGGCATGCCCGGTGGTAGTACCTAGCTGTTTGATCCCGGACTTTAATGGCGCATCATTGCCGTCCGAATCAAAGGATGCGCTATGGGACAGGTTCTACACCGCCGCGCCACGACGACAGAGGCAGTCCGTCGAGCGATACAGCATAGTGAAGAGAGCCTGAGAGCGCTGGCCAAGCGCTACGGCATCGATCAGAAGACCGTTAGAAAGTGGAGGAACCGGACCTCGACCGCCGATCTTCCCACCGGCCCGAAGAAACCAAGATCGACAGTGCTGTCGCTCGAAGAGGAAGCGGTGATCGTCGCCTTTCGCAAGCACACGTTGCTGGCGCTGGATGATTGCATCTATGCCCTACAGCTCTCGATCCCGCATCTGACGCGCTCGTCGTTGCATCGCTGCCTTCAGCGCCATGGCATTTCGCGGCTGCCGCAGGACGCCGACAAGCCGGCCAGGAAGAAGTTCAACGCTTATCCGCTCGGCTATTTCCATATCGACCTCGCCGAGGTGCAGACCGCCGAGGGCAAGCTGCGCCTTTTCGTGGCCATCGATCGGACGTCGAAATTCGCCTATGCGGAATTGCACCCGACGCTTGACGGTGGCGTCCTTGATGGTCCGATTCATCCGCTCGACCTGGCCGTTCGCCCAGGGATGGTTGATCTTTGTGAGCCGGTGCTCGATGCCATGTTCGTCGCAGATGCCGTCGAAGATGTGCTGAAGGGCATGCCGCTCGCAGGTCCGGTTGGTGAACTGAATGCCGTTGTCGGTCAGAATGGTATGGATGGCATAGGGCACGGTCGCGATCAGGTTGCGAAGGAATCGGGCCACCGCCATCTTGCCCGCCTTCTATGAAGGTGCAGGGTTCCAGCAAGGCGGAAAAACTTACTTCGAAATTCGCCGCTTGGAGGACGCTTTGGGTCGATTTTCCACCTTCCCTGACGGCCCGGAGGGTGGGAATCGGCCGCTCGCGTCGTCCCGGCTGCCTAGCGTGGCGGATGAATTAACAGCCAGCGATTTGGCTCTTGCTCGACGAACTCTTTCTGGACGTGCCTGAGCACGTTCCGCTGCCCGGCAAACGGAACCATGTTGACCGCTTGATCGAAGGGGACCCACTGAAACTCGCTGTGTTCGGCATTCAGTCGCACCGTCTCTGTCGACCCCGCGAAACCCACGAAAACCGGCAGGAGGCTAATGGCGTCGCGGTCCGCTTCATAGAATTGCTCGCATATGTCGGCCGAATAGAGCCTCTGCAGCGTCAAGCCCGTTTCCTCCTTAGTCTCTCGCCAGGTCTTCCTTACGATCCGGTCATGGGTCTCGACCACGGCATCGGCGACCGCCGCCTCCCATTCCACGGCGCAAACGGCAAGGATCGCCCAGCGTCGATCCGAGCTGATATCGCGCAAGCCATCGGTGAAATAGCGCTCACCCTGCCGACGCAGGCGAGCGATGCGGTGTTGCGGATGCCGGCGAGCACTTGCGGATCAAGACCCACCGCGCAGGAACTCCGGTCGGTCAAGCAGCCGGTTTGCCGCCGCGGAATTGTTGCCGAGCTCGAACTTGCGAAGCAAGATGAAGCGGCTTATGTTACCGGCCAACATTTCGGTCAGAAGCCCGTCCAACCGCTCGCGCGCACCAGCATCCAGCTTTTCCGCAATCCGCGTTTCGATCCGGCGCTCGGCGTCGACCAGGGCGTCCGCGCACAAGCGCTCGATTGTCGACACGGCTGGCAAGATAGTCAAAGTCTCCCTCCACCGCGCGACAAAACGCGAGCAAGGTCCTCGTTCGATCTGGCATCTTCAGCCTGATCGAAAAGCCAATCCCGCAGATCACGGGTACCGCGCCGCTCGATCGTCTCAATAACCGCCTGAGGCGTCGGCCGGCGCAGCCGATGAGGGCGAGATGAGCGATCCCGCAATCCTGGCATTTCCTCGGCGCGATACCGGTCGAGCCATTTGCGAACCGTCCGCGGGCAGACGCCTGCGGCTTTGGCGACGGCCTCAGGCGTCTGTCCGCTCTCGACCTGCATTACAATTCGCTCTCGACCGAGCGGCGTCACACGGGTACTCTTATGGATGTTCATCCGGTCCCACTGGAATCACTGAAGCTTCGACAACCTCAGCTTTCCCGGTTCGGACCGGATGGATAACCTTCTGAAAGCTCACAACTAGCTACCAATGCGATCAGCTTTCGGGCTATCGGGGCATCCAGGGAGGATGGGTATGTTCTTGGCTAACGGGCTCAAGCTGCGGGACCGCGGGTGCACCCTGGCACTGATTTTGGCGATCATATGTGTATGTGCGCCTGCACTGGCGGCAAACGCGTCGGATCAGGCGTGCCGGTCCATCGCCAAGCTCACAATTCCAAGCGTGATCTTTACCGAGGCTAGCCTTCAAAAGCCGCAGGAGATCCCCGCAGATCCCTTCACTGCATTCACCGGCGCCTCGCCTCAGGCGGTAAAAGTGGGCGGGCACTGCCTTGTCCGAGGTGTTATCGGGAAACGCCAGGGGGTCGATGGTCAATCATATGGCACCCGGTTTGAGGTGCGTCTTCCGACGACCTGGAACGACATGTTCCTTTTCCAGGGCGGCGGCGCAGTTGATGGCTTCCTGGCGCCGGCCGTCGGGACCATTCCTTGCCGGAACTCGACCGCGGCTCCCGGGCTCTTGCGCGGCTACGCTGTTGTAAGCATGGATGGCGGGCACCCAAGCCCCGATCCGGCTTTCGGGGTCGATCAAGCCGCACGCATTGATTTTGCGTACGCCTCCATTGGCAAAGTCACTTCGGTCTCGAAGCAGGTGGTGGCCAAGTTCTATGGGGCGGCTCCGAAAAAGTCGGTGTTCATGGGATGCTCGAATGGCGGTCGTGAGGCGTTGATAGCGGCTCAGCGATATCCGCTCGAGTTCGACGGGATTGTTGCAGGTAGCCCGGGTTTTCGTCTCAGTGCCGCCAACATTGCCCAAGCCTGGGATACTCGCGAGTACATGAGCATCGCTCCCAAGGATGAGGCCGGCCATCCCATTCTATCCCGCGCCTTCTCCCAGCAGGATCTGAACCTCGTCGCCAACGCGGTTCTCGCTGCCTGTGATGCCCGCGATGGCATTGAGGATGGCGTGATCAACGCCTGGCAGCAGTGCCGGTTCGACCCAAAGGTCCTGTCCTGCCAAGGCGATAAGACGGACAGCTGCCTCACGGCTGGTCAAGTGCAGGCCATGAGCCGCGCGTTCGCGGGTCCGGAAAGCTCCGATGGCGAAAAGCTTTACAGCGATTGGCCATATGATACGGGCGTTGCGGGCGCGGACTGGAGAATGTGGAAGCTGGGCAAATCCCCCACTTCCCAGTCGGATGCAAACAACATCGTTCTGGGAGCCCGCTCGCTTCAATACTACTTCATGACGCCCCCGGCGCCGAATTTTGACCCCCTGAAGTTCGACTTCGACAAGGATCCGGCACGCGTTGCGGATACGGCCAAGCTCAATGATGCGACCGGCACGTATCTCGCCAGCTTCGCTGCCCACGGTGGAAAGCTGCTCTTGTTTCAGGGACTTTCCGATCCGGTCTTCTCGGCCAACGATCTGGTGCGCTGGTACAAGCAAGTCGTCGAGGTCACAGGCGGCGGCGATTTGGAAGCGACTCGCCGTTTCGTGCGCATGTTCATAATCCCGGGGATGACCCACTGCGGCGATGGCCAAGCCTTCGACGACTTTGATCCTTTGGCCGCCATCGAGGGCTGGATAAACCAAGACAAGGCTCCGGACTCTCTCGCGGCTGGCAGCAAGGCATTCCCTGGCAAGCACCAGCCGATCTGCGCTTATCCCACTCAAGCTGCCTATGACGGTAAGGGAAATCCCGATGAGATCGCGAGCTATTCGTGTCGGGGATAAGAGACCTCGTCATTTGTTCGCTTCAATCTGCGCGCATTCCCGGAACAGGTCTCCCGGACCAAGGATCGGTTGGAAAAGCTAAACCCGGAATTTGTGGGCCGTGCCATAACGCAGTTGATGATCATGCCTGACTACGAAGCGTCGGCCGCCGATAGTCTGGATACAGCGCTCGCTGTGCTCGAGGAGGTATTGTTATCGCCTGAGATCTGACCGCCTCATCCCAGCGGACAAAACGAGGCAGGGGAGGGGGCTTTTCAGAGCCCGGACGCCTTGGTGAGATTGACGCGGAAACGATCGCGCCGGCGCTGATACTTTCGAGTCATCTCGGCCGAGGCGTGACCGAGCTGCTGTTGCACATAGCGCTCATCGACCTCGGCCGAGGACGCGAGGCCGGCGCGCAGCGAATGGCCAGCAAACTTTTGACCGCGTTCGCCCTCCGACAGATCGCCACGCACGCCGGCTGCGAGCGCCGTGCGCTTGACCAGGCGTGCGACCTCCTGGTCGTTCAAGCGATGGACACCGACCGCTCTGCCTTGACCAGCAACGCGCCGGAACAGCGGTCCGTGCGCAATGTGCGCCAGTCTTAGCCACGTCTGCAGAGCGGCCACCGGGCAGGTGGCGTCGGAGGAGCCGCGGCCGACCTCGACCTCGCGCCAACCGGTTTTGCCGCGCAGGGTCACCAGCACGCCCTTGTCAGGAAAAAACTCAATCCAGCCCGAAGAATCCTCGGTCTGGTCGCGACCAATGTCGAGCCCGACGATTTCCGAGCGCCGCAGCCCACCGGCAAAACCCAGAAGCAGCATGGCTCGGTCGCGCAGACCACGCAGCGTGCCGCGGTCGAGGGTCTCGAGCATGGCGATCAGATCCTCGGGCAGGATCGCTTCCTTCTGCCGGGGAGGGGAGGCGTGGGTGTTGCGGATGCCGGCCATGACCGTTGCGATGTGGCGGTCCTTGCGGTCCAGCGGTTCGCCTCGCTGCGAAAAGTTCCAGGACAGTGACGAAAGGCGACGCTCGATCGTCGCCACAGAGTTTGGTTTTTTCTCCCCTGTTACCTTTCCGGACGCGCAGGCGGCGATGTAGAGCCCGACGGTCTGCGGATCAGGTGGGGGCACTTCCAGACCCTGCCGGCGCGCCCAGGCGCAAAAATGCTTCCAGTCGGCGGCGTAGGCGCGCCGTGTATTGGCCGAGCTGGCCGCCTTGACATAGTCGCGGGCGTGGCCGGCAAGCTCTTCCAGATGGCCGGGAAGGCTACCATGTCCCCGTGAGTGCATAGGCGGCAGGGGAGGGGAGGGGGATTTTTCGCCCTCCTGTGGATGCTGTCCCATTTCCATCACGACATCGATGATGTCGGGAAGATCGTCCCCTCGGGGCGCTGCAGTTGATCCCGCACCGTCGCCAGCCATCGTTATGCTGCCTCGATATCCGTCTGGGAAAAGTCATTGCCGATAAAGAGCAAGGGCTCATCGGCCCGTTTGGCCAACGCGTAGGAAAGGCAATCGGCAAAATTCAGGGCGGCCGGGTGGCGGCCTTTGCCGTAGGTGAGCCAAGCCTGCGTTGCCACATCGACGAGATCGGCATCCACGGCGATGATGTCGGCCTCGATCTTGCGGAGCCACAGATCGATCTCGGCCAACGCATGTTCGCCGCGCCGGCTGACCAGCACCATGCGCGCCTCGAGCACGCAGGTTGCCGGGACCAGGCGGATTTGGTTGGTGACGAGCGCCTTCTCAAGCCTCAAGGCTTCTGGTTCGTTGCGCAGGATCGCGACGATGGCGGAGGTGTCGATCACCATCAGTTCGGAATGCCGTGCTCGTCATACCCGACGATCTCTTCGTCACTGCGATGATCGAGTTCCGGCAATCGCGCCACTCTTTCCCGGATCGCCCGCAACTCGCCGAGCAGGCGCTCCTGGGCCACGTCACCGTAACCCATTCGATGCAGCCGCTCGCTCAGCGCCTGGTGAATGGCTGCCGTCTTGCTGATACCCTGGCGGTGCGCGAGTTCGTCGGCGAGAGCGACGGTGGCCGGGTTTTTGATATTCAGGGACACGAGAGGCTCCGAATTTCTACCTTTTTGGCAATTTCTACCTAATCTTTTGATTTCTGTCAATTAGGAACGATAATGCAAGATTATCGCTCGTTGTCCGTGTACGACAGGCGCGGCGGTTGTTCCGTATTTCGGTTGCCAAAAGCGCCGCCATGATTCATCGTGCTGTCGATGATTCTGCGTCCCAAGCCCTCTCCGCGCCACCACGCCACGCTTGCCGGTTCCCCTTCGACCTTGCCGATGGCAACGATGCCGACGTGGCTGCGCCGCGCCATCCCAGATGCGCAAAGCCTTGCTGGAAAAGATTTTGAGGACGTCGCACTCGCCGCGGGCGCCATCATCGGCGCGCTCGATATGGTGGTCCGCCGGCAGGAGCGGTGGGCCGGCGCCTGGCGGCAGCGCCTGGCGCTTTCGGCCGCCGCGGCAACGGCAAAGCAGGCCGGCCGCGTCGAGGATGAAGCAGCACTTCGCGACGCCGTGCTGCTCACGCGACCGGGCGACAATGTCGGGCCCGCCGGTCTTTTGCTCCTCGCCTGGCGCCGGCTGGCCGGAATGCCTGCGGAAAAACTGCTGACCAAGGCTGGCATCGGCGCGATGCTGGATAATCTAGGTCTAGCGCGCGACGACGCGAGCGTGAGCGACCTGACGGACGATCTTCGCCAGCTCAGCGCCAGCGCCGGGTTGGTCGGAATGCTGACCGGCGCCATCGCGATCGCCGTACGCCACGGCTTTGCGCGCGCTCTTGGAGCCTGGCTCGCCGACGCTTTGCTGGCGCAACGGTTGGGTTGGGTTCATGCGGTGCCGCTGCTGGGCGCCGAAGCGGCCTTGGGCGCAAGCGCCCGCCCGCGTCGATCGGCAGCCAGCTCCGTGGCGATAAGCATTGGGACAGACCCTGAGCATGCGAAAGGTCTGCTTGCCGTGCAGGCGCGCGCTGCGCTGCGCGCGATTGATCTTTCCGCGGAGCTCGAGCGCCGTGCGGACCGGCTGCTTGCCGTTGCCCCGAAACTCAGGGCCAAGGCAGCGGGCGCTGTTGTCGACAAGCTGCTGTCCGACGATGCGATCGTTGCCTCGGAAGATATTGCCGGCATGAGCGACCGTGGGCTGCGCCGCCTGTTCGATCGTTTGGTCGAACTCGGCGCGGTGCGTGAACTGTCCGGCCGTCCGACCTTCCGTATCTACGGGCTGTGACGACCATGATGGAAGCAACGAGGCGAGGGAGGGGCCGGCCAGATGACGGACGATCAGGCGACCGCCTCTTTGACCGGGAGTTGGATCACCTGCCGCCGGAAGCGCGCTGGCGTGAATGGATGCATCGGGTCGAGGCAACCATTTTTGCCGCCAGCGAACCGGTAACTCGCGAGACGTTGGCGCGGATCGTCGGCAAAAGCTGCAGCATCGACTTACTCATCGATGACATTCGTGAGGAGCTGAGCGGCCGGCCCTACGACTTGGTCGCCGTCGCCGGCGGCTGGAAGCACCTCACCCGACCAGCCTATGCCGACGCCATCCGCAGTGCATTTGGCAATGCATTTGGCACCGCCGCCGGCGGCAGCGGGCGTGCAGCAGAGCTAACGCAGTCGGACGTGCTGGTGCTGATGTGCATCGCCTATTTCCAGCCGATCACGCGTGGAGAACTGTCGAGCATTTTTGGGAAAGAGATTTCTCGCGACCTGATTGGCAACCTGCGCGGATCCGGCATGATCGCCTCCGGGCCGCGTAGCCCGACGCCCGGCGCGCCCTACACCTACGTCACCACAAAAGAGTTCCTGCTGGAGTTCGGGCTCGACACGCTGCGCGACTTGCCGGATTTCGAGGCGCTCGAGGATGCTGGACTGCTGTCGAAGGAGAAGCTGCTGGCGGGCGACATCTTGCCGGCAGTCGAAACCGAAATGAGAGCCGACGACGAATTCAGCTGAGTGACATCAACCACGACCGGTTAACGCGCCACACGAGGTTTTGCATGAGAATCGATTACAAGGGCTACAGGATTCACACATGGATCGACGATGATACCAACCATGCCCAGATGCTTAAGGGCAAGAAGGGACCGGAGCGGCTCTATGTCGACATCGATCCCATTGAGGCCGGGGATGGGCGACACCCATCGAGCAAGCGCTTCATGGGCGATATAGTAAAGAAGTTCCAGTTCTCGGGCACCGAAACAGAGCAGCTTGTGCAGGTTGCCCAGCTCTGGATCGACGATCCTGCGCACTTTGTCGCTCCGCCCAGTCCCATTGCCGCCGGCTTCAAATCGGGTTGGTGAGCGGATCCGACGCAGCAATGAGAGGATGTATGGTCAAAGTGGCTGGGTGAGATGGCTGAGTTTCGGCTCGAAATCGGATCGGAGACGGATTGCCAGACATGTGGCGCCGCTATCCCGCTCAGTTCGGCTGCGTGCCCGGGCTGTTCAACAGACGCTCCTCATCGGGTGACCTTCGAGGAGTTCTTCATCGAACTCGAGCAGGGACGCATGCTCGATGCACGCCAGGGGGGCTTGGTCATAGGCCGCTCCGGGCCAGATGATGATATCCCGATGTACCGACATTTCGGGAAGGGCATCTTCGAGGTCGTTGGCCTGATGCAGGGTGGCGAGTTCATTGTCTCGAAGCTCGCAACGGAGAAACATCGAGAGTGGTTGGAAGAAATAAACCAGGAAAAGGGCGAGCGTCCAGCCGCTCTCGCGCTGGGGCACTCGCCGGTCACGTCGGTGATCAATACGAACCTGTTGCCAGAGTGGGGCGGGCTTTGGATCAGCCACCAGTTCGTGGTCAACCGGTTCGCGACTGCCAAATGGCTGGATGAGCTCCATTGGCGTAATGCGACAGCGAACCGTGACAACGTTGCCGGGCAATTCATTCGATGACGTGTCTAAGCAGCGGCTGCGCGTCGCGGTGGGCAAAAGATAGCCTAAAGGAGCGTCCCGATCGGGGTCAGATCGGTGATCGCTCCGCCCTGATACGAAAGTGACCCCGTACGGTAGCACATCCGAGCGGGGTCAATTGACCTTGAACAGAGGTCAAGTCCGGGAACTGCTGGATAAATTCTGGCGGGGCTCCTTTGCCGCTGCTTTCTTGTCGAGGCTGTTTCGGGCCTCGTATTCCTGATCGAGTTCCTGCCTGACGGCGGTCATCTGGCGGCGCTCGAAGTCGGTGATCCTGATTGCCCGCCACCGCTCGGCAGCTCGGATCATGGCGCCGAACATGAGCTTGAGAACGGGCTTCTCGCCGAAGGCATTGGGAATGATCTTTAGCCTGCGCCGCTCCTCGACGAACAGACGTTCCAGAAGATTGGTGGTCCTGATGGCGCGGCGGTGAGTGATCGGCATTCTCAGATGCGCGATTGCCGCTTCGAAGTCGTCCATGAAGCAGGCGACCGCGGTCGGCAGCTCGGCCTCGTAGTCCTTCACCAGACCGGCGGCGAGATCGCGGGCAATGGCGCGCGAGGGGGCCTGATAGGCGGCGGTGGCACGGGCCTTGAACTCGGGCCAGCGGTCTTCCGGCACCTTGGCGGCGAGATTGCGCATCCGGTGCGCCAGGCAGCGCTGACGCTCCGAGCGCGGAAAGCAGGTCTCGATCGCCTTGATGATGCCGGCTGCCCCGTCGCACACGACGAGCAGCGGATCGCCGAGCCCGCGACCGCGCATGTCCTGGAAGAAGGCGCTCACCGTCTCGGCGTCCTCCTTGGAGCCCGCCATCAGATGCAGAAGCACTTTGGCGCCAGATGCCGTAAAACCCCAGGCGGCCAGCACCGGCTCGCGCTTCTGCCCGGGGCGGATGCGTTCGGCGATGCCGTCGACGAACAGATAGGCGATCTCATATTCGCCAATATCGCGCGTGGCGAATTCCTGGTAGTCTGCCCATAGCCGCTCGCCGATCTCGCTGACCGCAGTCTTCGATAGGAGCAGCCGCCCCGTCTCGTCGCGGAAGGCGTCCTCGATGTCGCGCACCGAAAGACCGCGTGCCAGCAGTTCCACCGCCAGGTCCTCGAGCGCCTCCGTGCGTCCCTTCAGATGCTCGCGGATCTCGGAACGAAACGGCTCATCGCGGCCCGCCACCTGCGGGGCCGAGTATTCCACAAAGCCTTCCGCCGTCTTCAGGCGCCCGCTGCGCACGCCGTTGCGGTAACCCTGGCCAGGCTCGGCGCCATGTTCGTAATAGTCCCGCCCGACCGCATCCCGGCTTTCCCCCTCCAGTGCTTCCTCCACGATCAGGCGGGTCGCAAGCTTCATCAGCTCCGAGCGACCCGCCGGTGTGGAAAGACGCCCTTCAATCAGGTCGGAAAGGGATTGGCGCGTGCGCATCGATGCCGGTATTCTCGTCGTCATGGGGTGCCTCCTTGCTGGTGCCGGCGCCAACCGGCATGGGCTTCTGATTCCTCAGCAAAGGATGCAACCCGCCCTCAATTTCCAGCAAGTTTAGGACTTCACCAACAGAGAGCGGGGAGGGCGCGTGCGCATGACGCCTCGCTATGACATCACTGGGAACTAGTGAGCGATTTGAGTGCGCTGCTGGAAATCCCCCTTCATTCGATTTCAGTTATTCAAGGGCGAGATGCGGCGCCAAGCACTGGACTTTTGCCTCAAGCTGGATGCCAGGTTCATGGGCTCACTGGCGCGTCCTATGATCGACTGGGTAGGCGGAAGATCAATCGATCATTCATTGTTCTGTAAGTTTGCGATGGCGATAGATCGCACATCGCTGGATCTATTGTTCACACGGACAAAGCGGTCTCTATACCCAGGAAGGCAGGTGCAATCGTACGAACGTTCCATGCCAATAAGTGCGATGATATTGTCCACACTTTCCGATGGGACTCGCATGCGTCCCTCGCGAAGGGCGAGGTAGAGCGCTTCGATGACAAGTTGATCGCCGAGGACGGCAATTGCCGTCGGATGATGGAAAAGGTCTAACGACCAGCCAACAGTTCGCGTGTTCATAAGGGCGCTGGCGCGCCGTCGCCCCCTCCGTTCGTCGATAACGGGCAAAAAATTTCTAGCCTCAGCGATGGCGATCGCCGCGGCCTCGCCGTCGTCGAGGGAGGGCGAGGTGGATGTGAGCTCATGAAAAATTTCATACTCCGCGTCGGTCATAGTAGCGAGCGTCACGATTCCATCTGTCACGAGGCCATGCAGAAAGAGATGCTCGCCGTTCCGGCGGCTCGTCTCGTGCTCCAGTTCTCCAGCTACGATCTCCGGCACGACGACATCGTTAGGAATGGCCGAGAGGATGCGCTCGCCATATTTGCAAGCGTGAAGGTTGATCAGAACACTCGTGTCGAGAACCAGCGGATCCGCGATATTAATCAGGGAGCTTGAGCAACTCATCCGTGCCTCTTTCCTCAAGCTCGATCTGGTCGATAATACCGCGGAGCTCCAGTCTGCCCACCTTCAGAAGCTCCGCCAATTGTCCTTCTGACATCAGCTCACGTTTCCAGGCGGCATGCGCCATCAGGCTCAGGCGGTGGGAAATGGTTCGGTCCGCGTCGCTCTTCGCCGAATCGCGCCGATCGGCCATCTCGCCCATAACTTCTCTGACATGGTCATCGGTGATGCCTCCGTTGTTTTCGAACCATGCCCAGGTACCCTTCTTGGCCAGGCCTAGTTCCTCAAGCCGAAGCCCGCATGCTTGGCGCGAGATATTATATTGCTGGGCGAGGAGAATGATCAGGCGCCGGGTAGTTTTGCCGGTGATCTCCTTCAGTTGGCGGAAGCTTTCTGAGAAGCTCTCGGCTGGCGTCAGGAATGCACGGCCAAAGGCGTTGGCGTAGCGTTCATCGCGCGAGAGGAATTTCTCATCGTCTTCGAGCACTTCGGGAGTTTGGCGGGTACCATAGAAGTGGCCGACCTCATGCGCCGCCGACTGGATGCGCCTCGGCAATGGATGATTGGCGTTGAGAAGAATGCAGGCGCCGACGCTCTCATCGTGGCTAAAGAGGCCGGCAACCTTTGAACTGGAGGAGAGACGGCGCTGATACAACCGGATGCCGAGACCCAGTTCAATGACCGAGAAGATGTCGGCAATCGGTCCCGGGCCGAGGCCCAGCCAGTCGCGCAATTCCTTGGCATGCTTTTCGGCGAGAGCCACAACGTCGCCGTCGTTGATGCCGCGCTCTGGAGGGTAATTTCGCCGCCGCTGGATTCCGAGGATATTCTCCATTTCAACGTCGGCTTTGATCAGGTGGTTGAATAATTTAACGGCTTCAATGGTGTGCGTGTCCTCGGTCTCGCGCAGCTTGCGGAAGCGCGGCATCAAATCGGTATGCACTGCCTCGCGGCGGAGAAGGGCATTTACCGATACGCCGTAGTGGCGGGCGAGCATCTGGATTTCCTGGATACGCACACGGCGCACACCCTTCTCGATGGATACGAGGGTGGGACGGGACATGCCGATGACCTCGGCGGCGTCATCCTGGCGGATGTCTGCGTTCTCCCGTGCTATCCGCAAGCGGCGTCCTATCTCCCGTGCGCTCAGCTCATTCAGATCGGCCATAGCGCCCTCCATCCATCCAGCTATTCAAAAACCCTTGATCTCCTTGTGCGGATAGAAATACCCGCCATTCCGCGGCATGCGTCACCAACATCGTCCTCAGTTTCTTCAGAGTTTCCTCGTAGGTTGCCTCAGTCGCGGCCGCGATTTGCGAGGCGTGAACGCGAAGGGCGTCGTCCGGCAGGTCGGCCATTTCCGCAAGATGCTGCAGGTGCCGCGCGCCAACGCTTCCATACTCGACCATGATGTCCCGATCGGCCTTTTGGGGTATGACCGACAAAGCATTGGATGCGTCAGAAGCGGCAAGGTTGGACACGACGTACGTACCGGACGCTTCGTTGACGCCAGCGGCATGCAGGCTGAGGCGCCTCAGCAAGCATGCAGCGCACAGGCCACACTGCTTCCTGCCGCCTACATTGACGATGCGGCGCGTTTGCCAGCAAGAATGGGTACTCGTCAGGTGCTGTTCGGACTTTCCGACTATGCCCAAAAACGCGCGCAACGTCTGGCCTTTCGTCGACCACAGGCGTGGCTGCTCAAACCGGACCCGGTGGCCCAGCAATGCCTTGGTGAATCGCTCCATTTTCCGGAAGAACGTCGGATGGTTGCGATAGTCGGCGTAGATGTTGTGCAGCGGAAGCAGCACCGGCCCGAGTGCGCCCTGGCCGCTCTCCGGAACAATGATACGCGTCACACCTGAGAGTTGTGCGGCAATCGCCGTCACCGCCGCAAACTGAAATCCCCGCGAGCGGAAGCTGCTCTCGTTACCGCGATACCCCTTCACCTTGAACGGAATTTGCGTGAAATAGCTATCTCCCTTTTTCCGGCGTTGACGATTCCCGGCGACCCGGATGCACAGCGCCTCGTCCTCGTTCCCGCTCAGAGCGGAGACGGCACGCGAATCCAAACCATCGCTGTAAGCGACGGCGAAGGTCTTGGCCTTGCCGAAGTCCAACGGAATCTGCCGTGCGCCGATTGGCGACAGGTTCTTCGCCTGAACAAAGGTCAATCGCCACGCGTCGCCGGTCAGGTGGTTCAAGACACTGTGCAGGGTCTTTAGAACGTCCGGCTTTTGCCAAGTATTAAGGTCGGTGACTGGGACGGTCACATCCAAGGTGCGGCGCCATCCCAATGGGCGCTTCCAACGCCGGTCAGCGAACTCGATCGCGGCGCTGAGAACGAACATGTCGTAGTGCCGCGACTCGCATCCCTTCACGTCGAAAGTGTCGAGGACCGCCGCCTTAAAATGAATATGACGGCCGACTACCGCGATCACAGCGTCCTTTGGGAGCATGCGACCCAGATCCTGTTTCTCCTCAATAATGAAGAGACGCTTATCCGTCATTGGTGACATTTTCGGATCGGCTCTCACTCTTCCGGCCCTACATCCACGCCGCCATTCTTCTGAACCGCCTGACGGAAAGCGCGCTTGTTGCCGGTTGCCAAGGCATCACTGAGCTCGCTGGACTTGATCGCAGCGAACGTCTCGCGATTCCGCTCGATTCCTTTGCGGTAATCTTCCCGACTCATATCGCCGAGTTCACGGGCACGGATGCATTCCTCGTCGAGCCGGTTCTTGGTGGTGCCGATCCACTCTTTCGCCGTGGTTTCGAGTGCCTCACTAAGTGCCCTGTCGGGAGATATTTGATCGCGGAGGTTGGCTATCAAATGCCGTTGAAAGGTGTCCGCCAAAGGTGATGGCGCATGGTTCTCGAAAATCGTTTCGACCATCGTGACCGGGTCCAGGTCCATTTGGGCGCGCACTGCGTGGGTTTTGAGTTCGTCGAAAAGAGGACTGAATGCCTTCATGTCCACATCACCAACCATGCTGTGGCAGGCATGCATCGTGCGCTCTTCGAGGCTCGCGGCATCGCTAACCAGTTCTTGACCGTACCGCTTCCAGCGGCTGGGCAATTCCGCATTTCTGAACGGTCCATCGGTCATGATTACCTCCCGTGTCGGGAAAGTAGGTGAAGGAGCTGACAAAGTCAATATATTGGTTCCAAGTTCTGACATCACCCCCGCGAAGTCGAGGAAGAGCCAGTTCGCGTGACGCGCCTACAGGTTTGAGTGCTAACTTCCGATCGGTAGTCGAACAGGGGGACGATCCATGGCTCAAGGCCAGCCGCAGGCTAGCAAGCTCGAAACACTCGCGGCCAGACTCCAGGAGCTGCTGACCGATGAGTTTTCTACTCACGTCCTATCAGGCTCGATGATGGCTTTGGGGGTGACGGCGAATCCATTGAGGCTTTCGCACTTTTCCGCCGGGCTTCGAGAACTATATGGCCACACACTCCATACTGTGGCCCCAGACGACGAGGTGAAGAGCTGCGAATGGTTCTCCGCAGAGACACAAGATGGTCGTCCCAGTCGTCGTCAGAGAATCAGATTTGGCCTCCAGGGAGGCCTATCAGACGCGGCGGTAGCAGCCTTAGGCGTAGAATCGAATGACGTCCATGGCAAGATGCTCGCGGTTATAGACCAGCTCAGCAAGTTCACTCACGTACGTCCCAATACCATCGAGGTTGCCCCCGACGAAGCAGAGGCCTTCGCGTGCGATGCCGTTGCAACGTTTGTGGCCTCTTTCGAAACGTTGGAGGAATGTCGCAGGGGGGTGCGAAGAGCCGTCGAATATGCCGTCAATGACCATGCATTGGAAGTATTTACTCAGGAGATGTTCAGCGAGATCGACATTCTTTCGACCCGATCCGCCGTCGATGGAGTTCAGATTGGAAGCCTAGAAATTACATCCATTGGTCCAGCCCTGGTCAACTATCGCCTGACCGGCGATGTCTATGTCGAACTTTCTTACGGATCGAAAAGTGACTTCCAGAGGGACATGGGAGCTGAGATCCGCACGGATTTCCCCTTTCTGCTCACCATGTCGGCGCCAGTCAGCGCGTTGAAGGCGTTTCAGGACCCAAACCCGTCAATCGACACGTCGAGCTGGTATGACGACGGGGATAGCGAGGACGACAATTTCGCGAAGATCACGGACTACTAGGCACTTGTCTGGCTCTTTATCAGGTGCCCGCTAGAAACATCGATCTAGGTCAGCTGCTCGAAATCGTCTGGGTGGTGGCCGAACGTCGCCTTGAAGCCATTCTTAGCCCAGGTTTCCATGGCTTCGTTTTGAACGTTGCCGGTCAGCGATTGAAAATCGTAGTGAAAAGGTCCGTCTCGAAGAACCCATTGAAATGTTAGGTCGTAGAGAACCGTCGACACCATGAACGTATCGAGCATGCGCTTCAGCGCGGTGCCCTTTCGGCCCGCAAACGCACGGGTGAAGATTTGCTGTGTGTCAGCGCGATCCGTGAAGAGCGACAAGTGTCGCAGGAAAAGCTCTTGGAACACCTGAGTGGTATGGCCCAGAGCTAAGGCCTTGCCCGCCCAGCAGAAGAAGTGTGGACGGGTGAGTTTGCTCCTACAGAAATCCACAAAATGTGAGGTCATGACGCGGATCGGCAGATTGCCGGTCGAGTACGCGAAACTCGCCCATTCGGCCATGAGAGCTTGGCCCGATGCCGTCTCAGACAAGGCTATAACTGCTTGCAGGGCGACAACTGGATCATCGTAGCCGCAGCGGTTGGTGAGGACGCGCGAAACGAGTGCGTATTCTTCAAAGCTATAGGCCTGGATCGCTTGCTTCACTTCAGGATGCTCTCGGGCGGCCTGACAAAGCAGAGCGAAGCGCGTGCCAGGATCGACGTCTGAAATGAAATCCTCGAAACGATCGATATCGAGGGGAAAGCCACGGGTCGGGTTTATCGAGAGGTCACAGATCAGCAGAAACAGCCCGACGAGGGGGCTGTCGATCGTGTCGGGCCATTCGGATTCACTGAGGCCAAGGAATTCTGTAAACGCATCGACGTAGATGCCGCTCAGATAGCCATCAGCGGCGTAGGCCGCGCACGTCGACGGACCGCCAGACGCAGCGAGAAACTGAAGTTGGATGAAGCGCGCCTGGCCCTCGAAGATTGCGTGGAGCCCCACGTTACCGCGGGCGATCGGCGACCCGTGGTAGAAGCCCTCGTGGCGCGTAACTGTGAGGCGGTCGAACTCTGTTTGCCATCGCTCCGGGTCAGGCAAGCTATCGGGCGCGAGATCACAAGACTGCAGGAGTGCCATCAGCGTGTTGCTGTAGGCGATACGGTATGAATGACCGACACTTTCAAAATGCTGGTTCTGCTGCAGCTGGAAGGAGAGATTTGGGCTATGCGCAAAGCACTTGTAGAACTCGACGTCCAGCGCATTGTTGACGGCAATGTTCGCCTCGGCAAGTGCCTCGGCCGAAGGCGCCGTGCCGTAGCGAAGCGCATCATCAGCCCATCGTTTTAGCGATTTCTTTGGCCCAATCGCGGCGATAGCGTTCTGAAGATGCTCGAGGCTGCTTGAGAATTGTGCCGGGTAGCAAAGGCTGAAAATAAGGCCTGCGGTCGAGCCCACATGCTGCCACCAGTGGACAGTCTCGTGGATGTAGGTCGAGTAGGCTTGGATGAGGTCCGCAGGGTCATGACTCTCAAAGTCGCCCGAGGCAAGGGCGTCGACCAGCTCATGAACACGCGGGCTCAAGCGCAGCACGAACTGTTTGGTGCTGTAGAGACCATGGGCTTCCAACGTCGCCGCGAACGTCGTAGGCGCCACCGAGACGTCGCCGTGCGGTTCCAGCAAATCCTGTTTGAGGTCGTTGAAGACTATCATATAGCGGCCCGTGAAATGGCAGCGCCGTCGCGCGCATGGTTGAGGCAAGGTTTGATCTGCGGTACCCTGCGGAGGTTATGTGGTTTCGCCGTCGGTATCCTGGGCGATCTGCGGTAAGGTTGACATTAGCGCCCCCATGACATAGATGTCTCCTCGGAGGCTTTGTACGCGGAAACGTGGGCATTGCCTTTTTTTATGCCGGGTTGAGGGGAATTGGCCTCAAATCCCGAATGTGCTTGATCCCCCAGATTTTTTCACCTCCTTCGGTCTCGCGACTGAATCGGATTCGCTTCACGCGATCAGCTAGTCCCGCCAGTTCGGGTCTGGCGGGCAGGGTCATGCCATTCAATCGCAAGCCCCAACTGATCACATACGCAACGATGTCGGTCAGCTGAATGAGCGTCGTTAGATCGCTGTGCACGAAGAAGGGCTCCGGGATAATGAGTCGGGAGCGCACCCTGCCGTTCCGCGTTCTTATGAAGTAGTTCGACACCTGCCCAAGCAGGACATGGCTTTGAGCTTTGTCGAGCTCGTCGAACACGAGATATCCCATCGGATCGTCCGGCATTCCATTCAAAAAATAATAGAAGCGCTCGAACAGGAAAGCGTAGTCCTTTCGCATCGCGTCATCGCTCGGCGGCCGCGGTGCTGATTGCGGGATCATAGTCGCGAAGACCTGTGCGCCGTGACTACGAGCAAGGTTGAGCGCAAACTCGCAATAGGCGATCTTTGCCTGAGCAAGCGCAGTCAACCGATCGCGTGTCACTGCTGTTCCATCAAGAAGGATTTCCCGCGCAAGGCGACTGCGGGTGTTCTGCTCGAAGGCTGGCAATTGTGCAGCGTGTCTGAAAGCTTTTGGCTTGAGCAGCTCCTTGGCTTTCGCCTCCTGGCCGTAGGCCTGATAAAGACGCATCCCGAAGATATGCTGCTGAGCGTCGGACAGTTGCCGGATGAGGGGCCATATCTTTCGGTCCTCGATCGCAACGCCTGCCAGCACTTCATACGGCGAATTCCTGCGATCTTGGCCTGACTCGTCAATAAATAGCGCCCAACTCATGCCAATCCCTCGCTCGTGTTCTTCTTATCCGCCGGACTCGAGGCGATCACCGTGCGGCCTCGCCGCTCGGTTTGGCTGCCGCCTTGTAACCACGCTTCGTCACCGCCTTACGGGCTGCCTTGGCCGACTCTTCGATTTCGCGGAATTCAGGTTCGAGTTCCTGAAGGCGCTTCACCAGACCGCTCAGGTCGTAGGTATTGCTGAGCTTGCCGCCGTTGCTGCTGCGACGCTCGATCCGCTGAACCAATCCAGCCTGCTCGAGTTCTGCAATGTATCGTTGCACCTGGCGTTCACTCAGGCTCAACCGCTGTGCGAGGGTCTCCTTGCTCGGGAAAGGTTTCCGCTCCTTGTCCCACCAGAAATCGCACAATTGCAGTAGAACTGCGAGCTGGGTGGGATTGAGCCCAATGCGCTGCTGCGCGCGCAGCAAAAGCGAGGGGACGAGACAGAAGCCCAGCTCGATCACCTGTTGACCCCATTTATCGGCGGAGGCTTTGTTGGTTTTGATCGTCGGCGCCGGCTTTGCGTCGTCTTCTTGTGGAGGAATTGCGGTCATGGTAATGTCCTTTTGTCAGCTTCTGGGACACAAATGCGCAGTGTTGGCGCTGTCCGCAAGGGCGCGCAACCGGACGTATATGTCTTTAGGGACCAGACATAAGTGTCGCTAGGTCACCAGTCAAGGATGGCTGGTAAAGAAAGACGTATCGTCTAATCGCAGATGAAAGCGGATTGCACATAAACGAGTAGTAGTTCCGCACCAGGCGCCCATGACCAGTGGGAGTGCCAGTTTTTCCGATAATCAGTCTTATTCTGTCTGATGGTGTCCCTGTCCGGGGCTCATTGCGGCCAATGCCCGGCCGTGGCCGCAATGAGAAGCAGGGCGACGAACGGTTTGCGTTTGACCAGCTTCAAGGTTGCTGCCCCTTTTCTCGATGCTATCCCCAAAGGGGTACAGCGTCAGGGCATGTGGCAGCCATGGTTCACTCAACCGGTCATATCTTGCGGCCAAGCCGTCTGAAATCCGAGACCGCGAGAGCACGACGGTCATTCCGGACTTCAATCCAGGTTCCGCCAATCGGGCAACGACCGCAGTGAAGGGCGCTTCCAGATTTCGACGGGATCGAGGGTAGCGTTATGCAACAGACCAAAATGACGACGTCACAGAGACCTTCAGGTTTGATAGTTCCGATCCGCTGACTGCGCCCAGCAGTGAATCGGCGTGCAATTTGTGACCCCCTAGACGGGAGGATAGGCGTCCAGTTTTGAGCCCCTCATGAAGTCGATCTGCGACCAAGCCTCTCACTGCTCGAACACATGCTTCGTCATCACGGCGATGAAGAGGAGCATGGCGACCAAAGCTAGCCCGAAGATGCTTTCAGGCAGGCGACGGTCAGTCGTGACACTTTACCAGAATAGGAGGGTTAAATTGTCGCCGATGACGATGGACCTTGTGCCGCCGCCGCCGATCGAACGCCCCAGGCGTAGTCACCTGAATGCCGGCGTTCGCCAACATGGTGAAAATTCTACGGTGGAGATGGAGTGCGCCCCTCGGACCGGACGGGATGAACAAGCAGAATTGACTTGGAAGCCGGGCTTTCGAAGGATGGAAGCCCATGGTGA
>NZ_JAMYRB010000049.1:0-17411 GCF_040321165.1 Mesorhizobium sp. M0500
CAAGCCGATCTCCGATCCCAATACAGGATCGGCAACCTCACAGATCGCGACCACTCCCGAAAGGTGGTCCCACAACAGCGCTTACCTTGATGCCGCTCAGGTAGGGAGTAGAGAGCGTGTCCCTGGGGGGCTGGATGAGCGTCGCGCAAAGGGTAGGTCCGCTTCTAGAGCAAGCAATCACTGTACTCCTCAACAGGGCGGACCGTCGCGACACGGTCTCGATGAAAGCGGCACTACGCGAAGCTCGGGAGGCTGCGCCTTATTTGGTGGCCTCCGACGAAGAACTAACCGAGGCGATCGTCGAGGCAGCAACTGCCATGGGCCTCTGCGTGGCTTTCGACTCTCGCGAGTAGCTGTCAGCCAACTTCAGTCACTGTGGCACATCGCAACGAAAGCGCGCCGTCCTGCGCCATTTTCAATAGCTAGAGGAGGTAATCCGCAATTACCTTCGCAACCTGCTCACTCTGCCTGTAGAACGGGAACTGGGCTGAGCAAAAGTATTTGCTGGAGGAAATTGATCGGGCCGACAAAGAGTGACGTATGGCTCTCCACTGGTTCAACCCTCCGGTCCCCGTCAAGACCGAGCGTCCCGGGATCATCCGCAACGTCAACAACGCCGAGACAGCCGGCGAGGAGCTGATGAAGTGGACCAAGCGTGGCCCTTGCTGGGACCTCGCGGTGCGCGTTTGCATGGCCGTGATATTCGACGAGATGGAAGCTGAGGAGGCCCGCAAGGCATTCCTGGCTGCTGCAAAAGAGGAGGGGACATTAGTCCCCAATGACAATTAGCTAAAGACAATTAGCTAAATTGGATTGCGGTATAAGCTTCTAGGTGTCTATTACCAACACCGCCTTCGCGCGAAAGGAGCCCGCCGCCAGTGAGGGAGAGGCGACGGACCCCCCCACAGCGGCTGCACATCCACGAAGAATCCCGCTGCCACCTCTAAACCCGCGAGGGCCTACATCGTTCCCTTAGCTGCGGCTAAAGCGGGGTTGGTCGGCGGGCTCTTGCCGCTCTAAGTTCCCCCTTATGGGCCCTCTCTGGTTCTCTCCACCGGTTTACGTGAAGACGAAACGTCCGGGCATTCGCAATGGGGTCAGCCACGTCGAGGGAGCCGCCGAGGAACTCATGGCGTGGGACACAAAGGGCCCGAAGTGGACCAAGGCGGTCCAATCCTGCGTGGATGCGTTCGAGGGAAGCGCCTCCCCCCAAGAGGTCCGTGAAGCCTTTGAGGCGGCTGCCAAGGAGGCCAACATGTATCTCTCCCCTGAGTAGGAGGTATCATGGCAACCCATTGGTTCGTCCCTCCGGTGTTCGTGAAGACTGAAACCGGTGTCAGGCATGGCTGCAACAATGCGAAGGAAGCCCTTGAGCAGCTCAAGATGTGGACCCGGCGAGGGCCTCGCTGGCACAAGGCGGCGACCCTCTGCCTGTCAGCCTTGGAGGGCGATCCGATTGACCCTCAGGTGGTCCGAAAGGCCTTCGAGGCTGCCGCCAAGGAAGCCAAGATGTATCTTTCCCAGTAGGAGGAGGTGTCATGGCAACCCATTGGTTCTCCCCTCCGGTGTACGTCAAGACCGACCGACCTGGGGTCACCTACGGGTGTAACAATGTCGAGGGTGCCGCCGAGGAACTCATGAAATGGACCAAGATGGGACCTAAGTGGAGGAAGGCTGTGCAACTGTGCGCCGACGCCTTTCAGGACCGTGTGACTCCGGAAGAGGTCCGTCAGGCTTTCGAGGCTGCTGCCAAGGAGGAGGGGGTGCTCCGTGAGTAGCAGGCCGGTGCCCATGGCTATGTTGGGAAGGACCCGTTAGGCTGTCTAATGCTGACCAAGTCCGCGCTGCTCGAAATAGACCCGGATACGAGAGCATTGACTCTGGTCGGCGCATTCATGGGCATTTTGCACTTCTTGAAACTGGTATCGGAGCTGCTCTGGGCGAGGTACTTGGCGTCAATGGGGCACGTTGAGGTAGGGGGACCGGAACCGGAATGTCAGGCTTCGAAAGCCGATGGCAGAAACCGGATACGCTGTGGCGGCATTTGAGGGCACGTTCCTGCTCTTGATTATTGCCTGTGAGCTGTGCGCGAAAATCGGGAATGGAAGGGCCGGAGGCAGGAAGCACGGCCTCAGGCCGAGGCGCTAATCAAGCGGGTCGGCAATGATCGCGAAAAGCTCAACACGGCCGGCAGCGAAACTAAAGAAGTAGTCGCGCGTTGGACGGCGGATAACGCTGTTTCGTCTCTGAGTATGGTTTAGGTCAGAGTGGTCAAGCCAACGTCGCGTAAGGCAATCAATGCGTCGAGCGCTAGTCAAGCGAAGTCGCCCGCTCGTGACGAGGTCACTTTAGCGCCGCCCGCTTTCCGGCCGGTCCAGCTCGCAACGCTCGTGGACACGGTCCCTGCCGGCGATCGTTGGATCCATGAGATGAAATACGACGGCTATCGTATTCTCGTTGCCGTCGGCGGCGGCGAAGCGCGAGCGTACACACGATCTGGTCTGGACTGGTCTAGCCGTTTTCCCTCGATCCTCTCCGAGGCTCGCAAGCTCAAGGTGCGCTCAGCCCTGATTGACGGCGAGGCCGTGGTTGTCGATGTGGAAGGAAGATCTAACTTCCAGGCGCTTCAGAATGCATTGAAGGGTGCCCCGGCGACTATCGACTTTTATGCGTTCGATCTGCTGCAGCTCGACGGCGAGGATCTGACAAGGCTTCCTCTTGTTGAGCGTAAGGCGAACCTGGAGGCGATCTTGCCCGCGAAAAATCCCGTCCTTCGCTACTCCGACCATATCCTCGGCCGCGGAGAAGAGCTGCTCGATCGCTTCTGCGCTGCCGGTCTTGAGGGCGTCATTTCAAAGCTCGCGGACTCGAGTTATGTGGGAGCCCGCGGCGCAAGCTGGCTGAAGATCAAATGCATCAGGCGGCAGGAATTTGTGATTGTCGGCTGGACGCCGTCCGACAAGGTCCGCGCGTTTCGGTCCTTGATCCTTGGCGTTTATGACCGCGGCAAGCTGCGTTACGCCGGGAAAGTCGGCACCGGCTTCGATACCGCTGAACTTCTTCGTCTCTTGAAGATCATGGCGCCGCTTGAGCAGAAGGCCGCCACCGTCGACGCACCACGCGCCGAAGTGCGCGGCGCACACTGGCTCCGTCCGAAACTGGTCGCTGAGATTGCCTTCACCGAAATGACAAATGAAGGGACGTTACGACATCCGAGCTACCTTGGTCTCCGCGAAGACAAGAAGCCGGAGGCGGTCGTGCTCGAGACGGAACGTCATGCAGCCGATCTCGCCGCGTTTGCGACAACCGCCATCGCGATAAGTAACCGTGACCGCGTCATCTATCCGGAGTCCAACATCACCAAGGGACAGCTTGCCGACCATTACGCAGCGGTCGCGGCGATCATGCTTCCTTGGGTTGGCAGCCGGCCGATCAGTCTGGTTCGATGCCCACAGGGCCGCGCGAAGAAGTGCTTCTTCCAGAAACACGACGCCGGCAGCTTTGGCGACAAAGTCCACCACGTAGGCATCACGGAGAAGGACGGGCACGAGGAACCATATCTCTATGTCGACGATGCCGACGGACTGATGACTTGCGTCCAGATGGGAACGATCGAGCTGCATGGATGGGGGGCTCGGATCGAGGATGTCGAAAAGGCCGACCGCCTCGTGTTCGACCTCGACCCCGATGAAGGCCTCGATTTTGAGGCCGTCCGCGCCGCTGCCTTTCAGTTCCGCGCTATCCTTAAATCTCTGGGGCTTACGACTTTCCCGATGCTGACGGGAGGCAAAGGAGTGCACGTCATCGCGCCCCTCACCCCTGGCGCCGAGTGGCCAGAGGTGAAGGACTTCGCGTCTCGCCTGGCGCAGGCGGTCGCCCAGAGCGATCCGGCCCATTTCACGGCTGTGTTGTCAAAGGCGCGCCGCAAGGGTCGCATCTTTGTGGACTATCTGCGCAATCAGCGCGGGGCGACCGCGATCATGCCCTACAGCGCAAGATCACGTCCGGGCGCTCCTGTCGCGGCACCGATCACGTGGGCGGAGATGAAGACAATAGATGCGCCCTCTCATTTCCACGTGGGCGATGCTCCTGAATTAAAGAAACGCGCAGCCTCCAAAGCTCTGGCGGGATGGGGTCGCGCTGACCAATCCTTGCCCAATCTGTAGCGTCCGACGCGGGAAGAGGCAGTAAAGCCGGGATTTAAAGGGCAACGCGGCGCTCATGGTCTTGCCTGATTGGAACCTGCGGAGATCGGCCTCGTTTGGCTGAAGCCATGGCAAAAATCGATCCGAGGACCGTCGCCAGTCTTTTGAGGGAATACGCGCAACGGGCGTCTATGCGCGGCGACAATCCCTATCGCACAAAGGCTTACTTGCGCGCGGCAGACAGTCTGACGGCGCTGTCGCAGCCGCTTGATCGGATCATCGCCGCCGGCGCCCTCACCAAGATCCCGGGGATCGGCGACGCGATCGCAGACATCGTGACCAAGCTTTACCAAACCGGCACGCACCCGAGCCTTGAGAAGCTGCGCGAGGATGTTCCAGCGGGCGTGATGGAGCTGTTTGCCATACCCGGGCTTCGTCCCGATAAGATAATGAAGCTTCATCAGGCGCTCGGCGTGAACTCGCTGGCGGAGCTCGAGGCCGCAGCAAGAGAAGACCGCATCCGCCCGGTCAAAGGCCTCGGCGCCGCGCTTCAGACAAAGCTTCTGCAGAACCTGGCCATCGTGCGAAGCGGCAAAACGCAACTTCACCTGCACAAGGCCGCCGCTCTTCTCCACCATGCGGTCATATCGGTGAAGCAACAGCATCCAGAGTTTTCTCGCGTCGAAATTGCAGGCGACTTCCGGCGCGGTTGCGAGCTCGTTTCCGACTTCGTTCTGGTAGCGCAGGGCTTAAAGTCGACTGGTATTGAGGATACGACCCTCAGGCTTGTTGTCACGGACCGGAAGCACTTTGGCGCGAGCCTGCTCGAAGCAACCGGTTCGGCAGACCACCTCGAGCAATTGAAGACGTTCGCGGCCGACAAGGGGTTCACCCTAGACGCCGACGGGCTTCATCGCGGGAGAAAGCTGATCGCGTCAGCGACAGAAGAAGAAATCTACCAAGCTCTAGACTTGCAGTTTATCGAGCCTGAATTGCGCGAAAGCAGCGACGAGATTGAGCGAGCGGCAAAGCAGAAGCTACCCGCCCTCATTCGGGATGAAGATCTGCATGGCATCCTGCATTCTCACACGACCGCATCCGATGGCACCGAAACGCTTGAGGCAATGGCTGAAGCCACGCGCAAGCGCGGTTTCGACTACTATGGTGTCGCCGATCATTCGCAGTCCGCTCACTACGCAGGCGGCCTTTCGTTGCAGGAGATTGCTGAACAGCACCGCGAAGCTGACCGGCTGAACAAGGCATACAATGGAAAATTTCGCATACTGAAGGGCATCGAGGCGGACATCCTGGCGGATGGCTCGCTCGATTACCCGAATGATATCTTGGAGACGTTCGATTTCGTCGTCGCGAGCGTGCACAGCCGCTTCAAGTTGCCCAAGAAGGAACAGACGGAGCGTATCATTGAGGCGATCGGAAATCCTCGGACAACAATCATCGGGCACATGACCGGTCGCCAGCTGTTGCGCCGGCCCGGTTATGATCTCGACGTCGACAAAGTCCTTAAAGCGTGTGCGAAACACGGCGTCGCTGTCGAAATCAACGCACATCCGTGGCGACTCGACCTCGACTGGCGCTGGCATCAAAAGGCACTCGATCAGGGCTGCATCTTCAGCATCAATCCGGACGCTCATTCGATCCGCGAGCTCGACCACATGCATTGGGGTGTCGAGATGGCGCGCAAGGGCGGTGTCCCTGCGAAGCGGGTCCTGAACGCGATGCGTTTGACGGCCCTCCTTGCGCATCTCGCACGGCGCAGGCAAACGTCCTAACCTGCTTGTGCGCCCGGCCTATCAGCGCAGGAGTCCGTCCTTCTCAAAATCTTCCCAGCCGCGCAAACTGGAGTGCGAGTTCTCATCGGGCCCATAACCAGCTGAAGCTGCAGTTCCGCGACCGCTTCTTTGAGCGCGTTTCATAGCGGCCCTCCCCGCGGCTCGCCGCCTATTCTCTGCAGCTGTCACTGCGTCCTGTTCGCGCCAGACCGTAACCAGGTCGCGGTCAAGCACATCCTCCACGTGCTGCGGGTCGAACACGTGAAAGGTGATTTTCCTTGCCCGCCCGCGAAGTTTCACCGTTTTCGTCCCGGCGCTCTGCAAGCGACCATCTTTCAGCCAGCGGTGCCGTTCGGCCGTCGAGATCGTCAGAATGTCCTCGATTTCACGGGGGATTACGGGCAGGTCTTCGATATTCTGCAGTGCTTTGGATACGATCCCGAATACCACCTGCACATCATTCTCGGCGCCCTCAGACAGGCGCAGGGTAAGCACGCGGGACTCGATATGGAGCAGTTTCCTGAACTCCGTTGGAAGGCGGGCGCGTATTTCGAGAAAAATACCCGTCGCTCTGACGGACGATCCAAGCGTTGCAGCCGGGGTTAAAGGCCATCCTCCAATCAGCTTCGCTGTTGCATTGGTTTTTCGGCGCGTGGACATGCCCCTTATATAGGTCACTGATTTTCGGCAGCGATGAGCCGATCGCAAAGCCGACAGAGTTCTAATCCGCCAGCGGTCTGAACCACGATGCCCAAAGGCGCAACCACGATTGTTAGCGGGGCCGCTGATTGTCGTCGCCTTGCGCTTACCGACATTGTGCTTCACCCGTTCCGGGCCTCCTTGTTAAGCGCAGTAACTTTGAAACAAATCCTGCCGGCAGGCGTTCCAGCATGGCGGGCGGCGTTGCCGGAGGACCCAATGCCCGATGAAAACAATGACATCGTCATCCCCCAAGACCACGATGCATCGCCACTTCGGGAGGAGGAGTATTTCGTCCTCTGCCCGGCGTGCGGCCAGGCGTTCGACATCAGGTGTATGGCAGCGGCGCTTCATCACAACGAGCTAGGCCACGAGCCATACGACCTCGACTCGTAGTCGGCAGTGATCGACGACCGTCGATGAGTGTTTGGAGATGTCCCTTCACAGCCTGTGCGAGCCGGGTCGAGACCAACACCCGAGGGTAAGCTCTCGCTCATCTGGCCGGTCGCGTTGCCGACCGATCGGCCTAGAACGAATCCCTGTCGCGAGGGCGGACCTTCGCCGGCACGCTATGTCTTGACAGATAGAGCGTCGTGACAGAACTGGGCGACATGGTTGCGGTGGAGTAGGCGCCGTCGCTTCACCAGTAGTCCGAAGACGCCAGCGACGCACTAGGCTGGACTCGTGCCCTAGCCGTCGGACTCCCGCTTATCCGTTCGTCCGCCCTTTATCTGGCTGGACAGCGCCGCGCCCTTGGGCTGTTCAAACTGCGCTTGCATCTTCCGTACGCGGACAAGCGCGGCCGTTGTATCGCCGTAGTGTCAACCCGCTGTGAGCAAACATTGGACAGAAGCATTCCAAGATTCACGATGTGCAACACCGACGCCAGATCGACATGAATCTTCAGTTCAAAGAGCGAGGATTAATGCTGCGGCAAACGAAGGGGGCACGGGGGGTCTTCGCGCGAGCCAGTTATCCGATCTCCCGCTCAGAAAATTCAGCCAAATATTCCGATCTCCTGATGGAACCCATTCGTTGCGGGCGAGTTGCGGCTCATTGGGACGGACTTCCCGAACATGACAACGAGCAACAAAGCAGACCATCAGTCTGTCTCCGAAGCGTTTCGGAAACTGATCCGTTCCGAAGGCTATCGTCATCACGTACAAACATTCTTAAATCTGGAGGTCGAACCAGAACTGCCGCCAACCCTACAGTCATTACTTGCGGCTATTGATCGGGCCAAACAGGGCCCGACGGAAGAAGGTCCCTAGCCGGCTGGCTGAGCGTCAGGTCAAAGAGTATAGAGGCTCGCTTCGTGGCTTGTCCCCCTGATTCCCACTCAGAAGTTATCAAACATTCTTCTTGATTTTTCTCGACAGAGGATCATGAATGTTCCCTTGGGTTCTCGCTGAGGTGGGAGGCCTTGTATGAACGTTTGGACGAACTGCCGACCCGACAAAGTGACTGCCAAACACCTTGTTCACGAGCTGATCCTACAAGCCCGTCGCGGCCAAATCATCTCCGTCAAAGAGACTATTGCAGCGGTGCGCCGAAACGGGCCATATCTGGCGGAAACTGACTGCGAGCTGGTGGAGCTTATTGTCAATGTTGCCCCAGCCTTTGGCCTGTTCGTCGGGTTCGATCTTCGCGAATAACCGCCTCCTCAACAGGGCGGACCGTGGCGACACGGTCTCGATCAAAGCTGCACTACGCGAAGCTCGGGAGGCTGCGCCTTGCTTGGTGGCCTCCGACGAAGAACTAACCGAGGCGATCGTCGAGGCAGCAACTGCCATGCCTCTGCGTGGCTTTCGACTGTCGCGAGTAGCTGTCAGCCAACTTCAGTCACTGTGGCACATCGCAACGAAAGCGCGCCGTCCTGCGCCATTTTCAATAGCTAGAGGAGTAATCCGCAATTACCTTCGCAACCTGCTCACTCTGCCTGTAGAACGGGAACTGGGCTGAGCAAAAGTATTTGCTGGAGGAACTTGATCGGGCCGACAAAGAGTGACCGCATGGCTCTCCACTGGTTCAACCCTCCGGTCCCGGTCAAGTCCGAGCGTCCCGGGATCATCCACAACGTCAACAACGCCGAGACTGCCGGCGAGGAGCTGATGAAGTGGACCAAGCGTGGCCCTTGCTGGGACCTCGCGGTGCGCGTTTGCATGGCCGTGATTTTCGACGAGATGGAACCTGAGGAGGCCCGCAAGGCATTCCTGGCTGCTGCAAAAGAGGAGGGGACATTACTCCCCCAATGAGAACTAGCTAAATTGGATGCGGTATAAGCTTCTAGGTGTCTATTACCAACACCGCCTTCGCGAAAGGAGTCCGCCGCCGGTGAGGGAGAGGCGACGGACCCCCCCACAGCGGCTGCACATCCACGAAGAATCCCGCTGCCACCTCTAAACCCGCGTGGGCCTACATCGTTCCCTTAGCTGCGGCTAAAGCGGGGTTGGTCGGCGGGCTCTTGCCGCTCTAAGTTCCCCCTTATGGGTCCTCTCTGGTTCTCTCCACCGGTCTACGTGAAGACGAAACGTCCGGGCATTCGCAATGGGGTCAGCCACGTCGAGGGAGCCGCCGAGGAACTCCTGGCATGGGACACAAAGGGCCCGAGGTGGACGAAGGCGGTCCAATCCTGCGTCGACGCGTTCGAGGGCAGGATGTCCCCCATGAGGTCCGTGAAGCCTTTGAGGCGGCTGCCAAGGAGGCCAACGTGTATCTCTCCCCTGAGTAGGAGGTATCATGGCGCCCATCTGGTTCGTCCCTCCGGTGTTCGTGAAGACTGAAACCGGTGTCAGGCATGGCTGCAACAATGCGAAGGAAGCCCTTGAGCAGCTCAAAATGTGGACCCGGCGAGGGCCTCGCTGGCATAAGGCGGTGACCCTCTGCCTGTCAGCCTTGGAGAGCGATTCGATTGACCCCCACATAATACGAAAGGCCTTTGAGGCTGCCGCTAAGGAGGCCAACGTGTATCTCTCCCCTGAGTAGGAGGTGTCGTGGTAACCCATTGGTTCTCCCCTCCGGTGTACGTTACGTAACCTTGCACCTCGACTAAGGCGATCGGTCCCTTGGGAACAGTGCCGTCGGTATGGAAAGATCGCATCGGCACTGTCCTTCCAGCCCTGATTGAAGAGGCCCGTATCCGCTGCCCTGCTGTAGGTAACGAACCTTCCCCGTTGCGGGCTCCGACCTCTTCCATCCAAGCCGTGGCAGCACCCAGCCAACTCGCGGACTACCTTCAAGTAACTGGGGCAAGTCGTGGGGCCGCGGTCTACATGACCATCGGTACTGTGCGATGGGTGGGACCTAGCGTCGGGCAGGGGGCAACCTAGAGATAGCCCGACGGCCCCTTACGCAATGTCGCCACGGATAACCCGGACGTTCAGCTGCCTTAGCGCCGGCACGAGTTCCGCGTGAGCGCCGTGGCCCGTCGGGCCCTGAGCCTGCCGTCAACGGCGCGGTCGTAGACCGCCACGCATTCCGCTCCGGTCAGCCGCGAATTCTACAGGATCCCGTCAACGGCGAACCCGTTAAAGAGAGTCTGGCTCAGCTTCCGGCCTTCCTCCTGTTGTTTGGCACGTGCAGCGTCGGTGCTGATCCCGAGCCGCAGCAGGCCGGTGGATCTACAATGTTGCGGACGCGTCCGGAGCCACGCGTGATTTCGCTGCCATTTCGCATTTCTACAATGCGACGCAGCTTCGCCGAGCTAGCATTCCAGCATCAACAAGGGTCTGCTAATGATGTTCATCGCGAATCTTCTCGCTCGGGCCGAGACCGTCGATCAAGTCCGTGACATCCTCATCGATCTCACGCGGCAGACATCCGCTGAGTCGGGCGCGGTGTCGTATCACGCCGCTCAGAGCACGTCCGACACCACGCATTTTTATGTCGTGGAACAATACCGCGATCATGCGGCTTGGGAGTCTCATATGGCCTCTCCCCATGTGCGCAATGCGCTATCCGTGTTCAATGATCTACTTAGAGAGCCGCCTGCGGCAGCCGCGTTCGTGGTTTTTGCCGAATACATAGCTGTGCCAGCCGACAGCCACGCGATCTAAGCGTGTTCGCCATTTAGCTGTCGACCACACAACTGGATTGGCTCTTCATACAACCTACGACGGACGGAAAGGATTTCCGATGGCTGAAGTGGCAGTTCTAGGACTTGGAGCGATGGGGTCGCGCATGGCAGCCAATCTGCTCAAGGCAGGGCACCGCTTGACGGTGTGGAACCGGTCAAAGGAGGCGGCGCATTCGCTCATTTCCACAGGAGCACGTCTCGCCGGCACGCCGCGAGAGGCCGCGGCAGAAGCAGATTTCGTGATCGCCATGGTTCGAGACGGCATTGCATCACGGAAAATATGGCTCGACGAGGACACGGGGGCACTTGCTGGGCTCAAGGCGGGCGCGGTGGCGATCGAGAGCTCGACACTGACGCCGGTTTGGATCGGCGAGCTCGCCAAAGCCGCATCGGCTCGGGGCGTCGCCTTCCTTGAGGCACCGGTGGCAGGCGGGCGCCCACAAGCGGAGGCGGCCCAGCTGATCTATATCGTCGGCGGCGAGAAGGACGTCCTTGCGCGAACAGAACCGCTGCTCAAAGCCATGGGGACAGCAGTACATCACGCTGGGCCGGTCGGGGCAGGCGCCATGGTGAAGCTCTCCGTCAACTCTCTTCTCGCTATCCAGGTTGGCGCAATGGCCGAACTCATTGGCCTGCTGCAGCGGCTGGGCGCCGATGTCGATCGAGCCGTCGAGATTATTGGCACGACGCCCGCCAGCAGCCCAGCGGCGAAAACGATGGCAGCCTCCATGCGCGCGGGCACGTTCGCACCCTTGTTTCCAGTAGAACTCATGGACAAAGACCTTGCATATGCAATCGCTATGGCGGGCGCGGACTGCTCACAGCATATGCCTCTGACTATTGCGGCCCGCGAGGTCTTCCAGCATGGGATTGATCGCGGCATGGGCGATGACAACATAACCAGCATCGTGCGCCTGTACACTGAGCCAAGATAATCTATGTATGCGATGGGCGACTGCAGAAGTGGCGTAACAGATAAGTCATGGATTTTGAGAGGCTTGGATGCTGAGTATATCCTATCGACCGATCGAATCGATAGGTCACGTGGTTGATCGCTACTGGTCACGTGAGACCAATCCTGGCGAAAACATCGAATTTATGCCGTTCTGGCCAAGCCCAGGCGGAGCTGAGATATTCTTTCACGTTGCACGAGGCTTTCTGCTTAACGGGAAACAGCCGCCGCGGGCCCATGTTTTGTGCTGCCGTAGCCAGCCCATTCACCCAAAGGCCGTGCCGGGATTTCGCTTTCTTGCTGTCCGTATTCGGGCGGGCATGGCAGAACATCTGCTGGGAGTACCTGTTTCCGAACTTGCAGACAGAATTGTTCCACTCGAGGTGATCTGGGGACAAGAGGCAACGCGTCTGACGGAGCAAATCGTAACCACGGCGCTTGACAGCACGCGGGTCCACCTGCTGAACCATTTTCTACAGCAACGTCTCAATCCCCGAGCAGAGCGGCGCACCCTCGATGCCGCCTTCCGACTTCTCGAGACGGGAACATCATCGATCTCCAAAATCTGCGATCTTGTGGGACTGAGCGAGAGACAGCTTGAGAACCGTTTCAGGAGAGCAACGGCAAATTCGCCGGTCCGCTTTCGCCAACTTGCGCGGTTGAGACGAACTATCAAAGCGATATTGCAAGATCCGAACGAGAAATTTACGCAGCTTGTCGATGAGGCCTACTTTGATCAATCGCAGGCCGTTCATGAGTTCCGCCGTTTTACAGGTCTGACACCAACGGAATTTTGCGAGCTGGCGAGACGGTCCGCTCACTTCTACGAGTTGAGATCGCCGGCTTTGGCTCGCAGAAGTCAGTAGTGGGTCGAGCCCGCCGGGCAACGCGGCGGAAGCTCCGTTCCTCCGGAACCACTGCAAAGCCGGCCGCAACGATCAACCCCGAAGACGTTGTCCGATGTAGGGTTCGAATCGCTCTAGCACTATCGGCAATACAGCGCGTCGATCGAAATCACCTGTTAGCCTCTCCTCTGAGCGCGGCCGCAGCTCCCTTCAGGCAAGATGCGCGAGCAGACGGATATCTATCTGACCGAAAGCAAACAGTAGCCAGGCGTGCCCCACTGAAAGCACAAGCAAGCGCAAATGTTCCTGGACTGATGCTCGGCTGGCGGCAACTTGCTCGCCAGCCGAGTTGAGTTCAGGCGGTGGTCGGGGGAGACTGGCCAGCCAAACGCTGGTGATTCCAACCTGTGCCGATGTGCCAATCAGCAACCTTCGTCGGTCTTTTTCACCTGGCCTGGCGCGGCGGTGTTGGCTGTCGTGTCCTGCTGACCTGGCGCCGCCTGCTGAGCGCTGCCAGTCTGCTGGCCGGGCGCGCAGTCCCTGGCCGAGTTCGGATTTGTGGTGCCGCTGGTGGTGGTCGTGTCGGTGCCCTGATCGCCGGACATGTTGGTCCCGCTGCCCGTCGTGCCGGTGCCCTGATCCGTCGTGCTGGGCATGGTTGTCGTGGTCGAGGTTCCGCTCGTCGAGGTTCCGCTCGAAGTTCCGCTCGTCGTCTGGGCAAAGGAAAGCCCGGCCGACACCGCCAGCACGGCCGAAGCCAAAAGGATGCGTTTCATCTTCTTTCGCCTGTCTGAATGCGCGGGACGCGCCTGGCAATCCAACAGGTAGACAGAAGGAGTATTCCCCGATGAAGTTCAACTTTTGTAACTCTGGTCGTAGGTCAGCGTTAGGATGGCGCGTATATTAGAAGCCTCTTGAAGAAGACGCTGCCCGCACCAGAATCCATGGCATGGCTCGGGGAATAGGCATTGGTGACCAGGTGGCGATTACTGCCACGGTTCGAAGGCGGACAACAGAGGACCGCGTAAGCGTCTCGATCCCAGGTTACGACTTCCCGCATTCCATCATCGACCACACTAAGGTGAACCGAGGCCAGCAAATCGAGCTAAAAGGCGAGGTCACGCGCATCGACGAGGACACTGTGACGATCGACCTCGGGCCGCTGGTCACGGTCGACCGTGGCAAGGTCCGGTTGGTGGAGAGGTATCGGCCGCCAAAACGACGAAAGGCACTTGTCGTTGCCCGGATTAGAACCGACAACATCGCGACAGGCTATGAGGGCAGGCCGCATGACGGGCCGGTAGAGGACGAGTCGAAGCACTTGGTCTACTGCCCAGTCTGCGGCCAAACGTTCGACGCGCGCGATCTTGGACAGGTCTTCCACCACGCTGAGCCGCAGCACCAGCCGCTTCCGGTCGAGCAATAGTCCAGCTAGTTGAGCTCCGGCGGCAGACCGACGTTTGAGACCCTTCAGCGCGCCACCGACGTACGTTGGATGAGAAAAGGGTGCTGCGTGCACCGCGCCTTCCCCGCGCGCCGATGCTCCACCTGGAGCGCAAAAAAGTCCCGCCGCACTGCCAGAACGGCGGGACCGATCAAACGCTTTGCACCAGGCGGGGGGATGCGGGGGGTGGGCTTGCCAAGTGAGCGCGGACCGTAACCAACCCTAAGCGCCACAGCGGCAACGCGTCCACCAACCGCCGGTTGGAGCGACAGGACGATTGAGCCGCCGGCAGGTCAGGTCATCCCGGGTCGCTATCGCTCGCAACCAGACGGTAGCGGAAATTGTTGCGGATGTGGTCGTTGAAATAGCGGCCCTTGGCGAACGCGGCCCGGAACGCGGCAAAGGTTTCCGGCGGTACCCCCTCAAACTCGTACCGTTTACCGCTGGCGACAAACCACACCGAGAGGGTCCTTCTATCCAGATCATATTCCATCTTGCGGATCGAAGTAGATGGCATGAGCACCACAGGCCGAGGCCCGCGCCCTTGCGGGGAGCGCGGGCCGATCGGGATACCGATCTGCAGCAATACCTGGAGGGGAGGATTCGCTGCGTGCACCGAACTTTCGCGGCGGTCCCGTGTTCCCAATCGAGATACACAAAAGTTAGCTGCACCTTTCGGCATCACGCGGACGTTGGATTTCTGAGAAAGCGCGAGCGTCAATACTAACTTCTGGTGATGGAATTTTCCCGTGAGATAGGCACGCTCCACCGCGAAAGGAGTGCCCCGCCCTGACCGTCCTCGCCTACAACCTTGCCAATGACATCAAGGGGTCATGGAAAGTCGTCTTTGTGCCTGACGAACTGCATCTGTATGTCCAATTCAGTCCGCCAGGCGCCGACACAAACCCGGTTGATTGGATAAGTGTTGATGATTTCCTTGCATGGCGGCCGAAAGGCGCACTCCACAAGCGAGCGCGCGACAGCTTGGTTTCGCTCATTTGCAAATGAGACAAGGGAAAACCCGCGCCGAGATCGAGTGCGAGCGCCCCGGGTGGGCCTATTCGACGTTCCGAAGGCGCAGCGACGATGCCGCCAATGCGATAGCTAAAGCTCTTATGGGTGACGGTGCGCGGGCTTGGCTTTGAAGCGTCAGCGGAGCGACATTTGCACCTTTCGCTCGGTGATCGCATTTTCGATGTCGCTGACGTTAAGCTTTCTCACGAACTCCGCGTACGACCAGGCTGGCGTTCGTCAATCGACCTCCTGCAAGCCGAGACCGGAACCAGGATCGACCTTGCCGCGATGCCGCCCGACGGCGTTGCCCGATGTAGGGCAGCGTGGTCGCGGCTCGTCGGGCACAGGACATGTGTTGTTCATGGCGACCCTAACAATGCGGCTGGTCTCGAAGAAGCCGCTCATGACATTGCCGCTCAGGCGTCAGCCGCTTGGGAAGCCGCTGTTTGTTGGAAAACGATTACGCAATCAAGCGGCTCGCCGAAGTTAGAGCCCTTTGATCGATGGCTAATGGCGGAATAGCCCAATAATTGTTTATCGCGCTCGGCAACGGGGAGTTTGACCGGCTGGGCTGGGTCTCGAAGAAGGTTCTCCAGTTCGGACAGTGCAAGATGCGGCGCTCCGTTCGAACGTTGCATGCTCCACAATCAGTTCATGAAGCTGAGCGGCATCGCCTGGCGATGCAACTCGGATCGCAATGATCACGTGTCTGAACCTTTCGCCAACTCGAAGCCTTCATCGAGCCAACCCGTAACGCCGCCAGCCATGATCTTCACCGGGCGACCGAGCTCCGCAAGGCGAAGCGCCCCACGGGCGGCACCGTTGCAGTGAGGGCCGGCGCAGTAGGTGACGAATACGGTTTGGTCGGACCAGCACTCGAGCTTTGAGCGGACAATCTTGCCATGGGGCAAGTTGATGGCCCCGGGGACATGACCTTGGGCGAACATCGAAGGGCTGCGGACATCGAGGAGGACGAAATCGGGTTCGCGCGACAGCGCATGATGAACATCCCAACAGTCCGTTTCGAAGGTAAATTCGGCTGAGAAGTGTTCGCGTGCGATTTCGCTCGGAGCAGCGGGAACGGTTGTGACGGCGGAGGACAAGGTGATCTCCTTTTTGTTCTTGTTCGCTCTCCATGTGGCTGACTAGGATATCACCTTGCAATTGGCGTGAATGACATACTACGGGTATATCATGCCAAACACGAACGGCCCCCTCGTTGTCGCGCTTCTCTACGATGGTCTTTGCACCTTTGAGTTCGGCATAGTCGCCGAAGTCTTCGGTTTGGCGCGACCTGAAATGGGTGAAAGCTGGTACCGGTTCGCAAGCTGCGCCATCGAGGAAGGCCCCCTTCGTGCGAATGGTGGCTTGTTGCTGATGCCGGATCATGGCATCGGATTAATCGATGAGGGCGATATTATCGTCGTTCCAGGATGGAAAGAGGTCGACGAACCTGTACCTCAAACTCTCGTCCAGCGGTTGCGTCATGCCCATGACAGAGGGGCAAGATTGGCGTCGATCTGCTCGGGTGCATTCGTGCTGGCCGCTACGGGCCTTCTCGATGGCGGAACGGCGACCACGCACTGGCGCTACGCTGATGCACTGCGCAGCCAGTATCCAAAGTTGGTCGTGGACCATGCCTCGCTCTACCGCTCGCATGGCCGCGTGTTTACGTCCGCCGGGAGTGCCGCCGGCATTGACCTTCTGATCGAGATCGTTCGCCAGGACTTTGGAGCTGATGCGGCGAACTCCGTGGCTCGAAGGCTTGTAATGCCGGCGCACCGTACCGGTGGGCAGGCCCAATTCCTTGAACGACCTGTTCCGACACGGCGTGGGTCAGAAGTTGCGCCACTGCTGGACAAGATGAGGGCTGAACTCGGCGGCGCTTGGACGCTGGAGCGAATGGCATCGGAATGCCACATGAGCTTGCGGACCTTTATACGACGCTTCACCCAAGCGACGGGATCGCCTCCAGGCGAATGGCTGGTATCCGAGCGCCTTGAGGAGGCGAAGCAGCTCCTGATTGGTCGCCACCACAGCATCGAAGAGATCGCCGCGGCCGTGGGCATGAGTTCAGCGGATACGCTGCGACATCACTTCCGCAAACGCACGGGTATCAGCCCAAAGGAATATCAAACGCAGTTCGGCCGTCCGACGCCAGTTCGATCATGATTTTGACGAATGCTCGGTCATCTATCTGTGTCCATCGACGTCCGGAAAGGGATCGCAGAACGAACCCGCTCGCACGGGAGGGCACGCGTTTCGCGGCTGGCGCATAGGCGATAAGACGACCAAAAAGGTGGGAAGCGCAGCGAACCCCTCTATATCGACTGCCATGGATGCATCGAGCGACCACCCGCAGAACGACGAGCTTCTCTCGGACATCCAGCGCCTGTCCTTCGACTATTTTCTCAAAGAGGCCAACCCGGCGAATGGCCTGATCGCCG
>NZ_JAMYRB010000050.1:0-16476 GCF_040321165.1 Mesorhizobium sp. M0500
GTGATCGGTGCTCCAGCCGAAGCCGCCGATCTTGCCCTCTTGGCGCAACAGGCCGAGCGTATCGAACACCTCGCCGGCGCGCTCGGGAATGCTCACCGCGTCCCATACTCCTGCTATGGAGATGCCTAGGATTTTCGCCATCTCTGCATCTTCTTGCCGCCTGCCGCCCAGTGGGTGAGCGGCGCGCCCGGCAAGGCTTGAATACAGGACGAATTCCACTTTGAAGCTGGTACGCCGACAATCTATTCAGCGGCCTCAGCGACCTGCACTGGGATGTAATTCAGGATGGGCCCGAGCCACTGCTCGACCTCCGAAATTGACATGTCTTTGCGCCGTGCATAGTCCTCCACCTGATCGCGCTCGATCTTGGCCACCCCGAAATAATAGCTTTCCGGATGGGCGAGATAGATGCCGGAGACCGACGAGCCGGGCCACATGGCATAGCTTTCGGTCAAGGTGACCCCTGCGTTGCGTTCGCCGTCGAGCAGCCTGAACAGCGTCGCCTTCTCGGTATGGTCGGGCTGCGCCGGATAGCCGGGCGCCGGCCTGATGCCGCAATAGGGTTCGCCGATCAGATCCTCCGGGGCCAGGTTCTCGTCCGGCGCATAGCCCCACAACTCTTTTCGGACACGCTCGTGCAGCCGCTCGGCGAAGGCTTCGGCGAAGCGGTCGGCGAGCGCCTTCACCATTATCGAGGAATAATCGTCATTGGCCCGCTCGAAGCGCTCGGCGATCGCCACTTCCTCGATGCCGGCGGTCACGATGAACCCGCCGAGATAATCCGCCTTGCCACTTTCGAGCGGCGCGACGAAATCCGACAGGGCGACGTTGGCCTTGCCGTCGCGCTTGGTCAGTTGCTGGCGCAGCGTGAAGAAGGTCGCCAGCTCTTG
The DNA here is from genome assembly GCF_040321165.1 of Mesorhizobium sp. M0500. Classification (NCBI taxonomy): domain Bacteria; kingdom Pseudomonadati; phylum Pseudomonadota; class Alphaproteobacteria; order Hyphomicrobiales; family Phyllobacteriaceae; genus Mesorhizobium; species Mesorhizobium sp. M0500. The sequence continues at coordinate 891 of NZ_JAMYRB010000050.1, forward strand.
CGAACGCGTGTCGTCGGTGAAAAGCCTGATGTCGTCGCCGACGGCATTGGCCGGCCAGAAGCCGATCACGCCCTTCGGTGCGAACCATTGTTCCGCGATGATCTGCTTCAGCACCGCTTGTGCATCCTCGAACAGCTGGCGCGCCGCCGGCCCCTGTGCCTCGTCTTCGAGAATCTTCGGATAGCGCCCCCTCATCTCCCAGGTCTGGAAGAACGGCGTCCAGTCGATGTAGCGGGCGAGTTCGGCGAGGTCCCAGGTCTCGAAAACCTTCAGCCCAAGGAAGGAGGGGTTTTGCGGGACATAGCCCGACCAGTCGATCTTGTGGGCGTTTGCCCTTGCCCTGGCGAGCGGAAGGCGCAGCTTGTCGGCTTCACTACGCGCATGCGCGTCCGCCACCTTGCGGTACTCGGCGCGTACCGTATCGACATAGTCGCCCTTTGCCTGGTGGGACAGCAATGACGAGACGACGCCAACGGCGCGGCTGGCATCTGTGACGTAGACCGTCTGGCCGCGCTCATAGCGCGGGTGGATCTTGACCGCCGTGTGAACGCGGCTGGTCGTCGCCCCGCCAATCAGCAACGGAATGTCGAAACCTTCGCGCTCCATTTCGGAGGCGACATGCGCCATCTCGTCGAGCGACGGCGTGATCAGGCCGGAGAGGCCGATGATGTCGACGTTTTGCTCGCGCGCCGTCCGCAGAATCTTAGTCGCTGGCACCATGACGCCTAGATCGATGATCTCGTAGTTGTTGCAGGCGAGCACGACGCCGACGATGTTCTTGCCGATGTCATGGACGTCGCCCTTGACCGTCGCCATCAGGATTTTTCCGGCGGTCTGGCGTTCGCCGGTGTCGATGCCATTGGCGGCGTTGGCCAGCTTCTCGGCTTCCATGTGCGGCAGCAGCCCGGCGACCGCCTGTTTCATCACGCGCGCGGACTTGACCACTTGCGGCAGGAACATCTTTCCGGCACCGAACAGGTCGCCGACGACGTTCATGCCGGCCATCAGCGGGCCCTCGATGACATGGAGCGGCCGCTCGGCGGCAAGCCGCGCCTCGTCGGTATCGGCGTCGATGAACTCGGTGATGCCGTTGACCAGCGCATGCGAAATGCGCTTGTCGACAGTCCACTCCCGCCAGGCGAGATCGCGTTCCTTGGCCTCCTTGCCGGCGGTTCCCTTGAAGCGCTCGGCAAGTTCCAGCATCCGCTCGGTGGCGCTGCCGCCGCCCGCCGGCTGGCGGTTGTTGACGACGTCCTCGCAGGCTTCGCGCAGTTCCGGATCGATCGATTCGTAGACTGCAAGTTGGCCGGCATTGACGATGCCCATGTCCATGCCGGCCTGGATGGCGTGATAGAGGAACACGGCATGCATGGCCTCGCGCACCGGTTCGTTGCCGCGAAACGAGAAGGACAGGTTCGAGACGCCACCCGAAATGTGGACGTGAGGTAGGGTCTGGATGATTTCCCGCGTCGCCTCGATGAAGTCGACCCCGTAATTGTTGTGCTCGTCGATGCCGGTGGCGATGGCGAAGATGTTCGGGTCGAAAACGATGTCTTCCGGCGGGAAGCCGGCCTGCTCGGTCAGGAGCTTGTAAGCGCGGGTGCAGATGGCGACTTTTCGCGCCTGCGTGTCCGCCTGGCCTTCCTCGTCGAACGCCATGACGACGACCGCCGCGCCATACGCGCGGACGAGTTTCGCATGGTGGAGAAAAGCTTCCTCGCCTTCCTTCATCGAGATGGAATTGACCAGCGGCTTGCCCTGCATGCATTTCAAGCCAGCCTCGATGATCTCCCATTTCGAACTGTCGATCATCACCGGCACGCGGGCGATATCCGGCTCGGCGGCGATCAGGTTGAAATACTCGACCATCGCCTTCTTCGAATCGATCAGGCCCTCGTCCATGTTGATGTCGATGATCTGGGCACCGTTGGAGACCTGATCGCGCGCGATGTCGAGGGCGGCAGGGTAGTCGCCGGCGGTGATCAGTTTCCTGAATTTCGCCGAGCCGGTGACGTTGGTGCGCTCGCCGACATTGACGAACGGAATTTCCTTGGTGAGCGTGAAGGGTTCCAGACCTGACAGGCGCATTTTGCGCTCGATCTCCGGAATGGCGCGCGGCGGATATTTCCTCACTGCCGCTGCGATGGCGCGGATGTGATCCGGCGTCGAGCCGCAGCAGCCGCCGACGACATTGACCAGTCCCTCGCGCGCAAAACCCTCGATCTGCGCCGCCATGAATTCCGGGCTCTCGTCGTAGCGGCCGAACTCGTTGGGCAGGCCGGCATTGGGATAGGCACAGGTGAAGGTGTTGGCGACGCCGGAAATCTCGGCGACATGTGCGCGCATGGCGTTGGCGCCGAGCGCGCAGTTGAGGCCGACCGTGAACGGACTGGCGTGGCGGATCGAATGCCAGAAGGCCGTCGGTGTCTGGCCCGACAGCGTGCGGCCCGACAGGTCGGTGATCGTGCCTGAGATCATGACCGGAAGATGCACGCCCTTTTCGAGGAAGATCTCGTTGCAGGCGAAGATCGCCGCCTTGGCGTTCAGCGTGTCGAAGATCGTCTCGATCAGGATGATGTCGGCGCCGCCGTCGATCAGGCCGCGCAACTGCTCGCCATAGGCGATGCGCAGATCGTCGAAGTTGACGGCGCGATAGCCGGGGTTGTTGACGTCCGGCGACATCGAGGCGGTGCGGTTGGTCGGTCCCAGCGCGCCGGCGACGAAGCGTCGCTTGCCGTCTTCCTGTTGGGCGCGAATGCAGGCCCGCCGCACCAGACGGGCACCGTCCCGGTTCAGGTCATAGACCGCATCCTCCATGCCGTAATCGGCCTGGGCGATCGACGTGGAGGAGAAGGTGTTGGTCTCGATGATGTCGGCGCCGGCAATCGCGTACTGGTAGTGGATTTCCTCGATCGCTTTCGGCTGCGTCAGGATCAGCAGGTCGTTGTTGCCCTGTTGATGGCAGGCGCAGCCGACGAACTTGTCGCCGCGGAACTGTTCCTCGTTGAAGCCATGCCCCTGGATCTGCGTGCCCATCGCGCCGTCGAGGATGAGGATTCGTTCGCGCGCGGCCGATTCCAAGGCAGAACGAATCTCCGATCCATCCGCCTTGGCGACAACGGGTCCGAAAAGGGAATCCAAGGAGGATTCAGAATGCACCACGGTGAGCCTCGGCTTCCAAGATCACACACCGTGACATAAACATATCTTTATGTCAAAATATGATGTGCTCATCGTAACCTTTGATACGTCATGGCAGGCATCACGCTGGTCATTAGCCCCACTGCCAATGCGGCAAGGCCTATTCCGAGTTCATGTCTCATCTTTCACTCCTCCAAAGAATCTTGAATGTCAGTCCGTCATTTCGCAGTCATGGCAATGTTCCTTCTCGCCAGACCGGAAACCTCCTGGCCATCAAAGGCATTGTGGGGGCCCCGCCTCCGCGATTTCCTCCAATCGGCCCGGTGGCGCCTCCCGGCTTGATCCAAATTTAAGACGCCAGCGCACGGGCACTGGCCCTATGAAGATTCATCGCTTTTCGTGCCCGCACCCGAGCAGAAAACTCCCGTCAGGTGCTGGCCTTGGGAGGCAACATTTTCTGCTGTTTCGAATTGCCGGCTTGGTCTCAACTCACGGACCGAGTTGGCCATATTCATGCGAACGAGCACAGAAGAGCGCTATCAGCCAATCTGTCGCGAAGAGCGGAGAAATTGGATCAGGGCAAGTTAATTTCCTCCTCCACGTTTCGCTGGTTGGCAGCGTTATATGTTGTTCTTGGCAACAAATTAAACGGTACGGGAATTCTGTCAAGCCAAAAAACCCGCCGAGGCAGCGGCCCCGGGATTCCGCGTATTATCCTCGGCATATTTGCGTGGATGATGCTCGATCCGGTTAGGAGTTGCCGCGCGCACAAGCATTGGTTGCGCCGTCGAGGACCTTGACATTTGTCACGATGGGGGCATTTTTGTTGTCCTTGTCAACATTTATAGAATCGCCAGTACCCAGGAGGAAACAGCCGATGCGCAGATTGGGCATTCATTCGTTCGTATGGACCGGCGGTGGCAATCAGGCCATGCTTGAAGAAGCGATGGAGAATTCGGCTGCGTGCGGTTACCGGCTGATCGAGTTTGCGTATCTTCAACCCGAAAAGTTCGACATCCATCGCCTCGCCAAGAAGGCTCAGTCGTTAGATCTCGAAATCGCCCTCACCATGGGCCTGCCCTTGGGCGCCGATGTGTCGAGCGAGGACGGCGCTGTCGTGAAGGCAGGTGAGGAATTACTCGCGAATGCAGTCGCGGCGGTGCGGGACATCGGCGGCACTAAGCTCGGGGGCATTCTCTATTCCGCGCATACGAAATACTCGACAATGCCGAGTGATCGCGGCCGCAAGAACAGCATTGCAGCCATTGCCAAGACGGCTGACGCAGCAAAGAAGGCCGGCGTCGATCTGGTCCTGGAGGTCGTCAACCGGTTCGAGACGAATCTCTTGAACACGGCGGCTCAGGGCCTCGACTTCATCAAGGCGACCGGCTCCGATCACGTCACGCTCCATCTCGACACGTTTCATATGAACATCGAAGAGGCCAATCCAGCGGCGGCCATTCGTCTGGCCGGCGACAAGATCGGCTATTTTCACATCGGCGAAAGCAATCGCGGCTACCTCGGCGATGGAGTGATCGATTTCGATCGCATCTTCGACGCGCTGCTAGACATCGGCTATAACCGCGACATCACCTTTGAATCGTTCTCCAGCGCCGTGGTCGATGAGGGTCTGTCCCTCGCATGCGCCATATGGCGCGATACCTGGACCGAGAACATGCCGTTGGCAAAGCACGCCAAGGCCTTCATCGACCTGAAAATGCAAGAGGCGGTTCGTCGGCGAACGACGAATGCCCGTCCATAAGTCGAGGATAATCTGATTGTGCGGCAGTGCGGACCCTCTGCCTAAGGCGCCCTGCTCCGCGGTCTTCAGCGCTGTAGTGCTGCGGTTTTTTCGCTGTTCATCGGCAGCCTCGGATCCGTGAGACAGAAGCTTCGGGGGATGCGCGTTCAATAAGATCGCGCCAGTTGCTGCACGCCTGCGCGGCGTGTACCAAGTGAGCGCGTTGTGGTTGCGTTCGGCTTGCGGACCGCAGGTAACCTGGAGAGACCTAAGTGAATGACCCGGCGCTGACCGCCAGTTCAAATCGCAGGATTCGACAAAACAATGAAGTGGCGGCTCTAAGAGCCCTTCATCAATTTGGACGTCTCACTCGAGCCGAACTCGCGCGCAAGTTACGGCTTAACCGCTCTTCGTCGGGGCATATCATCGCGAGCCTGACGGCTGACGGTCTGGTGCGCGAAGCAATTGAGGATCTGCCTGAACAAGCGGGCTATGCCCGAGCCGGCCGTCCCGGCATCATGCTGGAGCTTGTGCCGGATGCTATTTTCTTCCTTGGGGTCGAGATCGGTGTCGAGCATATCAGTACGGTAGAGATCGATCTTGGAACCAATATCGTTTCGACGAATGTGGAACCGTTTGATGGTCCGTCGATCAGCGTAGAGGCCGCGGTCGACCGCGCCGTGAGGCTGGCTCTCCAATCTATTCCTGTGTCAAAACTGGAGCGATGTGAAGGCGTTGGCGTATCAACCCCGGCGCAAATGGATAAGAATGGCTTCGTCCACTTTGCGCCGCTTCTCGGCTGGCGAAATGTTCACCTTGCAAAGCTGGTGAGAGACGCCCTGCCGATTCGTGTTCCGGTCCTTGCCGAGAACGATGCCAACGCATTCGCGATCGGCGCGACTTACGGGCGCAGCGAGGTGCATTCCGGCGTCACGCTTTTTCTCGTTATGGAGAGCGGTGTCGGCGGCGGCATTATCGTTGACGGCAGCCTTTTTCGCGGCGCCAACGGGCTGGCGGGGGAGATTGGGCACTTGATTATCAGCGACGCGCCAGGCCCGCGCCGCAATCTCGAACAACTAATCGGCCTTGAAAACATTATGGCCGATTATCGCAAGACCTCCGCCCTCAGTGATCCGACATTCGGCAACTTCCTTTCCGATGTCCAAAACCGGTTGCCCAGCGCCGTCTCAACAGCCGAGGACTGGGCAAGGGCTTTGGCAATAGGCCTGGTGCAGACTTGCCGAATCATCGACGCCGACAAGATCGTGCTAGGCGGTTCGGTCGCCGCACTCTATCCCTTGATGGCTGCCAGGGTCGCTGCACACATCCATGCCATACAGGAATCCAGTTTCCCGTTCCCATCGATCACAATGAATGATGAAGGAACTGTCGGTTCCGCCTTCGGTGCGGCCTGCATGTTACATCAGCGATACTTGTCTCTGCAAAGCCAGCGTTTCGCCGACGGTACGGCGGAACTCGAAGGGGCAGAGGAAGACGAAGACTAATGTCCAGGTTCGGCACTGCCGAACCGATGCTGCTGCTCGGGCTACCCGTCTGATCGCGATTTAGAACGCCATTGTGGCGTGTCCGTCTCGATTGATTAATATGTTGCATAAAGCGACAAACATAATTAATGTAGCCTCTGGAGGAGCATCCCGCATTCCCATCGTGGCCGTCTCGGGTTGTCGTTCGCTGTGGAGCGAGCGGCCGCAACCTCCAGGCGCGTGCTCCAGTCAAAAGATGTGCGCTAGCCGAGTTGTATGATGCCCGCAGATGCGATTTTAAGTCAGACCAAGCTCGCACCCAACGCACTAGGGCCGACGGTGGTCATCGGCGAGATCCTGGTGGAGATCATGGCTAAAAGTCGCGGCGACGGCTTTCTCGAGCCGATAGAGCTTATCGGCCCCTTTCCCAGCGGCGCGCCGGCGATTTTCATCGATCAATGCGCCAAGATCGGCGGGTCGGCGGCAATTGTCGCCTCGGTCGGCGATGACGATTTCGGCCGCATCAACATCGAGCGGCTCCGGTCTGACGGCGTGGACGTATCGGCCATCTCGGTCAGCCAGGATTATCCGACCGGAAGCGCGTTTGTTCGCTATCGCAATGACGGCTCGCGCGACTTTGTCTTCAACATCGGAAAATCGGCGGCGGCCCTGGTGAGCCTGACGGTTGAAGCGAAGGCGCTCTTCGAGCGGGCTGGACACCTCCACGTCATGGGTAGCGCTTTTGCCATCCCGGGTATCTGGGAGACGATGGATTATGCCATCGGCGTCATCAAGCGGCGCGGCGGCTCCGTTTCACTTGACCCGAACTTGCGCAAGGAATTGCTCGGGCTCGGGCAGACGCAGGAGCGCTTCGCCAAGCTCGTCGATGTCGCCGACCTTATCCTGCCCTCCGGCGACGAATTGTTCATGGCAGCTGGAGTTGATGGTGAATCTGCCGCGGTCATCGCGCTCTTTGGGCGCAGTGTGACAGAGATTGCGCTTAAACGCGGCGAACACGGATCAACATTCTTCGGTGCTGACGGCTCGCGTATTGATTGCTCGGCGTTCAGGGTTGCGGAAATTGATCCGACGGGCGCTGGCGACTGTTTCGGCGGCGCTTACGTCGCTTGCCGCCGTCTCGGCATGCCTGTGTTCAAAGCCCTAGAGTATGCCAATGCCGCGGGAGCCCGCAACGTTACTATTCAAGGTCCGATGGAAGGTGCCGCCTCGCGTCGGCAGCTTGACGAATTCATCGCCGTGACCCCGAGAAACGCTCGATGACCGGTCTCCTCAAAAGCCTGGCGGCGGCGCGGCGCAATGGTTCGCCGATAGGCGTCACGTCTGTCTGCTCAGCGCATCCATTGGTCATTCGGGCAGCAGCGCGCAATGCTGCACGCTTCTCCGACATGCTTGTGATCGAAGCAACCTGCAACCAGGTCAACCAGTTCGGTGGCTACACCGGAATGCTGCCCAGCGATTTTGTTGGTCTCGTCCAGCACATATCGGCAGAAGAAAAGCTTCCGATGGAAAGGATCATCTTCGGTGGGGATCACCTTGGGCCAAATCCGTGGCGCGGGGAACATGCCGGCGCAGCGATGGCGAAGGCAGAAGAGATGGTCACGGCGTACGTGTCCGCCGGCTTTCGAAAGATCCACCTCGATGCTTCGATGGGATGCGCCGGCGAGCCTGCCGCGCTCGACGACGCCAGAACGGCGGAGCGTGCAGCGCGGCTGGCCTTGGCGGCAGAGCGCGCGGCGCGCGCCGCAGGAGATGAGGCCCCGGTCTACATCATCGGCACCGAGGTGCCGACGCCCGGCGGCGCCAACCATGCAATCAGCGACATTGAGCCGACCAGCGTAGCGGCGGCGACGCACACGATCGATGTTCATCGCGACCTGTTCCTGAAGCAAGGCTTGGCCGATGCGTTCTCACGCGTCATCGCACTGGTGGTCCAGCCCGGTGTGGAGTTCGGCAATGAGAATGTGGTCCTTTACGATTCCGCCAGGGCACGCGGGCTGACGCGGCTGCTCGAGCAGGAGCCTGGCCTGGTCTACGAGGCGCATTCAACCGACTACCAGGGACGAACATATTTGCGCCAATTGGTCGAGGACGGCTTCCCGATCCTGAAAGTGGGGCCGGAATTGACCTTCGTCCTGCGTGAGGCGCTCTACGCGCTGGACCTTATCGCGACCGATCTTTTGCCTGACTACGGAGCCCGTCCACTCTATCAGGCCATGGAGCGATTGATGCTGGCCAAACCCGGCAATTGGCAGGGCCACTATCACGGCTCGGAAGCCGAACAGCGCATCCAGCGCCACTACTCGTTCTCGGACCGCATCCGGTATTACTGGAACCAGCCGGAGGCGGAAGCAGCGGTCGCGAGCCTGACCGCGGCCCTGCACGGCAAGACGGTGCCGCTCACGCTGTTTCGCCAGCATCTGCCCGCATTCGAGGCGTTTGCAGGCAAACCGCTCGAGCCTACCTCGTTACTGATCGCCTCGATCCAGCGCAGCCTGGACGAGTACCGCTTCGCCTGCACGGGCGAGGCACTCAACACCGAAAGCAACCCGACGGCTGGAGGACGAAGATGAGCGAACAACTCTCTGGAAAGGTCATTGCAATCACGGGCGCGGCATCGGGTATCGGCCTTGCTTGTGTCCGTGGTTGTCTCGATGCTGGCGCGCGGGTGGTCCTGATCGACTATGCGGATGAGAAACTGCGCAGCCTGGCTGCTGATCTCGGCGAGAACGCGATTCCTTTGAGGGTGGATCTCACCAATCCGGAAAGCGTGGCAGGCATGATGCCCGGCATTCTGGACAAGGTCGGTCACCTCGACGCCTTCCATGCCAATGCCGGCGCCTATATCGGCGGCGATTTCATTGATGGTGATCCGGACGCCTTTGACGGGATGCTGAACCTGAACGTCAATGCCGTATTCCGAACGGTCCATGCGGTCCTGCCGCACATGATCGAGCGGGGCACGGGAGACATTGTCGTCACCAGTTCCGTTGCCGGCCATACCGCAATACCATGGGAGCCGATCTACACCGCTTCCAAGCACGCAGTTCAAGCGTTCGTCCATGCGCTGAGGCGACAGGTGGCGAAGCACGGCATCCGTGTCGGCGCGATCGCCCCCGGACCGGTACTGACGCCCCTCGTCGCCGACTGGCCGAAGGAGAACCTCGACCGGGCGATGGCGGCCGGAAATCTGTTTGAGCCGAAGGAAATTGCCGAAGTCCTGCTGTTCATGCTGACCCGGCCGAGAACGGTGACAATTCGCGATATCGTCATTCTGCCGACCAACTTCGACATTTGACACGTAGCGTCTCGGCATCGAAATTCGGGGAGGTAGGCCATGTATCAAGCGCGCTTCAGGGTGGACAACGAGATCGCCGTGGTGACCGGCGGAGGCAGAGGTATTGGCCTCGCATGCGCCGAAGCGTTGGGCGAGTCCGGAGCGCATGTGGTCATCATAGAGCCCGACGAGCAGATCGGCAGTGCTGGCAGGGATGCACTGACTGCGAAAGGCTACTCGGCCGAGCTGATGCTCGGTGACGTCACTTCGTCAACAAGGATGAGCGAGATTGCTGACACGCTCGCCACTCGGGGCACGCCGGCTTCGATTCTCGTCAACAATGCCGGCGTCGGCAGCAGCGGCATTTCGTCGGAAGATATCAGTGATGAACTCTGGCTGTGGATGATGAACGTCAACATCAACGGCGTCTTCTGGTGCTCGCGCGCTTTCGGCCGCCACATGATCGCGGCCGGCCGCGGCTCAATCGTCAATCTGGGTTCCATGTCGGGCACGATCTGCAACCGGCCGCAGCCGCAAACACCTTACAATGTCTCCAAGGCGGCCGTGCATCACATGACCCGCTCGATCGCCGCCGAATGGGCGCCTCATGGCGTGCGGGTTAACGCGGTGGCGCCAACCTACATCGAAACGCCGATGGTCCTGGCGATTCCGGAAAACGCGCCGCGTATAGAAGCGTGGTTGCGAGACACGCCAATGGGCCGCATGGGCCAGGCGCACGAAGTCGCCAGCGCTGTCCTGTTCCTCGCTTCCGACGCGGCCAGTTTGATGACCGGAGCCGTCGTACCCGTCGATGGGGGATTTACGTGCTGGTAGGACCGTAGCAGCCAAGAGTTTCCTCCCGGTCACTTCTCTCACCGAAGCTCGAGCTCGAGAAGGTGGATGCGGCTTCGGCCGCCGGCACATCGCCTTAGGTAACCTCGGCGCCGATCGCAGCCAGCGCGAACCACGTCGAAATCCTTGTCCCCAACCAACAGTCGAGCCGCCCGCCAGGCACCGCCGACCAATGTAGATCGGCAATCTGTCAGCAAAATTAATGACGCCTCCGCACGGGCGACGCTGGCCGAGCCCTGCTTCGAACGGTCATGCCGCCGCTGGGCAGTTCGCAGTCTCGCCGCGACTACCAGAAGGCTTGTATGCGCCCATTGCGATGGCGCGCACCTCCAGCGGTGTAGTCGAGCAGAGTCGCCTGGTCGTGGACTAATGACCTCGACGGATCTGTAGGATTTGCGCACGCCGCTCAGCTTGAGCTCAGCCATGGCTTGCCTCCCGGGCACCGGCACGTTTGGTCGTGTCGTTGTTGTTTTCGTCATCTTGCGCCATCGCCAGCGGCGCGCCTGGTTCGCCTTCCCACAGGATCAGGCTGGCGGCGCCGATCAGTCCGGCCTGATTGCCGAGTTGCGCCGGCACGATGGGTACGTCCCGGTAGGCGGGCATCGCCCGCTGCTCGACGACCGCCCTGATGCTTGGAGCCAAGAGGTCGAAACCGTTGGCGAGACCGCCACCCATTACGATCAGGTCCGGCGAATAGAGATGAAGCAGATTGGTGAAGCCGATGCCCAGCCAATTCGCCTCCGCCTCGATGAGTGTGCGCGCGCGCCCGTCGCCTGCACGCGCGGCATCGACCACGTGCCTGGCCGAGATGTCGCCGTCGGCCGAAAGGCGCCGCAGCAGCGAGCCGTCGCCCGGCGCCGTCAGCGCCGTGGCGCGCCGCCCGAGCGCGGTTCCGGAGGCGACCGCCTCGAAGCAGCCGACGGCGCCGCAGAAGCAGCGGTCTCCTTCGCCGGTGATGGTCATGTGGCCGATCTCGGCCGCCAGCCCGCGCCGGCCATGATAGACGTGACCCTCGGCAACGACGCCACCGCCAATGCCAGTCGACACGGTGACGAACACCATCGACCCGGTGCCACGCCCGGCGCCGAAGCGCCATTCGCCGAGTGCTGCGGCATTGGCGTCGTTCTCCAGCCGCACCGGCAGACCGAAATACTTGCCGAGAATGTCGATCAAGGGCACATCGTGCCAGCCAGCCAGTGTCGGCGGTGCGATCACGATCCCGGCCTTGGGGTCGAGCGGCCCCGGTGCGCCGACGCCGATGCCGGCAACCTTGGCCTGTGGGTGCTGTGTCAGAAGGTCCCCGGCCAGCGCGATGATCTGGCCGATCACCGCTTCCGATCCCGCGATCGCCATCGTCGGGGCCGAAACATGGGCGATCACGTGGCCGCCGCTCTCGACCAGCGCGCCGCGCAGCTCCGTTCCGCCGAGATCGAAGGCAAGCGCAACCTTTGTCATCAGGCGGCAATCTCCAGCCCATGCAGCCAGGCCATGCGCTGCGCAAGGTCGGGGTCGCCGAATGCCAGCGATCCGAGCACCACGGTTTCGGCGCCGGCGGCGCGCAGGCGGGGCACCGTTTCGTGGCGGATGCCGCCATCGGCAGCCAAGATGATTTCGTTCTCGCGACCTGCTTTTCGCATCAGCGCCCGTGCCTCGATCAGGCGCGGGCCGGCCTGGTCGGACAGGCTCTGGCCCTTGACGCCGATGGATGTGCCGAGAAGCGTCACGAAAGCCACTTGCGACAGGAAAGGTTTGACCGCGGCCACCGGCGTTTCCAGTCTCAGCACCACCCCGGCCTCGACGCCGAGCTCACGCGCCAGCCGCACGGCGCGTAGGCCGGCCTCGCCGTTTTCCGCATGGACGCTGACAAGATCGGCGCCGGCCTCGATGAATTGGCGCGTCTGCTCCTCGACGATCTCCGCTTCAACCATCAAATGCACATGGATCGGCTTTGCCGTCAGCATGGCAATCCGCGCCACCAGGTCCGGAAAGAACAGGAAGCCGGGGGTGAAGCGGGCGTCCGCGACGTCGATGTGGTGGAGGTCGACAAACGGATCTATGCGCTTCAGGTCGCGCTCCATATTGGCGAGGTCGGCCGACCACAGCGAAAACTCGCCGAGCAGCCGGTTGCGCGGAAGGGCGGCGATGGCAGCGGGGCCGGACAGGGATTTGGTCGTCATAACGGGACAAGGCTCCGGATGTTGAAGTGAGCGTGAACGAAGGTCGTGATCTCAGCCTGCAGCTCGGCGAAATGCCTGACGCTGTCGAGCGCCTTGGGAGAGATTTCCGCAAAGGTCGCGCCGGGGATCGCCGTGGCAAGTGTGCGCGCAGCCGGCAGCGGATGCACCGCATCCATGGCGTTGCCGATGACCAGCGTGGGGACGCCAAGGGCGGCGGCGTTGCTTTCAGAAACGCCCGGTCCGTCGGCGGCGATGTCGGCGAGGACCTGCGCGAATGGCGCGGCGTCCGGCCGGTCGAAATAGCCGAGTAATGAGGCGAGATTGTCGGGCGCGTGGCGCTGCAGGCGCTCGGCGGTTTCCGATTGCGCGAAGATCGTCCTGGCCTTGTCGGGGCCGTGGTCGAGGATGAGGCCGGCGACCTCGGCGATCGGCCGCAGGTTCACCGGCGCGCTGTCGAAAATCCAGGCCGGGCGTACAAGCAGCAGACCCGCGATGCGGTCCGGGTGGCGGCAGGCAAGGCGCAAGGCAATGGCGGCGCCCATGGAAACGCCGCCGGCGACGAAACGGTCGAGACCGGCTTGATCGGCGGCGGCAACAACATCGTCCGCGAACATGCTCAGGGAAAACGGACGGCGGCTGCCCAGTCCGGAGGCGCCGTGCCCGCGGCATTCCAGCGTGATGCGCCGGAAGTCGGCACCGGCCGGGAAAGCCTGGGCGATTTGCGGCTCGCCGCCGCCCAGCCCATGCTGGAAGACGACGGCAAGCCCGTTGCCATTATCAGAAATCCGAAGCGTGGCGTCGTCGCGAAGCAGAGCGGCCAGGCGAGCCATCAGGTCAGCCCCATCAGGAAGCGAGCAACCCCTGGTGCCTCTTCGGCCGAGAGGCCATGTGTGACCAGCGGCCCGTCAAAGCCTGATGACTTCAGCCTGGCGACGAAATCCGGGAAATCGACGACGCCCCTGCCGGCGGTGGCAAAGCGCCCGTCGGCGCAGCGGTCCTTGGCATGCGCCATGGCGACGTGGCCGGCAGTGCGTTCGACGGCGGCGGCCACGATGGCGCTTGCTTCCTCGGGGCTCGCCTGTTCGAACAGGTTGGCCGGATCGAGCACGACGCGCAACCGCTTCGAGCCCATCTCGGCGATGAGGTGCATCGCATCCTGCGCCGAGGTTACGATGTTGGCCTGTTCGGGCTCGATGCCGAGATCGACGCCATGACGCTCGGCGAGTTGAAGCGCCTTTTCGATCTCGCCTGCCATGTCGTCCCATGCCTCACGGTCGGCGTTGTCGGGGTGATACGCCCACTGATCGTCCGCGTTGCGCGTTCCCGTGCACAGGGTGACGAGCGGAACAGCAAGGGACGCCGCGGCCTTGATGACCACGCCAAGCCGGCGCATGCCGTCGTCGCGCACCGCTTTGTCCGGATGGGCCATGTTGTAGGTGCCCGACAGCGCCACCAGGGCGACGCCGGAGGCACCGGATGCTGCCGCGATGGCGCTGATGGCACCCTCAGGTACCGCATGCGGCATCGACGGCAGGCCGGCGCAGGCAAGATTGAACTGGGTGACGGCAAATCCCGCGTCGCGCACCGCCGCCAGCACGCCGGCCGGCTCGCTGCCCGGGAAGGTCCTGGCGAACACCCCGACCTGCATCAGACCGCTCCCGTGACGGCAGCGATCTCGACGCGCAGCCCGCTCTCCACCGAGCGGGCGATCGCCACCATGGCGCGGATCGAGGCGAGGCCGTCTTCGACGTCGGCGCCGCGCAGCGGCGCGCCGTCGAGGACCGTGTTGGCGAGGCCTTCGAGTTGCCGCCTGAAGAAATGGCCGTCGGCGCCAAGCGGCTTTCGCGCCGTCGCATCCTTCTCGTGAAAGATGTCGACCTCGCTCGCTCGGAAATACCAGGGATTGAAGGTCTTTGCGATCACGGAGCCGTTCTCGCCATAGAGTTGAAAGCCTTCGTGCCAGTCCATACGGACGGCGACGGTGAGGTCGAGATGGCCGAGCGCGCCATTGGCGAATTCAGTTTCGACGAACCAGCAATAGGCGCCGAAACGCTCATTGAGGCGGGCGCGCACCGCGACAATCTCGCCGCAGAGGAAGCGTGCTGTATCGACAAGGTGCGAGCCGTGCGCGAGCATGAAATACTGCCTGAGGTCGGCCTTCGGATTGCCGGCCGGCTTCTTTGCCAGCTTGCTGGTGACGGGCAGCGGCTGCACCGCGTCGGTGTTGGTGTAGCGATGCGTGGAATCGCAATACCAGGCCTTCAGCGCCAGGATTTCGCCCATCTCGTCGCGGACGAAATCGCGCGCCGCTTCCAGTGCCGGGTCGAAGCGCTTCATATGTCCGACCTGCAGCACCTTGCCGGAGCGCTTAACCGCATCGGCGAGCGTCTCACCTTCCTCGACCGAGACGCCGATCGGCTTCTCGCACAGCACGTGCTTGCCGGCCTCGAGCGCCTTGATCGACATCGCAACGTGATAGGCGTCCGAGGTCGCAACGATCACCGCTTCCAGCTCAGGGTCGGCGAGCATCTCATCGTAGTCGCCATACATTTTTTCGGGCTCATAAGTCGCGCCCATGCGCGCCAGCAGGTCGGGAGCGGCATCGCAGATCGCATAGAGGTCGGCATTCCTGGCTTTCACGCAGGATTCCAGATGGGCAAATTGCGCGATCGGCCCGCAGCCGAGCACACCGACACGAAGGCGACGGTCTTGCTTGCGCATCATGGTCTCTTCCTCAGGCGCCGTAGCCGCGCATCGTCTGGCGGTTGGTCTTGACCGCGGCCGCCGGCTACGGGGCCCCGGGGGAGGGTTGCTGATGCAGCACCCGTGGGTTTTTAACAAAACCGGCCCCACCCGCCCGCGATGCTTCGGGGTTGGGGGGCTTGGTGGGTGAAAA
>NZ_JAMYRB010000051.1:0-16469 GCF_040321165.1 Mesorhizobium sp. M0500
CGCTTGAATATGCAACCCGATCCGTCAAGGATCACAACGTGAACAGGGCTAACTTATAGACGCGGACAAAACGGGGAGCACGTCACTCCCGGACAATCACTTTGAGTTGGTAGCCGAAGCAACAACCTCCCAGCGCGGCCTCCATTCTCCGGTATGAAGTTGCGTCGCAGGGGCTGCCGTCGCCCCAGGTATCGACCAGTCTTCGCGCGTCGCCAATACCGGCGCAATCCCCAGTCACCACGGGCCTCTCCAAAATTCTTACGCCGACCGCACCTGCGGTCGAGCGTGTCGCGCCAACACAGCAGCGCCTCTGCATCGTTTGGACAACCCAACGCATACCTTCCGGTCCGGAAACTCGCTTACGCGTTTCATCGTCTATTCGGCAGTGGAAAATTAGGCCGACTTGGCAGTGCTCAGATTCGCGTAGCCGTCCTGCGTTCCGCTCGGAGAGGATGGCGAGTGGTTGCGGCAACTGCGCCTCAAGCTGGCTGGCGACCGCCGTCTGTAGCGCGCAGCTGCGGAGCAACACTCGCCCGACGTCAAAGACTGTGGCAAGACCGGCTTGATTGTATCGAACCTGAAACAGACCAACGCCGGCCCAACCTACACCTGAAACCAAAAGACAATATCGATGACCTCCAACAGCTACGCTCCCAAGGGTTCAAGCGCCTGCAAACATTGACCATGCCACTTTCGCTATCGCCGCTTGGATGAAGACGGCGGCGTCAATTTCATGGAGCAAGGTTTGCCGCCAGGGGGTTCTGCCCGATGGCCGCGACCAGGCTCGTGCATACCTCGATCACCATCACCAAGACCCTGCGAGACGCGGAAGAGGCAAGCCGCTTCATGAACTGGCTAGAAGACTCCAAAACCCAAAAGCCGCTGATCGATGCGAGCCGCAGTAACGAAGTGTAACCGGGTTCCCACTACAAGAAGCTCAAACCGCGCAAGACCGCTGATCGATACGACCACGATCTTCAACGGTCTTGCCCAATGGAAGCCGCCCCAATGGAAATCGCCACGAACGGCTATACGAACAGCCATCTGATGACGTCACGGCGCTTTGCGCCTCTCTTCTGGACGCAGTTCCTGTCCGCCTTCAACGACAATTTCCTCAAGAACACGCTGGTGTTCCTTATTCTGTTCACCCTGGCGGCGGACAAGGCAGCATCACTGGTCACGCTGGCGGGTGCCGTCTTCATGGCTCCTTTCCTGCTCCTGTCCGCCCTTGGTGGCGAGATCGCCGACCGGTTCGACAAGGCGCTCATCGCCCGTCGGCTGAAATTCACCGAGATCGCCGCTGCGGCTGTCGCTGTCGTTGGAATCGCGCTGTCGTCGATCCCGGTGCTGATGATGGCGTTGCTCATGTTCGGCATCATCTCGGCACTGTTCGGACCGATCAAGTACGGCATCTTGCCGGATCATCTCGAGCGCAAGGAATTGCCTCGCGCCAATGCCTGGATCGAATCGGCAACCTTCGCCGCCATCCTCGGCGGCACTATCGCCGGAGGCGTCGTCTCGGCCGATGGCATTGGCGTCTCGGTGTTCGGGCCGATCATGATGACCCTTGCCGTGGCCTGTTGGTTTGTCAGCCGCTACATTCCGTCCACCGGTTCTGCGGCTCCCGACCTAGTCATCGACAAAAACATCTTTCGCTCGACCTGGCGACAGGTGAACGGTTTGCGTGCCGACAAGCGGATCTGGCGCGCCGGACTGATGACGTCGTGGTTCTGGCTGATCGGGGCCATTGTCCTTTCGATCCTGCCTGCGTTGGTCAAGGATTCGCTCGGTGGCGGAGAAATCGCTGTCACCGCCTATCTCGCGGTGTTCGCCGTCTCGATCGCCCTTGGCTCTGCCATAGCCGCATGGATGTCGCAGGGCCGCATCGTGCTCTTGCCAGCCCCGGTTGGCACTGCGTTGATGGCCCTATTCGGCTTGGACCTGGCCTGGACCATCTGGAGTATGCAGCCTTCGCTCGGGGCCGAAACGCTCGCAATATTCTTCGCCGGGCCAAACACGGTCCACGTTGCGATCGACCTTGCCGGCATGGCTATTGCCAGCGCCTTTCTTGTCGTGCCGACCTTCGCCGCGGTACAAGCCTGGGCGCCCGAAGCCAGCCGCGCTCGCGTCGTCGCCGCGGTGAGCATCGTCAATGCAGGCTTCATGACTGTGGGCGGCATACTCGTCGCCGCAATTCAAGCAGCGGGCGTCTCCACTGGAGGTATCCTGTTCGGCCTCGCCGCACTCAACATGGTCGCCGCCTGGCTGATGCTGAGATATCTGCCAACCAACGCCTTCCGCGACTTCGTTTCCATTCTGTTCCGAGCCTTCCATCGTCTGGAGGTGGAGGGGCTGGAAAACCTCAAGGCGGCCGGCCCGGCACCCATCCTGGCGCTCAACCATGTCAGTTTCCTCGACGGCCCGCTGGCTTTGACGCTGACGGATGAGGAGCCGGTGTTTGCGATCGACTACACCATCGCCCAAGCCTGGTGGATGAAGCCGTTTATGAAACTTGCGCGCGCCCTGCCGCTCAATCCGGCCAAGCCGATGTCGACCCGCACGCTTATCAAGGTCGTGCAAGGCGGCAATCCGCTTGTCATCTTCCCCGAAGGCCGGATCACCGTGACCGGCGGCCTGATGAAGGTCTATGACGGTGCCGCCATGGTGGCCGACAAGACCGGTTCGATGGTCGTGCCAGTGCGCATCGACGGCCTGGAGAAGAGCTATTTTTCGCGGCTGAGTTCGCTGCATGTGCGCCGCCAGCTGTTCCCAAAGGTCAAGGTGACGATACTAGAACCGGCCAAACTTGAAGTACCGCCG
Organism: Mesorhizobium sp. M0500; assembly: GCF_040321165.1. Taxonomy (NCBI): domain Bacteria; kingdom Pseudomonadati; phylum Pseudomonadota; class Alphaproteobacteria; order Hyphomicrobiales; family Phyllobacteriaceae; genus Mesorhizobium; species Mesorhizobium sp. M0500. Next base: position 2,821 of record NZ_JAMYRB010000051.1, read on the forward strand.
GATCTCAAGGGCCGGAAGCGCCGCGCAGCGGCGGGTGCTGCCCTCTACCAGGTCATGTCGGATCTCGTCTTCCGCACCCAGGACATCGACAAGACTGTGCTGGAGAAGATCATCCAGACGGCGAGCGAACGCGGCATGAAGCAACTGGCCGTGCAGGACCCCGTCACCGGTTCGCTGAGCTACGGCAAGCTGCTGACAGCCGCCGCCGTGCTTGGCGAGAAATTCAAAAACCTCTATGCCGGCCAGCAGACGCTCGGCATCATGCTGCCCAACGCTAACGGCGCCTGTGCGACGCTGCTCGGCATCATGTCCGCCGGCAAGGTTCCGGCGATGATGAACTTCACTGCCGGTGCGGCCAACATCCTCTCCGCTTGCAAGGCCGCCGAGGTGCGCACCGTGCTGACTTCACGCGCCTTTGTCGAACAAGCGAAACTTGGCGCCGTGGTCGAGGAACTCGGCCGCTCGGTCGATATTGTGTGGCTTGATGATCTGCGGGCCACCATTGGCCTCAAGGACAAGCTGCTCGGCCTTTTGCGCAAAAATAGACCCCGGGTCGCCCGCAAGCCCGGCCAACCGGCGGTGATCCTGTTCACCTCAGGTTCTGAAGGCACGCCTAAGGGCGTGGTGCTCACCCATCGCAACATCCTGGCTAATGCCGCCCAGGCCGCCTCGCGTATCGACTTCCATTCGGGCGACAAGGTCTTCAACGTGCTGCCGATCTTCCACTCGTTCGGCATGACAGCAGGTACGGTGCTGCCGCTGATCTCGGGCGTGCCGGTCTATTTCTATCCCTCCCCGCTGCACTATCGCATCGTGCCGGAGTTGGTCTACGCATCGAACGCGACGATCCTCTTCGGCACCGATACGTTCCTCAGCGGCTATGCGCGTACGGCACACCCTTACGACTTCCGCTCAGTGCGCTATTGCTTTGCCGGCGCGGAACCGGTCAAGGCTTCTACGCGCGCGAGCTATATGGAAAAGTTCGGCCTGCGCATCCTCGAAGGCTATGGCGTGACCGAAACCGCGCCCGTGATCTCCATCAATACGCCGATGTACAACCGCTCCGGCAGTGTCGGCAAAATCATGCCGGGGATGGAGTACCGCCTGGACCCGGTGCCTGGCGTCGAGGATGGCGGACGGCTTTTCGTGCGCGGGCCCAATGTCATGGCAGGCTATCTGCGCACCGAGAAGCCGGGCGTGCTCGAGCCGCTCGAAGACGGCTGGCATGACACCGGCGACGTCGTCGCCGTCGACGACGTCGGCTTCATCACCATTCGAGGCCGCGCGAAGCGCTTTGCCAAGATCGGTGGCGAGATGGTTTCGCTGGCCGCCGTCGAGGCGCTGGCGGGCGAATTGTGGAAAGGCTCGCTCTCGGCGGTCGCCGCCGTGCCAGATGCGCGCAAGGGCGAAAAGCTGGTGCTCATTACCGAGGCCGTCAACGCCACACGTGCCGAATTCCTGGCCTTCGCCAAGGCCAACGGCGCCATGGACCTGATGGTGCCGGCCGAAGTGCGCGTCGTTGCGAAAGTGCCTGTCCTCGGCTCAGGCAAGCTCGATTTCTCCGCTGTGACCAAAAAGGTGAGCGGCGAAGACATGAAAACCCAAGCGGGCTTGACAATAGCCGACTGAGGAAGTCGGCCTGTTTGCCCAATCACGTGAAACTAGGCTAGACGCGGATGCATGCAGTTTCGAACGAGGCTTCGACTCGCTTCTTGTAAAAAATAGGCAACGTTGAATGCTGACATTCGATGGCTACCACGCCTCGGGCCTGTCGATGCCGTCGAAGAAGGTGACGGGGCAATCTGACGCCGGCAGACCTGCCCAAGGAAGGCAGCTATTCAGCCGGGAATCCCCCGAATTGTCCGGGAGTTAGCCTATTGCCCGTTGTTTAACTCACCAGAAACTCACTGGAGATGATTCATTATCGATGAAACTATGCGGGAAGCGTTGCCTTGGATATCCGCTCTCCGTCCAACACGGAAGCAAGCGAACCTCAAATGCAGTCTGTCTCACAACACTGCGCTGGCTACAGCCAAGTTCAATTCATCAGTCTCGTTGCAGAATTCGTTGTCACTAAGTCACTTGCGCCAGCAAGATAAATTGAGCCATTGCCGTTCATCTCGATCCGGTTGACCACAAAGATGCGAGGCTTACTGTCCGTCGACAATGCACCGCCACCTGTAAGAAAAAGCTTTTGTGACGGCAGATAGATTATGCCGCCTAGATCTGTATCGCCACCGCCAATGAGCGTGGAGGTTCTCTCCACGCCTTGGGGTTTTTGAGCTAGCGCGATCCCCATCCACGGGCCGCTGGTCGGCGCCGTCAGGCGTAGCTTGGCGCCGGCCTGCATTGTGGTGGTGGCCTGATCGTCGAGTAGAACGATGGTGGTACCGTCAGCTGCATCGAGAACCGCGCCGGAGGAGAGCGAAAGCCCTCCCGTCCTGATAACATACGTTCCCGCGGCAAGATTGACCACCGCTCCGACCGATAGAATGAGCCCTCCACAAAAAGTGCCGGGAACGAGATTTGCGGTGGCGTTTTTGATCACCAGGTTATTGTAGGTGCAGACATTGTCTGTTGGCCAGACCAGTCGAGAGATAATGGGATCTGCCAGCTCTTTCTGATTAAAAAGCGGTTGAGGGTTGAAGCCGGCAGACGGCCCGGAGGGGCCGACGACTGACGTCACCAATGTTCTGATGGACGATGCGCCATTCGTGGCTAGCGCAGACACCGATCTTGAATTCACCTGCGCAACGCATTTCTGGCCATTTATCGATGAAGACCCCGAATTCGACCATGCGTTCGAGGCGAACCGATCTAACACGAGAAGACAGACTGGGTATCGCGGATAGGCAATCGCGGTTGCGCTTCGGCTAATATCAAGTTTATCGACGCCAAGGATTGCCGAGAAGGCCAATTCCTGCGGTTGGTGCAATACAACCGTCACGATTGTGGGATTGGTTGATCCAACCGTCTGGTGGGCGTCACCACTATAGGGACTTCGCGTGGCCACAAAGGTGGGGCTGGCGAAAGTATCAACGTTCTCCTGACGCTGTTCCGACGTCATATCGCTGCTGTTCGCGCTTGCCACGGCCAACTGAAGGGCCGTGGAGTCGGCTCCCTCCTGCAACTGTTGGGCAGTTCGGCTCACGCGCGCAAAGTCTATCGCCACTCCGACGCCCAAAAGCACGACCGGCAAGACCAACGCAAACACCACGGCGAAGTTGCCGCGTTCTGAACGCCAAAATCGTTCGGTCACCCGCATGGAAGCCCCCCTCATTTAGCTGGGACTAACCTAGAGGCAGCATGTTGAGGGTCCGTTTCGCGAGCCGGTAAAGTTGTCTCGATCGCAAATCAGCTTGCGGGGAGCAGCTGAATCAGCGTCTCAAATTCATCACGATGACGCCGCCGAGCGCCAGTGCGCCGCCGTTTGGCGCCGGTCTGGCGATCGTCAAGGCCGGCGCCATTTCGATTGGATGTTCGAGCTGCCCGAAACCACAGGACCTAAGTCTGACCGCGTTGGGCAATGATCCTGCGCACAATGGCGCCTGGAACTTGCACGGCGGGTTGAAGTTGATAGCGTCGTCATGCGTATCCTAGTCCCTTCATGCGCTGATAGGGTCCGCTCCCACTGCTCGCACAGTGGCGAGCGGACCCTCGATCGCGCCCGCCTGCAGGAAGCCGCCAAGACCTGCGACCCCAAACGAAATAAGAACAAAAATGTCAAGAGCGCCTTGACCGGAGAGGAATTTGTTCCTTATTTCTGTTTCAATCTGAGGCGGGAAGGAATGGTCGCGAAGTGCCAAAAGCGCTGGTCGGCGAAGCTATGGCAAAAACAGCGGAGGACAATTTCCGGATCGAGGTTTGGGACCGCGAGGAGAAGGCGCTCGTTGAGACGATAAGTCGATCGCCGGATTCGAGCGTCAGCCAGGCCGCCTGGCAGGCAGCTATCAGGCGCCGGCCGGGGATGCTGCTGATCCACTACAACAGCCGGCATGTGATGGAGAAGATCGTTACACCAGGCGAGCCCACGGTTCCGCCGCATGCCATCGTTGCGGCTAGCGTGCACGCCGGCCTCGACGTATCGCTTGGCGATCTGCGCGAATGGCACACGCTGCGCGCTTGGTGCAAAAACTGCTCACATCATGCCGAGGTGAAGGCCGCTGGCCTGGTCCGGCCCTATGGCAAAGATGCGCTGTTCAGCACGGTCGAAAGGGCCCTGTTCTGTACGAGCTGTGACAGAGGCGGCCCGGTCAGGTTGGAGATCCACAAGCTGCCGAGGAACTGAAGCGCTTGCCTCGTGGGGAAGGTGGCCGGCGCCGCTTGGGGGGGCGTTGGGGTAGTTTGCCTGAATAGGCGCCGGCCGGGCGGGTTGGGGTCCGCCGCGGTGAATAGTACCGAACTCGGCGATTCAGGTAATTCCGCGATCACGGAAGACGGCCTACGCGCACCCGTCGGTTTCGCTTTCCTCGTCAACCGTCTTCACTGCCAGGTAGGCGTTGGTTTCCAGCCACTCGCCAAAGCACAACCTGGATGAGGTCCATTCGGCCAATTTTCATCTCAGCGGGCGATGGAATTGGGCGCGTCCTCCGTGGGCTCAAGTCAATGGGGTGCGATTCAAGATGGTCGGAAGATCGGCCCGCGACAGTGTCCGCGGTGCGGTCCGCGGCGTTCTCGATCTCTTCGGCAATGGAGATTCGGCTCATCCCGCCTCGCCCTCGTCCTCGTGGTCTTTACCTAGGACTGATTTCGGCAGCTTGGGAACCAATTTCCACATTTCGGAAAGCTGCTCGACTATCCGAGTGTGTGCACGGACACCACAGGATATGACGGATTGTCCCCGGAATGACACACCGCAGGCCACCCAGATCGGGTCCGGATCATCAGTTTTAGCATGAGGGGGGCAGCGGCTCGCAATTCCCCCCCAATAGCGGGTCAATCGGTGCCCCGAATGCCGAAAGCGGCGCGCAGCGACTGGTCAGCGAAGAGACGCGGCCGATATGATCGACATAGTTCTCTTCGTCGTCATAGATTTGCTCGCCTTCCCACCACACCAAATCGGCAGTGCTGTCGCCCAGGATCTTGCGTGCCCGGCGGGTAATGCCCGACCAAGCGCCCCGCAGGTCGAGATAGTTTTCGGTTTCAGGCGCCGCCGCGATAGCATCCTTCATGTGGAACTCGGGCGTGTCGCTTTCTGCGATGACGCGAAGCGCCGCAGTGGATTTTGCGCTGATCGGCTCGGCGATCAATTTCCGCGCCATCGCGACCGTCAGATCGGCCGGGCCGTCCTCTATGGCCGGAAGGGTGCGCGGCGTCGATAAGTTCTCGGGCGCGATCGGCTAATCCGACGCGGTCTTCACCAAGTTCGCCAGAGAGGACCTCCTCCATCACCTTACCCGCGGCGCCCCGGGTCCGGCTACGACCTCTTTCTGGAGCATGTGGGGCTCTCCGCTCCCCCGGGAGGATTGAAGGTACAGCCGAGGAAGTAACTCGTCGTGGTGGCAGAGGCATAGCCGTGCGCTGCGACCAGACCAGTGAGGCAGAGGTTCAGGAGCTTTTCGCCCGGATAGACCGAGAGAGCGGTGGCCTCGATATCCTGGTGAACAACGCTTGGGGCGGCCACCAGCATCACGTCACGACGTCTCCCTTTTGGACGCAACCACTGGGTCACTGGGATGCGATGTTCAACAGCGGCGTTCGGAACCACATCCTGGCAGCTAGAGCCGGGTCGGACTGTTCGTCCATCAAAGGAGTGGGCTGATCGTCACGCCCACGTTCTGGGACAGAGGTCGTTACACGGGCAATATTTTTTATGATCTCTCCAAAGCGGCAATGTCGCGTCCCGCTTTCGGGCTGGCGCAAGAATTGCGGCCCCACGGAGTGGCGTCGGTGGCCGTTTCTCCCGGCTGGATGCGGACCGAGTTCGTTCTTGCCAATTTCCGGACCAGCGAGGAGCAATGGCAGGATGTCCCGGCCCTCTCCGGAACGGAGTCGGTGTTCTATGTTGGCCGTGCGGTGGTCGCTCTCGCGTGCGACCCAGCGATCATGGAAAGATCCGGCAACGTCTATCGGGTGGGCGACCTGGCTCGGGAATATGGCTTTCGGACGTGGAAGGCAGGTCTCGCCGTTCGAGATTCCGGATCAGGTTCGCGGGTGATGTTTGGCCAGTGCAATCGGCACAGTCGCACGACCATGGGTTAGGGTGCCATTAGCCTAACCCGATTGTCAGGGAAAAATGTTTTGTTCGTCTCGAGAGCTTCAGCCCAGCTTCAACAATCCGGAAAGTGGCCGCTCACTATTCAGGTCGGCGGCAGCCGAGTGCCGGTCGCGCAAAGTGCCCCACTTGGAGATACAGGCCGATACGGCGCAGCCCCATTCCACCGCTGAGTGGCGGCAGGCGATGTCGGCACGGACCTTCAGGCTCGATCCCCGGGCACTTCCCGCCCAAGCTCGAGCTTGCGCTGCTTCTGAAAGGTAGCAGCCAGGATATTCTGCCGATGACCAAGTCGGCGGGCGGCACGTTCGCAGGGCAGTTAGTGCCTGTGGCACGCAAGTCGGCAAGCTAAGGGCCGGAGGGAACGAGCGGGCCGTGATAACCCAGGACAGCATGGATGGCTGGAGGGGCTTCACGCCGGAAAGGAAAATTCCTGTCGACATGTGAGACGAGTGGGCCATCCGAGAGAAGGTGGTATTCTGGTCGATCCATCCGGGCCTTGCGATTTCTCACTTTTGCTGCGTCTATTTATGAACCGGTCTGGCCTCTTCGTCGGATCAAACACGCTGGGAAGTCACAAGGAGTATATGCCCATGGCAACTGGAACCGTGAAGTGGTTCAACAGCACAAAAGGGTTTGGGTTTATCCAACCCGACGATGGCGGTCAGGACGTTTTCGTTCACATCTCCGCCGTCGAGCGCGCTGGTTTGTCGAACCTCGTTGAGGGCCAAAAGATCAACTACGACATTGAGCAGGACCGACGTACCGGCAAGTCTTCTGCTGGCAATCTCCGCAAAGCAGGTTGATTTCTCTCGCGCGCCGTGGCGAAAGCCGCAGGAGCGCGGCAAGTCACGAAATGTACTGACCGCCGTGTAGAAAGCGCGCCAAGCTTGGTGTGATGTAGAGACCTGGGCAGCAGATTGCTGCAACGCTTCAGAAACGATCGTGTGAACCAGGTTGTCAGGCAACGGAAGGCGGGAAGTCCCCTGCATTTTTCGCGTTTGCGTCCTCCAGCGTAGGATGGTTGGCGACGTGGGGTTGCCCCGCGAAGCACTTTGGCTTGTTGCATCCCACAGCAATGTCATTGAAGATAGCCTAAGTTGGCCCACATGGACATTGCGTCGGATTTCTCCTCCCATTCGTCCGGCGCGTTCCCCTTTGGAGGTTTAGGCTGCCTTCATACTTGGCCGGGCTCAACAGTCCGGCCTTTTTCTTTTTGTCGGTGGGCTGCGGTACATTGGATATGATGCGCATTCGCACTGAGCCGCTCGACAAGCATTATGACCAGTAAGGATCATCAAATGGCAAATCCTCCACGCCGACCCACAAATCCGATGTCAGCCGCTGAAGCCGCCTTCAAGCCGATCAAAAAGCCGGCGGCGCCGGTTCGCGAACCGTCGGCTGCTCCAAATATCAGAGAGCTTGTTTCGATCAGGATCGATAGGGCCGTGCTGGACCACTTCCAGGAAGATGGACCGGGCTGGCAGGATCGGATCAACGACACCTTGCGGCGCGCTATCTCCAAAGAACCGACCAATGCCGGTGACAAACGATCAGACGACTACTGATCGGCACGGCGCTGATAGCGGCGACGCAGATGGAGTTGAACGGAAGCATAAGCGTAAGCGATTGCGCGTCTTTTGGACAACCGACAACGCGTATCCTGGAATTTTTTCATCGAGCCGCGGCCGAACCCCTCTATGCTCCGGGCGGAGACCCGAATGGCATTTCGATTCGTACACACGGCCGACATTCACCTCGACTCGCCGCTGCGTTCGCTGGCGCTGCGAAACCCTGATCTTGCCGAACTCGTGGGAGACGCCAGTCGCCAGGCATTTGTCTCGATAATAGATCTCTGCCTTGCGGAAGGTGTCGATGCGCTCGTCGTTGCCGGCGATCTTTATGATGGCGACCAGACGTCGATGAAAACCGCCCGTTTCCTGGCGTCGCAAATGACACGCCTCCACCAGGCCGGCATCAGGGTTTTCAAGATCCGCGGAAACCACGACGCCTTATCGCGCATATCGAAACAGCTCGTTTTTCCGGACACGGTCAGGATCTTCGGCGGCCGCCCCCAGTCGGTGCTGCAAACGGCCGGCGGGCTTGACGTCGCATTCCATGGATTGAGCTTCGCGAACCCAAAGGCCCCGGAAAGCCTGCTGCCCAAGTATCCGGCGGCCCGGGAAGGGGCGGTCAATGTGGGCATCATGCACACCAGCCTCGCTGGATCGCCCGGTCACGATGTCTATGCCCCTTGCAGCATCGCTGACCTGCACGGCCATGGTTTTGACTATTGGGCGCTTGGGCACATCCACGTGCGCCAAGTCCCTCCTGGAGCAAGCACCGTTGTGATGCCGGGAATGCCGCAGGGCAGGGACATCAACGAGGCCGGAGAGAAATCCGTCACTCTGGTCACGATACGAGATGACCGGTCCGTCGAGATCGAGGAAAAACTGACCAGTATCGCGCAGTTCGAGCGGGCGAGCGTCGATCTGACCGGTACGGTCGAATGGTCTGAGGTCGTCGGCCGTGTCCGCTCCGCGCTCGAAGATATCCGGGGTTCCGTCAGATCCCGCCACGCTGTGGTCCGTCTCGGACTGGCCGGGGCGTCGCCGTTGTCATGGGCGCTGATCCGCGACAGGGACCTGCTGCTGGCCGAAGCCGAGCAGGCGGCGGAGCAGACGGGCGACACATGGGTCGAAAAGCTTGAGCTTGACCTCGCTCCACAGAGCTCGGAAACAGCCGATGACGTCGCCGATCCGATTTTCGAACTCGCGCAATCCATGCGTGCCGATGTCAAGTCAGAGGCCTTCCGCGCCGAGGCGAGGGCGCTTGTCCAAAAGATTATTGCCGATCTGCCGCCGGACGGGCGCGGCTTCGCCGGACGGGACGAAGCTGGGCTGGAACTGTTCATCGACAAGGTGCTTGCCAGCGGTGCCGACCTGGTCACGGCCCGCCTCAAGGCAGGTGGAGCGCAATGAGGCTGCGGCGCCTTGATCTTATTCGTTATGGAAAGTTCACCGACGGGACGATCGAATTCGGCCCAAGGCCGGAGTCCGGTCCCGACTTCCACATTGTGTTCGGGCTGAACGAAGCCGGCAAGTCGACCGCACTTTCCGGTTATCTGGACCTGCTGTTCGGTATCGAGGAACGCAGCCGCTACAATTTCCTGCACGAGTACAGCGCGATGCGTATCGGCGGGGTGCTCGAACTCGCCGGCACTGAGCACACATTCACGCGCACGAAGCAGCGTACCAACTCGCTGCTGAACGCAATGGAGCAACCGGTGAGCGAAGTGGCGATAGCGGCCCATCTCGCAGGTCTGTCGCGTGACGCATACGAGACCATGTTCTCGCTGGACGACGACACGCTGGAAGCAGGCGGAAAATCAATCCTGGAGTCGCGTGGCGACCTGGGCAAGCTCCTGTTCACGGCCAGCGCCGGTCTTGGGCATGCGAGCGACACGTTGAGCGCGCTAGAGGCCGAAGCGGACGGGCTCTATCGCAAGCAGGCTCACGGAACCGAACTTGCGCTGCTCAAGAAGCGCCTTGCGGAACTCAAGTCACGCAGGGACGCGATCGACACCTTGGCATCGACTTTTGAAAGCCTTGAGGCCGAACGTCTTGACGCGGCGGAAAAATACGACCGCAGTATTGCTGAACGGTCGGTGCTGTCGGCTCGGCTTGACACCATTGCCAGGTATCTTCGCGCTATCCCGATCCTCGCCGACATCCGACGCAAGGCGGCCCAGCTTGCCGAGCTGCCTGACATCGCTTCACCGTTGCGCACCTGGACAGGCACCGTCACCGGACTGATCGATGACGACGCCAGCCTGAGAACGCGGCTGTCAGGGAACATCGACGACGCCGAGCGCGTGACAATGAAAATCGGCTCGGTCGATGTGGACGAGGCGATCCTGGCAATGTCCGAGCGGGTTCGGGCGCTCGCGGATCGCAAAGTACGCCATGTCTCCGCAGGCCTGGACCTGCCAAGCCGCAGGACCGAGCTGCAGATACTCGACAGCGCCGTGGCGACTTGCCTTGCCGCCCTTGGAAGATCGTCCGAGGCAGACCCGGCTGCGCTGCTTTTGCCTGCTGCCACAGTCGGCGCTGTTCGCGCCATGCTCGAAGAGCGATCGGGAATCGCCACCGGCGTACGCGTTGCCCGCAACGAATGCGCGGCGGCGCTCGATGCACTTCAGGCGGCACGCGAGCGGGTTGGGCAAGAGAGGGGGGTGCCCGAACCTGCCAGGGCAAGGCTGGCCTCGGCCTTGTCGAAAGCGCGAGCCAGCGGGCACCTAAAAGACCTCAAGATGGCCCGCGAGGCGGAGGACGCGAGCACGGTTCGATGGGAGGCGGCAGTCGCTCGACTGCATCCCTGGTCCGGAGACGCCGGGGCACTGGCCAGGGTGCCCGTCCCGAGTGTCAGGCAGGTTGGTGCATGGAAGGTGCGGGCAGCTGGGTTGGGAAAGAGCAGGGCTGTCCTTTGCGAACGTCTCGCCGAACACCAGGAGAGTCACGACCTGCTCTCGGCTCGCCTGGATGCGGTTCGTGCCTCGGTCGATGTACCCGATGATGAGGCGGCCTCCGCCATTCGCCGCGCCCGAGACGAGGCGTGGGCCAGGCATCGGGGCGAACTTACTGGCCAAACTGCTGACGATTTCGAGGCGCTATTGGCGCGTGACGACAGTGTTGGAGCGGTTCGGCTGGCCAACGCGCGAGAGCTCGCCGAGATCCGGACAACGCTCCGCAGCCTCACCGAAACAACAGCCGCCATCACACGTATCCGCGACCAACTTGCACCGATCGACCTGGACGATCAGGCTGTATTCTCCGAACTTCGTGCGGTGGCCAGCGAGCTGCTGGCAGAGTGCCTGGAATTCTCGCCCGAGCGTCTGATCGAAACGATCGAGGATCGTACCTCTGCCCGCATTGATGCGCTCGCGGCCTGGGAGGAGGTCGAGCTGGCACGCAAGAAGGCCCGCCGCGCGCTCGACGAGGGAGAGCAGATCCAGCTGGAGTTGATCGGGGCGTTGGCGAAGGTCGGCCTAGTCTCGGAACCCGGCGACGGCCTGGAGACTGTCATGGCCGTGGCAGAACTGTTCCTCGACAGGCAGCTCAAGGTCGATGCGGAGCGTGCCGAGGCGCTTAAGACCGTGAGCGCGAAAGAGGAGGATCTGGCCGCCAGACGGCGGGCTTTGGACGTGGCAGAAAGGCGCGAGGAGGAATGGTTGGCCGGCATTACCGAAGCGCTTGCCGGCACCTGGCTTGAAAGCGGCATTTCGGCGCCCGGCGTGGGCAACGTGCTCGATCAATTGGCTGAGCTATCGCAAAGCATTCAGGAGCGGGATGCCATGCAGCTCCGCATAGAGAAGATGGAGGCAGACCGAGACAACTTCATTGTCGAGGTCACCGCTGCCGCAGCTGAAGCGGGTGAGCCGGCGAACGACGACGAACCGGAGCAGTTGGCGATCCGGCTTGCTGAGCGCTTGGAGCGCGCCGATCGCTCCAGAGAGATGAAGGCAAACCTCATCAATGACCTGCAGCGCCTGCAGGACGCTCGTGACAGTCTCAATCTCGAGACAACGGCGCATGAGCGACGCAAAAGTGAGGTCCTGACCGCCTTTGGCGTCACCACGTTGCCGGAAGTCGTGGAACGCGACGAGTTGCTACGGGAAAGGGATCGCCTGCGCGCTGCCGTTGCCGAGCTTGAGGAGCAGCTGTCGGTAGAGCTCGCGGTGGAAGGGTTCGACCAGGCGCGTTCGATCCTGGATTCTGTCGAGGTCGATAGTCTCCTGGTCGAGAAGGCTGAAAGTGAGCAACGGCTTCGGGATCTCGATGAAGCGATACAACAGCAGCTTATTCGCCAGACCCGGGCGACCGACAAGCTGGACGCGATTGGCGGCGACAGCGCGGTTGCGCGGATAGATGCCGAACGCCGCACCGTCTTGCTCGAAATCGAAGAAAAGGCAGTCCGCTATTTCGAGCTAAAACTAGGAGTTATGGCCGCCGGGAACGCTCTGCGCGTGTACCGCGAGCGCCATCGCTCCGGGATGATGAAGCGGGCATCTGACGCTTTCGCACTCATCACGCGCAGTCAGTATTCGGGGCTTGCGACCCAACCCGTGAAGGGCGGAGAAGTCCTCATCGCATTGCAGGGCGACGGGCAGTCCAAGGTCGCCGACGCGCTATCAAAGGGTGCGCGTTTTCAGCTCTACCTGGCGCTGCGGCTTGCCGGATACTACGAGTTCGCGCAGTTTCGACCCTCCGTGCCATTCATCGCCGACGACATCATGGAGACCTTCGACCATTTCCGGTCCGAGGAGGTTTTCAGGTTGTTTGGTGAGATGGCAAGCGCTGGCCAGGTGATTTATCTGACGCATCACCAGCACCTGTGCGAGATCGCCAAGGCTGTTGTTCCCGGCGTTACAATTCACGAGCTCACGTAGTTGGCTGATGCCGCGTGGGATGAGTTGAGGCCCAGCTGCGAACTGAAAGTAAACGGCCGGGCCGTCAGAAAGACAACGCGAACCGGATCGAGGGCCGCCACGGCGTCGGGGACGCGTTCCCATCCTCTGCCGGCAAGCCGAAAGCCCCAAGCTGGGCAGCCCATGTGAATTAGAGCCTCGGCGGCTCCGGCGCCGAAAAGCCGTTCAAAATGAGCGATGCCGCGCTGGCGCAATTCGGGATTTGAAATCATTTCAGGTCTTCTTTTGGTGTTCTTTGCGTCCGGCAGCGCCACCTGATATTGGTAGGCGCGGTCGATCGCTGATAAGATAGCTCACCCATCCTCCGACCCGCTTCAGTCTCGATCTCCCACCTCTTGTGATGCCACTGCCGACTGAAGCCTGAGGAGACCGCGACCCGAAAATATTGAATCTCGCGCTCCAGGTGGGCGACCTGGACGATCAGTGCGCGAACCGGGGCTCTCGCGTCGCCGTTACAGAAGGCGATGACGGCGTCGACGTCGCGCTCCAGATCGTCATCCTGGCCGGCTATTTTCTCGGCATGCATCAGGCCGCCTAGTTCGAAGCCATGGGGCCGTCGTAATGGATCTTGATGAGCCCCGGAACTGCTTCGGCGATCTGTTCGATCTGGCCTTCGAGATAGCCGTTGTGGAGCATCGCGGCCTTGAGAGCTTTCAGCATGTCGCCGCCGTGGAGTGTGATCAGCTTTTCGGCCGCATGCTGCAGCGCGACTTCCTCAGCCCCTGGCAGGGGAGTTTCCTTGCACATTGGGCACTCTCTTTCGTGCGCATGCCACAGTGAACAAAATGAGAACGCAAGAGTCAAGTCGGCCGAACCCTTCATGTCGTCGTCAATCGCCGTCCTGCTCGTCTTCGCTGCGCACTTCAGCCGTCAGGAAGCCGCCCCCCGCGTTGGGGGGGGCGGGGGGCGGGGGCACATTGGGTTTTTTTGTGTATTTGGTTTTTTAAA
>NZ_JAMYRB010000052.1:0-16147 GCF_040321165.1 Mesorhizobium sp. M0500
TAAGAGCCACCGCCCTTGCTTGTGCGCCAACTGCGTTTTGCGTGAATATCGACGTAAAGAACCGATCGAGGTTCTGATGAACGACTACCTCAACCGCCTTTTTTCCGACATTTGGACCGGCTGACGGAGGCGAGAAGACCTCTATTGTACCTGCTGACGGTCCCCAGCCGTTCGTGGTCGCTGACGCTGTCGCTGCGGAGACAATCTTTGGCGTGTCGGATCCCGAAACCTTTTCCAAAGCGCCAGCATAGGCGGCCGCATCCGCCACCGCTTGTAGCTTCAGGCTGCTGTAATACCAATAGGAAGTCTCGATACCGAGGCCCGCACCGCCGACGACAATCGGCAAAGACAGAGCAAAAATAGTAGCAACGTTGCCGCTCTCGCCGATCGGTCGCATAGCGCGGAAAAAACACCTAAAAATGCGGGCACGCCAGTCCATTTCCCTATTAAAGCAGGATTGCATAAAAGAATGACTAAGAATTTCCGTACATTTCTTGGCTGCGATCCATCCAGGCTTAACGGCCCGTTCCGCCGCTTCAACGCGGGCCTTTGGCGCCACAGGACCCTCGTTAGTCCTTCGGCCGGGTGCATGTCTTCATAGGAACAATTCTGGTTTCCGGGGTCATGCGCAAGAAAAGACCGCCGCGGCCGGTTTCGATTGGCAATGGGTTGCCGTTCCCTGCTATTCCCGCTTCAAATCAAAAAGCAGTGGACGTTCCAGTATGACCAATGTCGCCTTGACCGGGCTTGCCCGCGATCTTGCCAAGCGCGCCGCGGAAGGCCGCCCGGTGCGCATCGGCGTTATCGGTTCGGGCGAGATGGGCACCGACCTGGTGACGCAAGGCATGCTGATGCCGGGCATTTCGGTTTGCGCGATCTCGACGCGCCGCCCGCATACGGCGCGTGAGGCCATCCGCATTGCTTATGGCGACCAGGCGATGGCAGCCGAAGCGGACAGCGCTTCGAAGGTCAGCCAGGCGATCGAAAGCGGCAAGATCGCCGTCACCTCGAACGAAATGCTGGTCACCAATCCGCTTATCGATGTCGTCATCGATGCCACCGGCAAGCCCGGGGTCGCCGCCGATTTCGACCTGATGGCGATGCAGCACGGCAAGCACCTGGTGATGATGAATGTCGAGGCCGACGTTACCATCGGCTGCTATCTAAAGCAGCAGGCCGACCGGCTCGGCGTCGTCTATTCGGTCGGCGCCGGCGACGAGCCGTCGAGCTGCATGGAGCTGATCGAGTTCGCCTCGGCGCTCGGCTACACCATCGTCTCCGCCGGCAAGGGCAAGAACAACCCTCTCAACCACGACGCCGTTCCCGACGACTACCGCGAGGAGGCGCTGCGCCGCAACATGAATCCGCGCATGCTGGTCGAGTTCGTCGACGGCTCGAAAACCATGGTCGAGATGTGCGCCATTGCCAACGCCACCGGGCTGGTGCCCGACGTTCCCGGCATGCACGGCCCCAAGGCCGATCGCGACGAGCTGGTCAAGGTGCTGATCCCGCGCGAGCAGGGCGGCATTCTGTCGAAGAAGGGCGTCGTCGACTACACCGTCGGCAAGGGCGTGGCGCCCGGTGTCTTCGTCATCGTCGAGGCGACGCATCCGCGCATCATCGAGCGCATGGACGATCTGCATATCGGCCACGGTCCCTATTACAGCTTCTTCAGGCCCTACCATCTGACCTCGCTGGAAGTGCCGCTGACGGCCGCTCGCATCGCGCTTTACGGCAAGCCCGACATGGTGCCGCTGCCGCGGCCGGTGGCCGAGGTCTGCGCCGTGGCCAAGCGCGATCTGGCGGCAGGCGAGGTTTTCGATGCGATCGGCGAGACCTGCTACCGCTCCTGGACCATGACCGTCGAAGAAGCCCGCGCCCATCGCGCCGTGCCGGTCGGTCTGCTCGAAGGCGGCAAGGTGCTGAAACCGGTGAGGAAAGGCGAATTGCTCACCGCCGACAATGCCGCGCCCGACCCGACGACCAGGCTATTCGCCTTGCGCCGGCTGCAGGACGAGATGCTGTATGGGCGTGACGCTGTCGACCGGTGAGCTGTCGCGGTGCCTTTGGCCGGGCCCACTGGCATTGTCATTACAACTCTCTATATTGTATTGACGATGAAGGCGGAGGCGATCACATGAATCTTCAGATCAGGGACCCGCGCGCACGCGAACTGGCGCGAGAGCTTGCTGCCAAACGCAAGATTTCGATGACCGAAGCGGTCATCGAAGCGCTTGAATCCGAGTTGAAGCGGGAGAGCGGACGCATTCCCCTGGCTGAGCGGCTTGCTGCCATTGCCAACGACTTCAAGGCCAAGGCAGGCCAAGGTGGTCGGGCTGTGACGAAGGATGAGATCGATGAGATGTGGGGCCATTCCTGATGTTCATCGACACCTCCGTGGTTGTCGCGATTCTTTCAGGCGAAGAGGATGCCCGCGAGTTGAGTAACCGCATTGAGGCAGCGCCCGCGAGGATAACTTCGGCGTTGGTGGTGCTTGAAGCGGCGATGCGGCTTTCGACGATGCTTGCCGTGCCGCCGGTTGTCGCCGGAGATGCGATAGAGGCGTTTCTTCGCGAAGCCGAAATCGAAATTGTGCCGATCGACGCCAGCGATGCCAAGCTCGCGATCCAGGCGTTTTCAGACTACGGAAAGGGGCGCGGACATCCCGCCCAGCTCAACTTAGCCGACTGCCTTTCTTATGCCTGCGCAAAAAGTCATGGCTCCGCACTGCTCTACAAGGGCAACGACTTTTCGCATACCGACCTCGCGTAATCCGCAACCGGCTGTTACTTCCCCAGCTCTATCGACCGCAGCCGCGCCGCTTCCACCGCCTCGGTGAGCAGGCGCGTCAGCCGGTCCTCGCCCATCAGTACTGCAAGGGCCGCAGCCGTGGTGCCGTTGGGGCTGGTCACCTGCTGTCTGAGCACGCCCGGCTCCTCGCCGCTTTCGGCGGCCAGCGAGGCGGCGCCGTAGACCGTCTGCATTGCCAAGAGCTTGGCAGTCCTGGTCGGCAGGCCGGCCTTCTCGGCTGCCACCGTCAGCGCTTCGATGAAATGGAAGATATAAGCCGGCCCCGACCCGGAGACTGCCGTCACCGCGTCCATCAGGCCCTCGTAATGGATATCGGCCACTTGCCCGCCCGCCGAAAGCAGGTCGGCCACAAAACGCTTGGTGTCCTCGGAAACCAGCCTGTTGGAAAACACCACCATCATGCCCTTGCCGATTGCCGCCGGCGTGTTGGGCATGCAGCGCACGATCGGCGCGCGGTCGCCGAGAATGCCTTCGAACGTGGCGACCGGCGTCCCGGCGGCGATGCTGAGGAAAGTGGTTCGGCCATCGTTGAAGCGGATGTAGCCAGCCGTGACGTCGCGGATCACCTGTGGCTTGACCGCAAGGACGACGAGGGCCGGCACGGCGTTGGCCGGTATGGCGCCAGCATCCGCGCCGGCAGCGCAGCCCAGTGCTTCGGCACGCTTGCGCAACTCGGCATTGGGCTCGACCACGAACACCACCGCCGGAGCCAGCTTGCCGGCTTTCAGCCAGCCCGAGAGCATGGCGTAGCCCATATTGCCGCAACCGGCGAGAACAAGCCTGACCGTCATCGAAAGCCTCCCATATTGAGATGGCTTCCCCATAGACGTTCGCGGCAGGGCGGGGAAGCCCTGTTGGGACCGTGATCAGGCGGAAACCCCGACCTTGCGGTTGGGATGCGTATGTAGTCGCGCAGCCGCGCGGCGACCAAATTAACCTTTTATTTCCTATGCCTGTTTAGCATCGCTTAACCAGTGGCGGTCGCTACGTCCCAGCCCGAGGGGAAGGCTCCAGAAACCATGGCTTATAGGAAAAATCGTGAACACTGGAGGAACGAGCAGTCCTTGCTGTCGCTCGTCGAGGCGGTGCGCGGCGAGGACGAAGCATCGCTGGTTTTGCTAGAGGACCGCGCAGGCCCGTCATGGCGCGAGGATGCCGCCACACGCCATCGTCTTGCCCGCTCGCGCCGCGAAGCGTGTGCCAGTCCGATCCTGTTGGCAGCCGCCGGCATAAGCCAGCCCGATCCTGATGAGCCAAAGGCCGGCACCATACTGATGGAAGAGGCTGCAGCTGCCGATGGGTTTTTCGACCCCGCTGGCTCCCTTGGCGGCCCCGATGCCGGTTCCGCCGATCACGCAGCATACCGGGCAGCGCCGCCTCCCGCTCAGCCGGTCGAGGTCGCGCGTACCAAACGTCCTGGTCCGATCGGTGCCGTGTTGTCGGCGCTGAGCCGGCTCATGCCTGGCAGAGCGCCGGAGGAGATGGCGTCCGGTGAGACTTCCGCCGCGACAAATTCCACCGCAGCGATGCCACCTGCGTTCCACCCGCAGCCGCTCTATGCCGGTCGGGCACCTTATCCGCAGCAACCCACGCCGCCGCATTCGGCCCATACTCAGGCCTGGTCGAGGAAGGCAAATCAGGCCTCGGAAGCCGCCGATCAGCAAAGCCAGATCGAGGAAATCCGCGCCAGCCTGCGCGAATTCCGCGAGGTCGTTCGCGAGCTCACCGAAAACCGCGCGCGCCGCCGCTATTTCTGAGCGTCGAATAAAACATGCCGGTTTCGAGTTAACGGCATGGGACGGCGCATTGACGGGATTGCCCGGCTCGATTTTCGTGAAAATGCCGCGCTGCATGTCCGCCCGCAGCGCATGGTTCTGGGCAACGGCCTGCATAAAAGATATCTGGAGCGCGCCGCATGGATGTTTTTAACGCGGCAGGCTTACGCGATAGGCGTCGAGGGTGGTTCATGGCTGAGTTGATTGACGGAAAAAGCGTCGCCGAAGACGTGGTGCGGCGGGTCAAGGCCCTGACCGCCGAACTGGCGAAAAAGGGCGGACGGCAGCCCGGTCTCGCCGTGGTCATCGTCGGCGAGGATCCGGCGAGCCAGGTCTATGTCGCCTCCAAATCCCGCACCGCCAAGGAATGCGGCTTCCATTCGGTTCAGCACACGCTGCCGGCCGAAACCTCCGAGCCGGACCTGTTGAAGATCATCGGCCAGCTCAACGCCGATCCGGCCATCAACGGCATCCTCGTGCAGCTTCCGCTTCCCGGCCATATCGATTCCGGCAAGATCATCCAGACCATCGCGCCGGAGAAGGATGTCGACGGCTTCCACTTCATCAATGTCGGCAAGCTCGGCACCGGCGAACTCGAGACCGCCTTCGTGCCTTGCACGCCGGCCGGCTCGATGCTGCTGATCGAACGCGTGCGCGGCAAGGACCTGTCCGGTCTCAATGCGGTCGTCGTCGGGCGTTCGAACATCGTCGGCAAACCGATGGCCAATCTTCTGCTTGCCGCCAACTGCACCGTCACCATCGCACACAGCCGGACCAGGGACCTGCCGGCGCTTGCCCGCACCGCCGATATTCTGGTCGCCGCCGTCGGCCGGTCTGAAATGGTCCGCGGCGACTGGGTCAAGCCTGGCGCCACTGTCATCGATGTCGGCATCAACCGCGTCGCCGCACCTGAAAAGGGCGAAGGCAAGACGCGCCTCGTCGGCGACGTCGCCTTTGCCGAAGCAGCGAAGGCGGCCGGCGCCATCACGCCGGTGCCTGGCGGCGTCGGACCGATGACCATTGCCATGCTGATGGCCAACACGCTAGCTTCCGCCTATCTCGCAGCCGGATTGAAACGGCCTTCCTTCTGACCAGAAAGCAGCGTCCTTGCCGAACCTCACTGTTCCCTTAGAACGGCCGGTCACCAATGATCCCGTTCAGGGCGGGCGGCAGTTCGGGTTTCTGTTGGTCGACAAGTTCTCCATGTTCTCGCTGGCCGCGGCAATCGACACGTTCCGGTCGGCGAACCGGCTGCTCGGCCGCGATTTCTATGGCTGGACTACGGTGTCGGCCGACGGCGACGCCGTCATGGCGTCCAACGGCCTGCCGCTCAAGATCGACTACGCGGTTGCCGATCTGCCGCCGGTCGATATCCTGTTCGTCTCGGTCGGGCTGACGACGGAATTTCCCGGCAAGAGCAAGGTGCTGGCAGCGCTGCGCAGTTGGGGCCGGCGCGGCAATGCGCTCGGCGCGCTTTCGGTCGGTTCCTATTTGCTTGCCGAAGCAGGCCAGCTCGATGGCTATCGCTGCACCATCCATTGGGAAAACCGCGCCGGCTTCCTCGAACGCTTTCCGGACATCAACTGCACCGGCAACGTCTTCGAGATCGACCGCAAGCGCTACACCTGCGCCGGCGGCACCACATCGATCGACCTGATGCTGGAGATCGTGCGCGGTGATTTCGGCTCGAGCCTCGCCAATGGCGTCGCCAACCAGTTCCAGCATGAGCGCATCCGCTCGGCCGGGGACCGCCAGCGCGTCGGCCCGGAACGCGACCTGACCGGCAAGTCGGAGAAGCTGCGCCGCATCGTCGAGCTGATGGCCGACCATCTCGACGAGCCGCTGTCGGCGGTGCAGCTCGCCAAGTCGGCGGGCCTGTCGGTGCGCCAGGTCGAGCGCCTGTTCCTGCGCCATCTCAGTGTGACGCCCGGGCGCTATTATATGCGGCTCAGGCTCGAGCGGGCGCGCGAATTGCTGCGCCAGACCAACATGCCGATCCTCGACGTGGCAATCGCCACCGGCTTCACCTCGCATTCCTATTTTGCCCAGAGCTACCGGCTGCAATTCGGCCGGCCGCCTTCCGAGGAACGCCGCACGGCCTATTGAGGGTTTGGCAGAGAGGCGACGCAGCTTCGTACTCCGTCCGGGCTTGTGTCGCGACCCGGCGTCAAATAGCTTTCCGGCGCCGAGCGGCGGCGACTGACGGGGGAGATTTTTGATGGCGGGATTTGTGCAGAGCGTCGCTGCGGCGGCCCTGTTGCTGCGGACGACGGGGTTCGGCTTCGCCGCCGATCGCGTCATCGTCATTCTCGATGCCTCCGGCTCGATGTGGGCGCAGATCGACGGCAAGCCCAAGCTCGAAATCGCCCGTCAATCACTGCGGAACGTGCTGCAATCGGTCCCGGCCGAGGAGGAAATAGGCTTCATGGCCTATGGCCATCGCGAGAAGGCCAGTTGCGACGACATCGAACTCATCGTGCCACCGCAGGCAGGCTCGGCAAGTGCGATCTCAGCCGCGGCCGACAGCTTGAAATTTCAGGGCAAGACGCCGCTGACCGCTGCGGTCAAGCAAGCGGCGGAAGCATTGAAATACACCGAGGACAAGGCGACGGTCGTTCTCATCACCGATGGCATCGAGACATGTAGCGGCGATCCCTGTGCGCTCGGCAAGGAACTGGAGGCTGCTGGCGTCGACTTCACCGTCAATGTCGTCGGCTTCGGCCTGACGGCGGCCGAGGGCAAGCAGGTCGGTTGCCTCGCCGACAATACCGGCGGCAAATATATCGAAGCGTCGGATGAAAACGCATTGCAGGACGCCCTCGTCGAGACCGTTGCGCCTCCGCCACCCGCCCCTGAACCGATTCCCGCCCCGCAGCCTGCTCCCCAGCCGGCGCCCGCCCAGCCGGCGGAGTCCAATTTCGTGCCCACCGTCGTGCTTGCCGAGGGTGGCGATCCCGTCACCGACGGCAACGCCTGGGAGATCTACAAGGCGAATTCCGACGGCACGCGCGGCGATCCCGTCACCACCGAATATGGCACCTACAAGGGCAATCTGGAGCCGGGCGACTATATCGTCGTCGCGCGTGCCGGCGAGGCCAGGGCCGAACAGAAGATCAAGATAGAGCCTGGCCAGGTCGCCAAACCGCACTTCAACCTGAATGCCGGCACGCTGGTCATCCACCCGCGGCCAAGCGAAGGAGCGGACGTTGATGACGGCGCGGCTGTCGTAATCGGCTATCCCGGCGTCGACACCCCGCCGACCTATTACGGTGACACGAAAGTCGTGCTGCCGGCCGGTGACCAGAAGGTGACGGTCACGATCGGCCAGGGCATGGTTATCGAGACGATCCCGCTTGCCGCCGGCAGGGTCATCGACAAGGACATCATCGTCGGCGTCGGGAGTATCGTCGCCAACGCCTATTATGCTGCCGGCGGCGACAAGGCCGAGGGTTCGGGCGTCGGCTTCAAAGTGCTCCAGGCGAAAAAGAACGTCGACGGAACCAGGCAGGAGGTGACTTATGCCTACGGTCCGGACAGCAAGTTCGATCTGCCGCCCGACGATTATGTAATGGTCGCGACGGTCGACCTTGCGGTGGCCGAGCAGCCGTTCAGCGTCAAGGTTGGCGACCATCAGGATCTGAAGATCGCGATGAACGCCGGCATGCTGACGATAACCGCGCCAGGGGCCTCGAAGATCGAGATATTCGAGGCCAGGAAGGCCATCGACGGAACCCGCAAGTCGGTCGGCTACGCCTACGACCAGAAGTATCAAGCCACCCTGTCGGCCGGCGACTACGCGGTGGTTTCGGAGAAATCGGACAACAGCTCGAGGGAAGGCACGGTAACGGTCAGGGCCGGCGCGCGAGCCGAGCTGACCGTTCAGTAGATCTAAGGGAGAGCGGCCACCAGCCGCTCTTCCATGGTCGAAAAGTCATGCCGTACCGAAGGCGCTGGCGCCATGGTCGGCGCGTCCCACCAACTGCCGGAACCCGGCGAAAAGCTCGCGGCCGAAGCCGAATTCATTGCCTATGAGGTCGCTGTCCGCGGGGCGGCGCAGTGCGAAATCGCCGGCTGGCACCAGTACCTCCAGCGTCCCGGCCTCGGCGTCGAGCCTGATGATATCGCCGTCATGGATCCTGGCGATAGGCCCGTCCTCCGCCGCTTCCGGCGTCACGTGGATCGCCGCTGGCACCTTGCCTGAAGCGCCCGACATGCGGCCGTCGGTGACCAACGCCACATGCTGGCCGCGGTCCTGCAGGATGCCGAGCACGGTGGTCAGCCTGTGCAATTCCGGCATGCCGTTGGCCTTCGGTCCCTGGAACCGAATGACGGCGATGAAGTCGCCGGTCAGCGACCCCGCCTTGAACGCCTCGTTCAGGCCTTGCTGGCTGTCGAACACCTTGGCCGGCGCCTCGATGACGCGCCGCTCCGGCTTGACCGCCGATGTCTTGATGACGGCGTGGCCGAGATTGCCCGAAAGCACTTTCAGACCGCCGCTCGGCTGGAACGCCTTCTTGAACGGCGCCAGCACCTTCTCGTCCCCGCTCTCGCGCGGCGAAGCCTCGCGCACGACGCCGCCGTCCGCACCGAGCTTGGCCTCGACCGCGTAGGGGCGCAGCCCTTCGCCCCACACCGTCTGCACATCCTCGTGCAGGATGCCTGCGTCGAGCAGTTCGCGGATCAGGAAGCCGAGCCCGCCGGCGGCGTGGAAGTGGTTCACATCGGCAAGGCCGTTCGGATAGACTCGCGCCAGCAGCGGCACGGCTTCCGAGATGTCGGAAATATCCTGCCAGGTAGTGGCGATGCCGGCCGCCGCTGCCATGGCGATCAGGTGGATGGTGTGGTTGGTCGAACCGCCGGTGGCGTGCAGGCCGACGATGCCGTTGACGATCGAGCGCTCGTCGATCATCCGTCCGACCGGCGTGTAGGCGTTGCCGAGCGCGGTGATCGCCAGCGCCCGCTTCGTCGCTTCCCTGGTCAGCGCGTCGCGCAGCGGCGTGCCGGGATTGACGAAGGAAGCGCCAGGCGTGTGCAGGCCCATGATCTCCATCAGCATCTGGTTGGAATTGGCGGTACCGTAGAAAGTGCAGGTTCCCGGCCCGTGATAGGATTTTGATTCGGCTTCGAGCAGTTCGGCCCGCCCGGCCTTGCCCTCGGCATAGAGCTGGCGGATCTTGGCCTTTTCGTCGTTCGGAATGCCGGTCGTCATGGGCCCGGCCGGGATGAAGACCGCCGGCAGATGGCCGAAGGTCAGCGCCGCGATCACCAGCCCGGGCACGATTTTGTCGCAGACGCCGAGATAGACGGCGGCATCGAACATGTTGTGCGACAGGCCGATTGCCGCGGCCATGGCGATCACGTCGCGCGAGAACAGCGACAGCTCCATTCCGGGCTGGCCCTGGGTGACGCCGTCACACATCGCCGGCACGCCGCCGGCCACCTGGGCGATGCCGCCGGCCTCGCGCGCCGCATCCTTGATCAGCGCCGGAAACGTCTCGAAAGGCTGATGTGCCGACAGCATATCGTTATAGGAGGTGATAATGCCGAGATTCGGCACCCGGTCCCCGCCAAGCGCTACCTTTTCGGAAGGGCTGCAGACGGCAAAGCCATGGGCCAGGTTGCCGCAGGACAGCACGGCCCGGTTGGCGGTGCGGTTCGAGGCTTCGGCGATGCGGCCGAGATAGGCCTCGCGACCGGGCTTGGAGCGCTCACGGATGCGCTGGGTGATGGCTTCGATATCGCGTCTTGCGGTCATGGCGGTCGGTCCTTTCAGGCGAGGTCCCGCAAACACCTTCCGGCTATTGCCGGGACCTGCAGCCAAGTTGAGATCAGGGTGCCCAGAAAACCTCTACGGGCTTTTGAGTGGCATCGAGCACGGCGCGAATGGGCTTTCGTGCTCCAGTTCCAAGCGCGGCCTCGAATGCGGTGCGTTTTTCCGCGCCCTCGATATGCAGCGCGATGAAGGCGGCATTGATGATCCGCGCCAGTGATAGCGTCAGCCGTGGCTCGCCGGCGCTTGCCGCGTGAACCGGAAGCACGATCTTTTGCGACGACGGATCGAGCAATCTTGCCAGGTTGTCGGCATCCGGAAAGAACGAGGCGGTGTGGCCATCAGTTCCCATGCCGAGCACAACAACGTCGAGTGGCCAGGGCAGCACTTGCAGCGCCTCACTGTCGGAGACCGCTGCACCCTCGATCGTTGCCGCGGCGTGGTAGAGCGGCACGAAATTCGCGGCGGCGGCCGCGTTCTGCAGCAGGTTGGCGGCAACCAGGCCGGCATTGGAGCGCGGCGATGAGGGCGGCACGAAGCGCTCGTCGACCAATGTTATCGTCACCTTTTCCCAGGCGATCGGAACGGTCGAAAGCGCCGCGAAGAATTTCGCCGGCGTCGTGCCGCCCGAGACCGCAAGCAGCGCCATGCCGCGCTCGGCGATCGCCTTTGAGAGACGGCCGGCGACGTGGCCGGCAAGCGCTGTCGCCAACTCCTGGCGTCCGGCAAATTCGTGCCAGTTGTAGGCGCCGCCTAATTGCTCTCGTGCCATGTCCGCCCGTCGCGTTCGATCAGCGCAATCGAGGCCGAGGGGCCCCATGTGCCGGCGGTGTAGCCTTGCGCCTCTTGCCTGCCGCTTTCCCAGGCGTCCTGGATCGGGTCGATCCATTTCCACGCCGCCTCGACCTCGTCGCGGCGCATGAACAGCGTCTGGTTGCCACGGATGACGTCCATGATCAGCCGCTCATAGGCATCGGGGGCGCGGCCGTCGAAGGATTGCGCAAAACTCATGTCGAGCGGAATCTGGCGCAGCCGCATGCCGCCCGGCCCCGGATCCTTGATCATGATGAACTGCTTGACGCCCTCGTCGGGCTGCAGCCTGATGACCAGCTGGTTGGCGGAGATCGGCCCGGCGCTCTCGCCGAAGATCGAATGCGGGATCGGCTTGAATTCGATGACGATCTCCGAAACGCGCGTCGCCAGCCGCTTGCCGGTCCGGAGATAGAACGGCACGCCCGCCCAGCGCCAGTTGCCGATCTCGGCTTTGAGCGCAACGAAAGTCTCGGTGTTGCTGTACTTGCCGAGCTCCTCGACATAGCCTTTCACCGGCCCGCCGGCCGAGGCGCCGGCACGGTATTGTCCGCGCACCGTGTGCTTCGGCGCTTCGTTGCCGTTGATGCGCTTCAGCGCCCGCAGCACCTTCAGCTTTTCGTCACGGACGGCATCGGCGTCCATCGACGACGGCGCCTCCATGGCGACGAGGCAGAGCAGTTGCAGCATGTGGTTCTGCACCATGTCGCGCAATGCGCCGGCCTTGTCGTAATAAGTGACGCGGTCTTCCAGGCCGACTGTCTCGGCCACGGTGATCTGCACATGATCGACATTGGCGGAATTCCAAAGCGGCTCGTAGAGCGCGTTGGCAAAGCGCAGCGCCATCAAATTCTGGACCGTCTCCTTGCCGAGATAGTGATCGATGCGGAAAATCTGGCTTTCATGGAAGTCGTCGCCGACCAGGTCGTTGAGCGCGCGCGCCGAAGCTAGATCGCGGCCGATCGGCTTTTCCAGCACGATGCGCGAATTCGGCGTGATCAGCCCGTGCTCCTTCAGCTTGTGCGAGATGTCGCCGAACAGTGCCGGCGCCACCGCCAGATAGAAAGCGCGGATGTGTTCGCTGTCGCCGATCGCCTTCTTCAGCCTGTCGAAGCCGGCACCTGTGGTTGCATCTGCCGGGACATAGGAAAGCCGTGCGAGGAACGTCTTCAGTTCCGTGGCGTCGATATCCTCCGGTTTCACATGATCGGCAATCGCCTGCCTGGCGAACGACTGGAATTCCTCGTCGGTCATCTTCGAACGTGATGTGCCGATGATGCGCGTCGGCTCGGAAAACTGGTGGTCGCGCTGCCGGTGGTACAGCGACGGCAGAAGCTTACGTTCCGACAGGTCGCCGGTGCCGCCGAAAATGATGAAGTCGAAAGGGTCGACGGGAATGATCTGGCTGGTCATGGTCTGTCCGCTGTGACGCCGGTCGCGATAACGCGGCTGATATAATCTAATCGATTTAAACTTGCCAGTGCCATTGCGTCACATCCGCGTGTGCTCTTGACACCGGCGCTGGCCGGAGGCTTGTCGGCAAGCGATGCTTCCGGAGCCTTCGCAGTTGCAGCATAGAGCCGGATGGCAGCGAAAGCCAAAGGAGAAATCGTCGATGGACGCACATCTTTCGATGGCCTGGCCAAACGCGTCGTCGATCGTCTTCAACGATGAGTGAGAAAAGCATGCGCCTCAAGAACAAGGTCGCCATCATCACCGGCGCTGCCTCGGGTTTTGGCGAGGGCATGGCCAGACGCTTTGCCGAGGAGGGCGCGCGCGTAGTCGTCGCCGATCTGAACGCCAAGGGCGCAGAGCGCGTTGCCGGCGAGATCGGCGAAAAGGCGATCTGGACCCAGACCGACGTCTCGCTGCGGTCCGAATTCGACGACATGGTCCATGCTGCAATGCGCGCCTTCGGCCGCATCGACATCATGGTCAACAACGCCGGTTATACCCATCGCAACGGTGACATGCTGGAAGTCGACGAGGCGACCTTCGACCTGATCACGTCAGTCAACATGAAGGCGATCTACCACGCAGCGCTTGCCGTGGTACCGGTGATGGAGCGGCAAGGCGGTGGCGTCATCCTGACGACGGCCTCCACGGCCGGTATCAGACCGCGGCCCGGCCTCACCTGGTACAATGCATCGAAGGGCTGGGCGATCACCGCGACCAAATCGATGGCGGTGGAACTCGCGCCGAAGAACATCCGCGTCAACTGCCTCTGCCCAGTTGCCGGCGAGACCGGCATGCTCGCGAAATTCATGGGCGCCGACACACCCGAGATCCGCGAGAAGTTCCGCGCGTCGATCCCGCTCGGCCGGCTTTCGACGCCGCTCGACATAGCCAATGCCGCGCTTTGGCTCGCTTCGGACGAGGCGGCTTTCATCACCGGCGTGGCGCTGGAAGTCGACGGCGGGCGTTGTATTTGAACGGTCCGGTTATCCGGCGGAGGACCGGCTGATGGCGAGCGACCCGCAATCGCTCTGCCGGCCCTACGCCCCGGTTTTGACGTAGCTCTTGTAGATCCAGCCGCGCTTGCCGTTGTAGACGATCTGGCACCATTGCTTGCAGCTCATCACTTGCACCGATGTCTTGGCCGGCACGGTGAGAATGGCGGCCGCATTCTTTTTTGGGCCGGTGCGCATGGTGACGGATCTCAGGATGCGTCCGGTACCGGCAGTATTGGCTCTTCCGGATTTTGCCTTGGTGCTGTTGTCGTCTTCGCTCGCGGTCTGCGTCGGCAGTTGCGGCTTGGGCGTGGGGATGGCGGCGGTCTGCGCGCCATCGGGCCCGCTGTTTTTCGTTGAGCTGCCGGGAGCCGCGACCTTGGCAAACAATGCCGCAGCGTCGGGTTTTGCTGCCGGGTCGGCGAATGCCACCGAAGCAGACGATTTATCGGTCGCCTGCTCGGTCTGGCTTGCCATCTGGTCGGATGCTGCCGTGGCGGCGGCCGATGCCGTTTTTGGCCCCGTCCAGCGCGGATCGTTGGGAGCCAGCGCTGGTATCTCGGCTTCCGCTGCGGCCACCGCTGGGGAAACCGCATCTGCCTTGCCCGTCGTCCGCGGCGCCGCAGCAAGCTTGGCAGGCATGATCTTCGTCGTCTTGACCGGGATGGTCGGAACGATCTGCTCAGGACTTGCGGCCGCTTGTCGCTCATTTGCCGGCAATGCCAGCCACAGTGCCACCGCGGCAACGCCGAGCAGTGCGGCCGTGCCAAGCGCGGCTATCACCAGATGCGCGTTCGACCGGACCCCGTGCCAGAACGTCGGCCGCATATCGTAACCGAATTGCATCGCAAGGCGCCGTCGTTCCGGCGCGCCGAAACTGAAGGGCTCTCTCACACTTGCCACCTCCATTTGCGGGCCGATGTTCTTACGACCCATGCCGGAGAGCCGGCATTTCGATCGGCATCGGTCCCAAACCAAAAGCGGGCAGGCCCGCAAAAATTCCCCGTTCAGCTGCCCACGAGCATCATCTTTCGCCCGCGATTGTGGCATCACTGCGCCCTTGGCCGGAATTCTGCGCCCTGGTTAAGGATTCTGCAACGTCTGGTTAAATCCTGTCCCGCAACGCGTACCAGTTGAGCGCAAGAAAGAGCAGTGGCGCGCGCAAACGCCGGCCGCCGGGGAAGGGTGGAATTTTCAGGTCCTCGATCAGCTTCAGCCGGTCGCGGTTGCCGGCGACCGTCTCGGCATAAAGCTTGCCGAAAAAGTTCGACAGCATGACGCCGTGGCCGGAATAACCGCCGATCGAGGTCACATTGGGCATCACTTCGCGCACGAACGGCTTTCTCGGCACGGTGATGCCGACATAGCCGCCCCAGCCATGCGTGATCTCGACGTCCTTCAGTGCCGGATAGATTTCGGCGATCTGCCGGCGGATGTGGATGTGGATGTCCTTGGGATCGTTGACCGCATAGATCTCGCGCCCGCCAAACAGCAGCCGCCCGTCCTTCGATTTGCGGAAATAGCGCACGACGAAGCGCGAATCGTCGACCGCCTCGCCACCCGGCAACACTTTGGAATCGGCTCCCAGCGGCACCGTTGCGCCGATGAAGGAGCCGATCGGCATGATATGCGCGGCACTCACCGGTTCGAGCGTGCCGCCATAGGCATTGACCCCGATCAGGCATTTAGCGGCGGCGATCGTGCCCTTCGGCGTCACAACCCTCACCTTGCCGCCGCTGGAGGTGATGCCGGTCGACGGCGTCTGCTCGAATAGCTTTGCGCCGGCCTCTGCCGCCACCTTTGCGGTGCCGATGACCAGTTTCAGCGGATGGATGTGGCCGGTGCCGGTGTCGCGGGTGCCGCCGAAATAATGCGTCGAGCCGAGCCGCTCGGCTGTCTCCGCGGCATCCATGAATGAGATGTGCGGATAGCCGAATCGGCTCGCCATGATCTCGGCATGCGCCTTGTAGTCGTCGACATAGCGCTTCTTGTGCGCCACCGACATCTGGCCGGGCATATAGTCGATCTCGATCTGGTGCATCGCGGCAAAGTCGAGCAGATGCGCCTTGGCCTCTTCGGCCAGGTCGAACAGCGCCTTGGCGCGGGAAAAGCCGTATTCCGCTTCCAGTTCCTCTGCCCAGGCCCGTTGTCCGGTGCCGAGCTGGCCACCATTGCGGCCCGATGCGCCGTCACCGAAACGATGCGTTTCGATAAGCACGACATCCGCGCCTGTCTTGGCGAGATGAGCCGCCGCCGACAGACCGGTAAAGCCGCCGCCGACAATCACGACATCGCATGTCCGGTCGCCGTCGAGCGTCGGATATTCGGGCCTTGGCCCGGCCGTGTCTTCGTACCAGGAGCGGCCGGGGGAGATTGGGGATTGGTAAGTCATGATGCTCGGCTAGGGGAGTAGGGGAGTAGGGGAGTAGGGGAGTAGGGGAGTAGGGGAGTAGGGGAGTTGGAGAGTAGGGAGTAGGTGAGGATGGGGGGTATTCGGGTGACAGTTAGCGGAACAGGAGGCGAAGAAGCTT
>NZ_JAMYRB010000053.1:0-14606 GCF_040321165.1 Mesorhizobium sp. M0500
GAGAAGCGAGTGACCCGCGGGGCGACATGGTCCGGAAAAATATCAGGAGGAGCTTGACCTCAACGACCCCAATCAGAGAAGCCTGTTAGGCCCCGAACTTCACGGTCTGTAGCGCGACGACACCGGTCTCAGCTTTCCCCGTTTCGATATGATTGACGCCGAATGAAGCCAGCTTCTCGGCCACGAACCGCGCCGTGTTATCTACCCGATAGCCGAGCTCGGGATTCTGGTGGAGGTAGCGGCGCCACTCCCGGAAAGTCTCCACGCTGTGCACCTGTTGTTCCCGAATGTTCTTCATGGCCGGCTGGAATATATTTTGGGCCGATTGGCGTTTGCCTTCACCCGACCATCATCCGCCCGGCGCGTTCCGTCAAATGCGTTGTATATTGTCGTCATGTAAGAGCGAGACGGACGCTCTGCCGGCTAGGGTGAAAGGACAGCCTTGCTTGACAACTGGTTGGGATGCATCACCTGGCTCATGAGCATCGACGGGTTCACGCCGCAGCCCGTGGCGCCATGAGCGCCGGGGCATCAAAGCCCCAATGAACCCGCATCAGCCGACCTCCAGCGTGTTCCA
Source organism: Mesorhizobium sp. M0500 (assembly GCF_040321165.1). Taxonomy (NCBI): domain Bacteria; kingdom Pseudomonadati; phylum Pseudomonadota; class Alphaproteobacteria; order Hyphomicrobiales; family Phyllobacteriaceae; genus Mesorhizobium; species Mesorhizobium sp. M0500. Next base: position 578 of record NZ_JAMYRB010000053.1, read on the forward strand.
AAGTCCAATCTCAGCTGCAGTAATAAAGACGCCTAACACCTTCATGACCGAACGCTCAGCGACAAGGGAACCAAGCTGCTCGTGAATAGGACGGGATAGCCTGGGAGCAGTAGAAATCATGTTGTTTGAACGCACTCAGCAAAAGGCATCGACATGCCGAGCAACACGTGACGAGGCTGGGGGCTCGCAGTCTGTTCAGCAGGCGAGCTGTACAGAACTCCGATCTGGCCCGGTACCAGCGCACGCAATGCTAGATAACTGACTTGTTAAACTGGGTCTCTGGAACATCACAATTCTCCGAGCCTCGTCAGACGCTTCCTGTCACACCGCCGGCTATTAGCAGCGCAACAGATCCTACAAATACATTTCACAGAATCTTTGCAACCGCAAATCGCTGACAATGATAGGTTCATCCCAAGGTCTGAGGTGAGGCACGGATAAAAAGCGATACCTGTTTTACGCTCAGACCGCCGCACAGCACGCAACGCAGGGTCAACGCGAATGAAAAGAAGAGCGCTCATCATGGTTGAAGGCCATGCTCGTACTGGTCTGCTATTCATCCAAGCGGCCCAGCGTCTTGGTCTTCACCCAATTACCCTGTCGACTGATCCAGCTCGTTACGACTATCTTGCGGCGGAACGCATCGAGACAATCCATATCGATACAGACAATCTCGATGCGCTGATCCACGAATGTTCCCGCCTGCGTGCGACCTATGACATTGCTGGTATTACGGCCGCCGAGGAAGAGGTCTATGCGACAGTCGGCAAGCTCTGCCGATATTTCAATCTACCGGGACCGAACCCAGCATCGATTGAACGATGCTGCGACAAATACGTTCAGCGTCAGCTCCTTGCGGAGGCTGGCGTTCCAGTACCTGCTTATCGCTTGGCAGCGACTGCGACGGACGTAGAAAGTTCTGCCGCTGAGATCGGCTTGCCGGTGATTCTTAAGCCAGCCGTAGGCACCGGCAGCAGCGGTGTCCGATTGTGCCGTAATGTCGACGATGTAGCCGAACATACGACTTTTCTGTTGGGCGGGAAGCATATATGGCGGTCTTCGCCGAGGATACTGGTTGAAGAATTCGCACAAGGCCCATTCTATGGCGCTGATATTATGGGAACTGAGGTCATTGCGATTGCCGCCGCTGACTTCGGCCCGCTACCGCATTTCGTCTTTCGTGAGTGCATCCATCCGGCCCCGCTGACTGAGGACGAGCATAAGCGTATCGCCGATATTTCGCTGAGTTGTTTGCGAGCTCTCGGCCTTGGATGGGGGCCAACGATTATTCAATTCCGGTGGACGAAGCTTGGCCCAGTTGTCATTGAAGTCAATCCGCGTCTTCCGGGTGGGACCGATCCTCAACTGGTTCAACTGGCTTACGGTGTCGATCTCATAACCGAACACATCAAGGTCGTCAGCGGCGGCGAATGGGATTTGCGCAAAAGGCATTCGCACGCCGCGGCCGTGCGGTACCTAATTCCTGATCGCGATGGCACCCTCGATTGGATCGACGGAGCCAGTCGGGCGGCTGCTATATCAGGCGTTTCCGAGGTGAAGTTTTATGTTGATCCCAAGACGCCGATCGTGAGGAAGGGAGATCACCGAGACCGCATTGGACATGTTATTGCCGCTTCACCCAAGAGGGCCCAGACTGAGGCGATACTTCAGCGTGCCGTTGACTTAATCGGTTGGTCGATCTCACCATTTCCGACCCTTGGCAAACAAGAACAATCAGCAGCCCCTCACCTCCCCGCACCAGCGGAGATGGCGCGAACGACGTCGGCAGGAAAGCTGGCCGATCGCGGAGGCACTTGAGGAATGGATGCGGGCCGAGCGGGCCAAATTTCCCGAAGCTCTCCGTTGCTGAGCCAATCGACTACATGCTGAAGCGCTGGGGCGGGTTCACATTCTTCCGCGATAGCCGGACCTGTCTGGTCGGGGCAGCGATCCGCCCGAGCTCGGCATGAGCGGCGCAGGTACTCGGGCTCGCCACTTGGCAGATATTCAGCGCGGCGCGAACTCTGCCTTTAGGATGGAGGTCAAAGTGACGACAGGATCCTCGAAAATTGCGCTCGTGACCGGCGGCAGCACGGGCATCGGCGCCGCCACCTGCCGGCTTCTCTGCGAACAGGGGTGGGCTCTCGGCGTCAACTATCGACACAATCGGACACCGGCAGACCGTGTCGTAGCGGATATCGAGCGGGCCGGCGGCAGGGCAGTTCCTGTACAGGGCGATGTCGCGAACGAAGCCGAGGTTGCGCGAATGTTCGGTACCCTGGACCGTGAGTTCGGGACGCTGACCGCTCTCGTGAATTGTGCCGGCATCGTCGGCAGGCGGGGGCGTTTCATCGATTTAGACCCTGCCGGCATTCGTCAAGTGATTAAAGTCAATCTCCTCGGGACGATGTACTGCTCGCTTGAGGCGATCCGACGCATGTCGACGCGGCGCGGCGGCCAGGGCGGTGCGATCGTCAACATCTCGTCCGGGCTGTCGAAAACCGGCGGTGCCCTGTCACCCGACCCGGTCTTCCAGCCTGATCCGGAGGGTAAAGCCTCGGGAGGACGGGTGCCCTATTCGACTTCGAAGGGTGCCATCAACTCCTTCACCGTGGCACTCGCCCAGGAGGTCGCGCGCGAAGGCATAAGAGTCAATACGGTAAGCCCAGGGCCAACACGAACCGACCTTCCCGATCCCATTCAGATTGCCGAGGCCGAGGTCACGATCCCGATCGGCCGGGCCGCCGACGCGCGGGAGATAGCCGAGGCGATCGTTTGGCTGCTGTCCGATAACGCGAGCTATGTTGCCGGCGCCTATCTGCGCGTTGGAGGTGGACGAATTGGATAGGACAGTGCGCCGCAGAGCAGGCTGTTGAAAAACGCGCTCGCCGCGTCGCGCCGATGCGACACGGCATCGCTGCCTCGACCGGGCGTTTCGTTTCCTGGACGAGACTGGGGGCCACGACCGCCATGACGCGCAGATATGGCTGGGGTGTTCGTGGCCAGGCCTGGTCGATGCAGCCCCATGGCCGGGAAAAAACTTCTGCACAACGTGGCACACTCGGCGCCCAAACCGCCGAGCCTTCTTCGCTGCGCCAGCGTCAGGTGATGAGTCCGCCCACAAGGACGTATTTGATCTCGAGGAATTCGTCGATGCCGTGGAGGGACCCCTCGCGGCCGAGGCCGGATTCTTTGACGCCCCCAAAGGGGGCGACCTCGGTGCCGAGAATGGCGGAGTTGATGCCAACCATGCCGCATTCCAGCTCCTCGGCGACATGAAAGGCGCGGCCGAGATCCTTAGTGTAGAAATAGGCTGCCAGCCCGAAGGGCGTGTCGTTGGCGAGCGCGACGACCTCCTCCTCGGAACGGAAGGAGTAGATTGGGGCGACTGGGCCGAAGGTCTCCTCGTGCATAACCAGCATCATCGTGGTGACGCCCGACATAACAGTCGGCTCATAGAAGCTTCGGGCGAGAGCATGGCGCTTGCCGCCGATGATTATCCTGGCGCCGTTGGCGACGGCGTCGGCAACGTGACGCTCGACCTTTTCGACCGCACGCTGATTGATGAGCGGGCCCTGCACGACGCCGACCTCGACGCCGTTGCCGACCTTGAGTTCGGCAACCCTGCCGGCGAACCTCTCGACGAAGGCATCATGGATTCCTTCCTGCACGAAAAGCCGGTTGGTGCAGACACATGTCTGGCCCATGTTGCGGAACTTGGCCGTGATCGCGCCGGCCACCGCCGCCTCGAGATCGGCATCGTCGAAGACGATGAAAGGGGCATTACCGCCGAGTTCGAGCCCAACCTTCTTCACCGTTGAGGCCGCCTGTTGCATCAGGAGCTTGCCGACCGGCGTCGAGCCGGTGAAGCTGATGAACCGCACCGCCGGGTGCGAAGTCATCACCATGCCAATCGCGACCGCGTCGCCTGTCACGACGTTGAGCGCGCCTCTGGGAAAGCCCGCCCGCTCAGCGAGCACGCCCAGCGCCAATGCGGTCAGCGGTGTGTCAGGCGCGGGCTTGATCACAAAAGTGCAGCCCGCCGCCAGGCCCGGCGAGCATTTGCGCGTGATCATCGCAGCCGGGAAGTTCCAGGGCGTGATCGCGGCGCAGACGCCGACCGGCTGCTTCTGGACGATGATGCGCGACCCCGGGAACGGCGACGGAATGGTCTCGCCATAGATGCGCTTGGCCTCCTCGGCGTAGAACTCGACGAATGAGGCGGCATAGGCGACCTCTCCGCGCGCCTCGTCCAGCGGCTTGCCCTGCTCGGCGGTCATGATCTGCGCTAGATCTTCCTGGTTCGCCATGATCAGCTCAAACCATGTGCGCAGGATCTGCGAACGCTCCTTGGCGCTTTTCCGCGCCCATGGCTTGAAAGCCCGGCTCGCGGCCTTGACCGCAGCCATCGTCTCGGCCTCGCCGAAGCGCGGCACCTTGGCCAGAACCTCCCCCGTCGCCGGGTTGTCGACCGCGTCGATACCGTCCCCGATCCAGGCGCCGTCCACATAGCACTGGGCCTTCAGGAGCGAGGAATCGGAGAGATTTATGGTCTTCACGTTGACGCTCATGGAAATTTTCTCCAATCATCGAGGCTAGTAGAACGAAGGACGTCATGGGACGGATCATTGTCCTGGCTGCACATCACACGGTCGCGAGCTCCTTCCCAAGGAAATTCCGGGGAGGGTGAAAAGGTGGTTCCTCGAAGAGATGAACGTCCTGCTAGGTCCAAACTCGCCCAAACAGGCGTGCCGCGAAGTTCGGTTCAGGAACCTCGTCCTCTGGGAAGATCGGCCTGCGCTTCTTGAACGGCAGCAGGCCGGGCTGGAAATTCGAAATGCCGGGCGTGTCGACGACGATGCAGGGGCCGACCGAGGCGAAAGAAATCTTGAAATGATAGCCGGATTTGGTGACTACAATGTCATAGCCGGCCGGATCGACGCCTTGACTGCGGAAGGCGGCCGGATCTTGCGTGAAGCCCGGCAGGCTCGTCACGAGGACCGTCACATTGTCCCGGTGCAGCACGGCTGTCGCGCCGAGCGCGCCGGGCTCGTTCGCGAGAAAAGGGCCGTCGTGAACAAAATGTCCGTCGCCCAGATGCTCGACTCGCCATTCGCCGTCTACGGGAGAGATACCTTTCGACAGCCTGCCACCGATCGGTCCTCTATAGACAGAACCGACACCGAGCCTGCCCGCCGCAGCGACCACTTCTGGATCTGTTAGCGGGATGAGAGCCCGGATAGTGTGCCAGCGCGAGAGCAGTTCACTGATAATGACGGTTCCATCTCCCGCCGTACCTGCGAGCACGCGATCGCCCTGATCGCCCACGATGACCGGGCCCTGGAGACGTTCCGCTGCCACGTCCGCTAGCATGTCCTCGAGAGGCACGAAATCTGGCTTGAAGGCGAACCGTCTCAGCCAAAGCTCGTGTGCCAACTGGGCCGCGATCTCCGCGGCCACATCCGCCGCTCCATCAGTCGTCACCGTGATGCACTGGCCGCCGTCGGCAACGTCGACGAGCGTCGTCGTATTGTAAATCGAGATGTCCAGGACGGCCGGCTCCTGCGCCGAAATCTGGCGACGCAACTGGTGTACCTCACAGAGCGGCCCGTGGGCGGTTTCCATCTGGACGCCTACGATCATAGGTAGGCGCACAGCGGCCGTAACCGGTACAATCCTGCCTTCGAGCATCGCGAGCATGAGTTCCACGGCCCGTTCACCCGCGAGAGGGTAGTCTGTATGCGGGTTCTCCTTGCAGGCAACGATGATGTCGGCGTTCGCAAGCATTGCGTCGGTGACGTGGGCGTGCAGGTCGAGGCTGGCGGCGATGACGACCCGCGGCCTGAGGGCTTTCCGGATCGCCGCAATGAGATCGCCCTCAGGATCGTCCAGCATTTCGGTCACCATGGCCCCGTGAAGGTCGAGATAGACACCGTCGGGCTCCGCCTCTCGAACTGCTGCGACAATGTCGTCACGCAGGCGCTCATAGACGGCATCGACGATCGGCCCGCCCGGCGGAGCCACTGCCGAGAGGCCGGGAAGGATGAGCGCTCCAGCGCGCTCGAGACGTCTGCAGGCACCGCCAAGTGAGGCGTTTGAGACCTGTGCCTTGGCCGTGAGCGCAGCTCCGCGAACAACGCAGAAGCTGGAAAGGGTGGTTTGGACCGCGCTAAAGCTATTGCCCTCGTGGAAAAGGCTGGACACGAACACCCGGACCATTCCGCTCCCCATGATGCACCAAATTGGCTTGATCGTAGGACATTGAAATCTATATGTCCACATATGTTACATCAAATTGCAAATCTACCAATGGAGGGGGAGTCATGAGCAACAGGCCACGATAGCGCCGACCGCCGATGGTCATCGCGCACGCGTAGTGGGTGCGACTCTGCCGTTTGTCTCCTTGCTCCGGCCATGGCAACGGGCAAAAGCAGGCTCATGGCGGGACCGGTGGCCGGTACGAGCAGATCCTGCGCACACCCGCCGCGTCTGCGGCCGACCATTCGTGGAACGGCCTCCAACTGCAACTCCTGCCCCTGCGAAACGGAACTGGGAGCGCGTAAGGTTTCGACACAGACGGGGACGGCGAGGCCGACATCGTCTACTACAACGGCTATTCAGGCGGCGTTCTCGTCTGCTACCGATCGGCTTCTTATGAGAGGTTCACCTCGTCCGCCGAGAATCATTGAAGCTTCGACAACCTGCGGACTTTGCAAAGCCGGACAAGAGGTCCATTAATTCCCGGACAGCAGTTTCGCTAATGCCGGAACAGTTTGCCGGTGTCCTCGGGTGCCTTGTTACGTTCATGGATGATTGTTTTCGCGGTTTTGGGTGGCGGTGAGGGCGCGGCTTTTTGCTTTCGCATGCTGTCGCCCTGGAGCACGATGCGCTGGGCGGGGTGCGAACGGCCCGGCAGCCCCGGTCACAGAGCTTGCGTCTAGTCGACACCATAGAACCCCTAGTTGAGAGAGAGCCTTTCGGAAGACGAGGACAATGAGGAGTGTGGTCAAGGCAGCAATGCCGAGAGCGGGCCTGACGTAGAAGCCGATCGCCAGGATGAAGGTCATAAGCGAGCGCACGAACACGCCGGGAAGGCTGAGCGGCAGGACGATGCCGTTCCGCTTTTGGGCCAGGCCGCCGCCGCTCATCACAGCCACGCGGTCGGACATGGTGAGCGCCTCCTCCTGGTCATGCGTCACGAAGATGACGGGGACCCTGAGGCGCTGCTGCAGGGTCTTGATCTCGATTTGCATCTCGCCCGCAGCTTCTTGTCGAGCGCGCCGAGCGGCTCGCACATAAGCAGTACCGGCCGCTCGCAAACAAGCGCTCGGGCTACTGCGATGTGTTGCTGCTGGCCGCCCGACAGTTCGCAGGCGGGCGCCGTAGCCTTCGAGGCGCACCAGGGCGAGAGTTGCCTCCACCCGCCGCTCGATCTCGCTGCGTTCCACCTTTTCTTGAGCGGAAAGGATGTTCTCGGGCGACCGTCATGTGCAGGAAGAGCGCGTATTTCTGAGTATGCCGATATGGCGCTTGTTGGGCGGGCACGTGCGTGATGTCCCTCGCGCGCGCCCGGATGAGTCCTGCACCTGGAAGTTCGAAACCCGCGGTCACCATTGCCGGAGCCGGAACGTCCCAGGAGCGATACGAACTTGCCCTCGCGCGCGGCGAGCGACACCCGTCCACCGCGAGCACCTGCCCGTACGCCTTCGACCTCCCTCGACCGATCCGGGACTGCCGGTCATGTTTCTTGCCTTGCGTCCACCCTCGCCCCTCGGTTTGTTGGGCCGGCGGTATGCCGGTCCACTGATCCGGCGTCGAGCATTGCACTCGCGATTCACCAGCTTGTTGACATTTGATGTAACACGCTGGACACCCAGAGCTCTTGTCAAGCAGGCTTGCGAGGTTCATGGTCCAAGCCCTCGATCAGCACTTTGGTCCTTCATGCATCAGAACACCGTCCAAGCACCACTCGCGCCCCTCGACCGCCAGAGTAGCCTCGGCGAGCTCGCCTATGAGAGTCTGAAGGACACTATTATCGGCGGGCAGTGCGAACCGGGCACCAAGCTCACGGTGCGCTCAGTTGCGCAAGCGCTCCACGTCTCGACGACGCCGGCGCGCGATGCCATCAACCGGCTGATTGGCGAAGGTGCGCTCGTCAATATCGGGCCGAAGACGGTCGTCGTGCCCGTGCTAACAATGGCCGCGCTTGACGAGGTCACAAAGATCCGCCTGGCTCTCGAAGGCCTCGCCGCTCAAGAGGCGACGCCACACGTGAGCGAGGCCGACATCGCTTTTCTCGAGGACACGCAGGAGAAGCTCAACACGGCTCTCGACGAGAGGCGCTACATGGAGGTGCTGCGGCTCAACAAGCATTTCCACTTTCGCATCTACGAGCGCTCGCAGATGCCGCGCCTCGTCGCCATGATCGAATCGCAGTGGCTCAGGATCGGCCCGTCTTTCAACGGTCTCTATCCCGAATTCGCCATCAAGCGACAAGGCGTGGCGAATCATCAGTGGGCCCTGCGTGGCCTCAAGGATCGTGATCCCGCGACGGTTCGCGCGGCCATCGAAAATGACCTACGCGACGGATACCGTCGGCTGATCAATCTCGTGCACTCTCGCGGCGACTGAGTCGGCAATACTCCTCACTCAACATTTTTGTTGCATCAAATTACATTCTCTTCTATTTGTGCCGGCTTCCATAGCAAGAGGAGAGCCGTGTGGTCGAGCAAGCAGCATTCTCCCCCCATCCGCCCGTCGGGCCGCGTTCGGCCGAGGCCTTCGGCCGGGCGCGTAGGGTTTTCCCGGACGGCACGGCGCGGGTCACGATCGAGCGCGATCCCATTCCCCGCTACATGCATCACGGAGAGGGTGCATTTCTGGTCGACATCGACGGGTGCCGCTTTCTCGACCTTAACGGCAACTTCACGACCCTCATCCACGGCCACGCCTTCCCGCCCGTGATCGAGGCTGTGACGCAACAGCTCAGGAGCGGAAGCTGCTTCGCAAACCCGACCGAGATCGAAATTGCACTCGCCGAGCTTCTCTGCGCCCGCATTCCACACCTTGAGCGCATCCGCTTCGTCAATAGCGGTACCGAGGCGGTCATGTTCGCGATCAAGGCGGCGCGGGCGTTCACCGGGCGTCCCGCGATTGCCAAGATCGAGGGGGCCTATCACGGCGCCTATGACTGGGTAGAAGTCAGCCAGGCCGCGACGCCTCAGACGTGGGGCGATCCCGAACATCCCGCGGCCACTCTTTATTACCGCGGCATGCCGCAAACCGTGCTCGATGACGTCGTGATCTTGCGCTTCAACGACGCTGAGGGTGCGCGCCGGCTGATCGCGGAACATGCGGGGCGCCTCGCAGCCGTCCTCGTCGATCCCATGCCGAGCCGCGGTGGACTCCTTTCGCCCTCGCCGGATTTCGTATCCACCATCCAAGAGACGGCCCGTCGTCACGGTATCCTTGTTATTGGCGACGAGGTCCTCAATCTTCGACAGGGCTACGAAGGTGCCTCGGCGCGCTACGGGCTCGCACCCGATCTCTTCGCACTCGGCAAAATCATCGGCGGCGGGCTCCCTATCGGCGCGATCGGTGGCCGCAGCGAGGTGATGGCAGTCTTCGATGCCGGATCAGGCCGTCCTGTTCTGCCGCAGGGCGGTACCTTCTCGGCCAATCCGCTCTCGATGGCGGCCGGGCTCGCCGCGATGGAAGCCCTCGACCGCGCCGCTTTCGACCACCTCGAGCGGCTGGGCGATAGGCTGCGGGACGGTCTCAAACGCATCATCGCGCGGCACGGCGCCCCCCTGAACGTCACAGGTGCCGCCTCCCTCTTCCGTATCCACCCGCGGCGCAGGCCGCCCCACGAGTTCCGCGAAGCCTTCCTCGGCCCGCGAGAGGACGCCGTGATGAAGGAGCTCAGCCGCTTCTTCTCTGCGAACGGCATTGCCCTGCCCAACGCGGCCGCAGCCTGTCTCTCAACCCCCATGGGCGACGACGACATCGCGCTCGTCGCAAACGTGTTCGACCGGTTCCTCGACGAGCGCGCGGCGCTCCTCGATACGCTAAAGGGTGAGTGATCATGGGAGAGACTGTCGCAGAGGCGATTGCGCGTGCGTTGAAGCGCCACGGGATCGAGGTGATCTTTGGACAAAGCCTACCGTCCGCCGTCATCCTGGCCTGCGAGGCGATCGGCATCCGCCAGCTCGCCTACCGGCAGGAGAACATGGGCGGCGCCATGGCGGACGGGTTTGCCCGCGTCTCCGGCAGGATTGCCGTGGTCGCCGCCCAAAACGGACCTGCCGCCACGCTCCTTGTACCGCCGCTCGCCGAGGCCCTCAAGGCGAGCGTGCCCATCGTTGCTCTCGTGCAGGAGGTCGAGCGGGCGCAGGTCGACCGCAACGCCTTCCAGGAACTCGACCATTTCGCCCTCTTCTCGTCTTGCGCCAAATGGGTGCGCCGCATCATTACCGCCGACCGGGCAGATGATTATGTTGACCAGGCCTTCATCGCGGCCGGCAGCGGCCGGCCGGGGCCTGCGGTGCTCCTGCTTCCGGCCGACCTCCTGCGTGAGCCGGCCGTCGCGCCAACACATATCCGACGCGCGAGCTTCGGCCATTGGCCGATCGACCGCGCACGGCCGGAGGACGACATTCTGTGCGAGGCGGCCGCGCTCATCACCCGGGGCCGTGCGCCCGTCGTGATCGCCGGCGGCGGCGCAACCTCGCCCATGGCCTCGGTGGCGCTAGCCCGCCTGCAGAAGACGGCACATCTGCCCGTCTTCACGACCAACATGGGCAAGGGTGCAGTCGATGAGTTCCATCCCCTCTCGTGCGGTGTGCTCGGTTCGCTCACCGGTCCGCGCTCGCTCGGCCGGCGAACGAAGGCGATCCTCGACGAGGCCGATGTCGTCCTCCTCGTCGGCACGCGCACCAACCAAAACGGAACGGACAGTTGGCGCCAGATTACGGCGTGCGCACGCGTCATCCATATCGACGTCGACCCGACCGAGATCGGCCGCAACTACGAGGCACTGCGCCTCCTGGGCGACGCGGCGGCGACGCTCGACACGCTGTGCGAGGCCATCGAGCGCCTCGACCTGTCGCGCCGCCGCACCGCGCGAGCGCACGCCGAAATGCGCATCGCGGCCGCCTGGGCCGCCTTTGAGGAGGACCGTGCGCCGCTCGCGGGCAGCAACAGGAGTCCCATCCGACCCGAGCGCGTGATGCGGGAGCTGCAGGCGCGCCTCGCTCCCGAGACGATCGTCGTGGCGGACGCGAGCTATTCGTCCATGTGGATCGTCGGTCAGTTGCGCTCGCAGCGCGCCGGCCAGCGCTTTCTCACGCCGCGTGGCCTCGCCGGCCTCGGCTGGGGCCTACCCCTTGCGATCGGGGCGAAGATCGCGCGGCCGGAGGCGCCGGTTGTGGCGGTCACAGGCGATGGCGGCTTTGCTCACAGCTGGGCGGAACTAGAGACGATGGTGCGCAGCCACGTGCCCGTCGTCGTGATCGTCCTAAACAACGGCGTGCTCGGCTTCCAGAAGGATGCCGAGACCGTGAAGTTCGGGGTCTATACGAGCGCCTGCCATTTCGCGCCCGTTGACCACGCGGCGATCGCGCGGGCGTGCGGCTGCGGTGCGACCGTAGTCAAGGCGCCGGGCGACATCGGGCCTGCTCTCGACGGGGCGCTCGCCTCAGGGCTACCTTGGCTCGTCGAGGTCATGGCCGATCCCGACGCCCACCCAGCGCTCTCTCTCTTCGACGGCACGCTTGACCGCGACGCTGCTCGCGACATGGCGTCCGTAGTGTGACGGAAGACCGCGAACGTGACCGGCGGAGCGACCGGGATCGGCTTTGCGACCGTCGCGCAGCTTATCGAGGCGGCTGGCGCGTCGCCTTCTTCAGCCAGACGAGAGAGCGGGTGGAGGCTGCCGCGGTCAATCTCGCGCCCGTTTCCCAGTTTGCAAGACCCACGCCGACACTGTCGATCCACGCGACCAAGATGGCCTCGGCCGCTTCTTCGCCAATGTCGGCTGGGGAGCAGTGTCCGCGCTCGTCTGCAATGCAGGCTACTCGCCGAAAGGTCCCAACGGTCAGCGGCTTGCGGTCAGCAACATTCCGCTTGCGCAATGGGATCACGTTATCCGGGTGAACCTCACGGGCGCCTTCGCGGTCCGGGGTATCTATCTCCTTCGTCAAGACGTTCATGAGTTCTCTCCAAGAATGAGGGCCGCTCAAAGCAGCCGACGAGTGACCGACGTTCAGTCCGTCTGTGCTCTGGTTCCGCCGCTCTGGCGGGCGATGCCGTACTGAGTTGCGCACACCTCATAGAAGCCCTTCACGTGGTCGCCGTATTCTCTATCTTCCACGTGCGTGAATCCGATCTTTCCCAGCGCGCGAATAGAGCGTTTGTTTTCTGGCCGAATTACCGCGACGACTCGCTCCAGATTGAGCTCTTTGAATGAAAAGCGCAGGATCGCTCGGCCGACTTCCGGGCCGATTCCACGGCCGGCAACATGCCCGAACAGGCAAAGGCCGTACTCGACGTGCGTCGTATCCTCGAAATACCGTAGCCCCGCGCGGCCCACGAACTCTCCCGGTCCCTTGGAATCCTTCAGAAAAACGCCGAAAAAGCCAAAGCCGTTCTGCCGCCATTCCCGCACATATTGCTTCATCTTTTCTTGTGTGTTCTCGCACGATGGAGGCTCGCCGGAGAACAGCGATTGCACGACAAGATCATCGGTGTGAAGCCGATGAACGTCGTCCAAGTCCGAAATGGCTAAGGGGCGAATGAAAAGACGCGATGTCTCAAGAACAAGCACGATCGTTGTCCAAAAGAAGAGTCATGGTTAGTTGATCATCAATCCTGCGATCTATGACAACGTTTCAACGTTTTGGGATCATCGGTATGACCTGATTGAAGCGTATTGTTTCACGCATAAAAATACTGCACTAAGCACGATACTTGGCCTTGGGGCAAGTAATGATGCATGGTGACGTAGGCTGGCCCCCTCAAGCTTATTAGCCGGCAGCAGACGACGTAGACCACTGCCGTGGAGATGACACCAAGGAACAGGAGAGCGCTAAGAGCCTCTTCTCGAAGGCGAGCCTCACCGGCAGCGGCATGGGGATGGCGCACTTCATGACCGCCGTTCCGTTCACGAGGCTTTTCCTTCCTGCAGCCGGGCCATCGCATGGCTGGACAGAGCATAACCCCGCAGACGCTCCCAGAGGGTTAGGAGCGATGCCACGTTCCGCTCAGCTGAAACCTGGAGACTGCGGAATGGCCAAGAAGGTGGCCAGGCCGAAGAAGCCTACCAACAGCCCGAAGATAGTCGCCTTTGATGACCACTCGCACCGGGAAAAATGAGTAAAGAGCACCGCGATCGGAGGGGTTGCGACCAGAACCCTCATTTCGCTTACCGGCACGATCATGTGATTCCCCAGGCGATCAGAAAGAGAGAGAACCTGACCAAATAGTGCGATCTGGGTATAGCGCGTCCAAAAGCTGAGATTCAACCGGAAACTCGGAACTTCATGTGAAATCGCCAAAATTCCGTGGCGGGCTGCAAACTCCCACAAGAAACTTAGGTACGAGGAATCGACAGGTACGAGCCCCGCGCGGGGCGCAAGGGGGTCGATGACGACGCACGCCAGCGTCTGCTTGTGCCGCGCCAGCACCCGCTCCATCGCAAAGATGTCGTTGAACGGAATGACAACCATCTCGGTCAGGACTGAACCCGGGGTTCCAGTATTGTAGGCCTTCGTCTCCGTGCCGGTCAGCGGGAACGAGATCGAAGCTAGCCTCCACATAGTCACAATTGCTGTGATGGGCGCCTTCGCACTTCGTCATCTTCTGGCGTCCGGTGATGGCGCACGCGGCCGTGATGGCCGTCATCACTACCTCCTACCTGTATTGGTGAAGCGTACCTGCTCGAAGAGAGTAAGCGCGAATTTCCCCGCACCTTTTGCTGTTGAGTGCTCTGATGCATGAGGTGTCCACCAAAATAGGTGGACACCTTGTGATG
>NZ_JAMYRB010000054.1:0-14297 GCF_040321165.1 Mesorhizobium sp. M0500
TGATCGCGGAGGCTCCGAAGAAGGAGTCGGCTGGCGGCGGCATGCCTGGCGGCATGGGCGGCGGCGGCATGGGCGGCATGGGCGGTATGGATTTCTAATCCAGCCCCTATCAACCTACAGCGGAAAGGGCGGCAGCAATGCCGCCCTTTCCTTGTGTGCCGAACATGATCGACAACTTGGAGTGCGTCCCGAGGATCTCCTTCGAGCCTCACCGCATGGTCGAGAATTAGGATCTTGTCCGATCGAGCAATTCGCGGGCTCAACCTGGTCAAACCGGCGCCCCCTACGAACTGCCCGATCCTTGAGGATTCCGCTGCGCGACAATCACGATGATTCATTCAGTTGGTAGCTATAGGCGGTGAATCATGAGGGGCATTGAGGAGCGTGGCAAGGCGCCCATCTCGGCATTTAACCCCATCGAGCGTGATATCAGGGACAATTCTCTCATCGGACCGGCGGCTGGCGTTGAAGGACCCGGTGAATCATCCTGTTCTATAGTGGAGCAGACGCGCTCTGAGCCTCAAGATCAAGGGTTTCCTCCTCTGAGTATCCTTGATCTGCCGCTGGACATTCTCGTTGATATTGCTGAGCGGCTCAGCCCGATGGATCTGCTGAGGATGTCGCACACAAATCAAGAGCTGCGTGTCGCCGCGATGATAGTCGCAACGCCTCAAGAAAGGCGGATCCAGGTTCAGGCCATCTGTGGAGCCCTTGCAACCGGGCTCCAGCAGCGTCTCGTCGTCGTGGCAGAGGGGCCTCGTGACCCCGACGACTGCGCTTCGGCCTTGTGGGGCCTCGGAGCGGGCGTGGCAGCGCTTGCACCCGAGCTCCAGCGGCGTCTCATTCTCCTCGCCGAAGGGCTTGAGCCCAGGTCTCAGACCATTGCCCTGGAGGGCCTCGGAGCAGGCGTGGGTGGCCTTGCCCAACTTCAGCCGATCCAGGATTGCGATCAGCAGGTCATGATCTAGCGTCGTCATCACCAGCTCCCTCCGACCACCGCTTCGTACTCGGCGAGTGGCCGCAGCAAGGTGGCCGGGGGTGATCTTGATGCGCTCGGCGCGCACCGGCCCTTCGAAGCCGGCAACGCCGACAAAAGGCTCTGTCGCAAACCTGGAAATGGGGGTGTGAACGGCCATTTCGGCCTGTCCGTCAGGCAGCGAGGATATCGAAACAGCGATCGACAGACTTGTAGGCATACCTCGCCTGTCGCTTGCCCATCATGTGGATCATCTCGATGCCGGAGAGGATAACCACGGCGCTCGCCTGCGACTTGAAGCCGAGCATGGATGGAATGCGGCGCTTGATACGCCGGTGATCCTGTTCGATCCGATTGTTGAGATACCGGCTATTGCGGATGCGGATCGGCTTCAGCGGTCGCCGCGATCGCTGCCGCAGCCGGCTTTCAGCGTCGCAGGAAAGGATCGCTTCGTAATTGGTCTGGCTGCCGTCGGTGACGATGCGCTCCGGCCGGCCATGGCGCGTCAGCGCCTTGTGGAGGAAGCGTTGGGCCGCCACCAGGTCACGGTTTTCGCTGAAGAACAACTCGACCGTGTCGCCGAGGCTGTCGATGGCGCGGTAGAGATACATCCATGGCCGCAGACCTTGATGTACGTCTCGTCCATATGCCACTTGCTGCCGACCACACGCTTGCGCCGGTTGAAGCGCTCCAGCAGCTACGGCGAGAAGTGGGCGACCCAGCGATGCACGGTGGAATGGGCGACCTTCAAGCCGCATTCGGCCATCATCTCTTCCAGATCGCGCAGGCTCAGAGTGTAGGCCAGGTACCAGCGCACGCACAGCAGGATCACCGACTGGTCGAAATGGCGGCCGTTGAACATCACGTGCTCCTCCACAGCTGAGGCGTTTTTCTTGCCATGCTCCGCTTACCAAAAGGTTTGCGACAGAGCCGTTCGAACCGCATGCCGACACCATCGTCAAGGGCGGCCGCGATGTCCATTATGGCCACAAGCTCAACATGACGACGGGCAGGCAGTCTGTTCTTTCAATTTAGACCAACTATGCGGATGCCGCCTCAGTCAATTCAAGAAGGTAACCAATGCCGCGCACGGTCGTGATCCGTGGCGTTGCACCTGACCTACTCAGGTGTCCACGTAAGCGATAGATTCCGACTTCAAGCGCGTTGGCAGATACCTCGTCGTTGAACGAATAGAGGTGATCTTCCAACTGCGCACGAGGCACGATGCGGCCTGCACGGATAAGCAGATGCTCTAAAATACATAGTTCGCGGCGTGCGATCTTCAGAGGATGACCCGAGACGGAAACCTGTCGGCCGATCGGATCGAAATTGAGATTGCCAAATACAACGATGGGGTCGGTCACCTGTGTCGACCGGCGCAGAATGGCTCTCATTCTGGCGATGAGCTCATCGAAAGAGACGGGCTTGAGCAGAAAGTCGTCCGCGCCACCGTTGAAAATTGCAATTCGCTTCTCGAGATCGTTGATGCTACTCATAATGAGGGTTGGAACTGAATGCCCGTCGCTCCTTAGCTGTCTCAGCCAGCCCAAGCCATCGCCATCTGGCAGAGCCAACTCCAGCAGGAGAATTTCATAGGTTGCGCAACAAAATGCCCTCGACGCCTGTTCCAGGTTGCCAACTACATCAACGGCAAAACCGCTATCCCCGAGCGCAACTCGCACAGCGCGCGTAAGATCCACATGATGATCAATGAGCAGCGTTCGCATTTCACGTCCTATCAAGGTCGGACAGGTCACCGTCCGCTGTAAGACCGGGGCGACAGCGGAAGTCGCGCAACTCTTCGTAGTGTTCGTAACGCTCTTTCCGATGGGTGATCGCGGGAGCATGCAAGCCGCACGCCTGCAATAGTCGGGGATGGAACACGTGAAGACCTGTTGACGGGCTGAAACCGTCGGTCGGCCAGCCCACAATGCCACCGACTCTGCCTGCGATTTCTCTGCGCATCGATCCTCCTATGGGTTGCGTCGCAAACTCCAGCTGAGGTCGCAAGGCAGGTTGCGGCTTTGTTCATTGAGAGGACCCCCTGGAGGCAATACCAGGAGGATTCCCTATATGGCACTTCCCGATTTACCACCGGTCATTCCGAACCACGTTCGGCGGCTTTGAAGACACTCATTGAGCGCGGCTAGGTAAATCAAGGGTACGACCTGCCGGGTGTGGATGCCGCTTTTGAAGCAGGCATCGGCACCAGCTCGGTGAGCGTCGCCCGCGCAATTCAGCGGACGCGCTCGATACACCCAGTCGAATCGTGCCGCAACTTGCCGCGCCGAAAGGGCGCCCGAAGACTTCAGACTTGTGACCGAAGGTCTACGCCCAGTCCTCCTCCCATTATCCACCTCCCTCAAATCAAAGTGGACGTTCAATCTGAACAAATTACGCCATCGTATCACAAACGACTTACCGATCCCCGACGTGCTCTAGCCTTAGTGCTTGTTAAGAAGGTCGGCTACTGTCTCTCCGCGTCGCCGGGCATCGGCGGCGAGCCACACCTCCCCCACCTCATACACGTCGCCGTGGGTACTGAACGGCACAATGACGTCAATGGCAGCCGACAGCAGGTCAAGAAGCGTGTGGTCTTCCACAGCAGCTCCTTGCGGGCTGCTCTTGACGAGTGAAAAGAGCTTTTTAAAGCCTTGGACCGGATCCGCCCCATGAATCGTTGATATTGATCCCGCATGGCCGGAGACGACTTCGCTAAGGTAGGCCCAAGCAGCATCATCGCGCATCTCGCCAAGCAATATTCGATCAGGGCGCATGCGCAAGCTGGCTTGCAACAGTTGCTCGGCTGTCACCGCACCTACGCTTGCTCGGTCCTTCGGATAGAGTAACCGGACATGGTTCTCGTGCGGGATTGCAAGTTCGAGCGTGTCCTCGATACTTATCAGCCTCTCTTGCGGGGGTATAGCGTTGATCAAAGTCTTGCTCATTGTCGTTTTGCCGCTTCCAGTAGGTCCGCAAAGCAGCATCGTGAGCCGCCCGCAAACGCATGCTCGCAAAAATTGCTCCAAGTCACCATGGTCGTAGTGCTGAAGAATCGTTTCGTCCTGCCGCTCTTGGCGCTCCTTTCGTGACCGCCATTGATTCCAACGCGAGTATTCGTAGCGAGAAGAAACTTCCTTGAGTTCGGTCACACGACTTGAGGGACGCCGTATCGTCAGGCTTATTGTTCCTGAGGGAACAGCGGGCGGCAAACAGATCTGCAGCCGCTCTCCGTTCGGCAGCTCAGTCGCACAGAGGGGGCTTTGCGGTCCGACATCTTGCTTGCGCAGCGCTCCAGCGAGGATCGCGATGTCCTCCAGATCGTCATAAGATAGCGGTAGCGGATGTTTCGTGAAAACGCCGGCCTGTCGGACAAAGGCTTCCCCAGGCCGGTTGATAGCGACCTCTTCGGTCCTTGGCTCCTCAAGCCATTTCAAAACAGGGTTGAGAAGCAAACGCAATTGAGGGTCAGCCTCCGGTCGCATTGTTGTCTCTCCGGCGTTGGCGATGTTGGGGGGCTGGCGCCACGGCGATCGGTCTAAGATCGTATACATCTGAGAAATCGAGGTCCCGAGCCACAAAGATCGATACAGCATCTCCCTGGTTTTTCTTCAGAGTTGGCGGAACGTTGATCGTTGCTCTAAGGGTCGTGTCAACGGCTTGTCCGGCGTTGCTCTGGAAGCTGTTGATGCCGCTTCCTCCACCTGAGCTGCCAGCGTATTGACCGGCGGCCTGAAACGCGCCTTGAATGACGCTCATGAGCATTGCTCCGCCAAAGCGCTGCCAGAAGTGATTATCCACCGTGCCAGGCATTCCGGAGCGGCCGAGCTCGTCAGCGCCCGGCGACGCTAGCGAAACGAGGGCATGGTCAGGCGTTTCGATGCGCGTCCACAGCACGAAGACACGCGCATCCCCCTGTTGGAGACCACGCTGGATCTCGCCAATCACGGTCGTCCCGCGATCCAAAAGCACCACGTTGTTGGTGGCGCCGCGGACGTCTTTAGGTAAGACGCACTTCACATAACCCGGTAAATTTGTGTCGACTGCCGTTTGCAAAATGCAGGGAATTATCGTTCCTTGGGTAATCACGAGATCAGGGTGCGGCAAAAGTGTGGCCCGGCTTGGCTCCTGTATATCTGGCTTCAATCGCCCCGTCAGATCGCCAGCGTCTGAAATCTCATGCGAGGTCGCGGGAGCATCCCTATGGTTGTCTTCGCTCCGCTGACCGTCGTTGGGCATTTGACCGCTGCCACTGTAGGCGAAAATTGGTGTTTCCTCCGGCGGCGGATCAGCTGGCGCCGGAGGCGGCGTGGATGGCGCAGGATCTCCTGCCTGCGCCGCCTGTACGGGTGCTGGAGCTTCGGGAGCAATCTCAATCGGCACGGGGCGGAATGGCTCGGCGTCGGCGACAATTGGAGGTTTTGGCTGAGTTGGCTCGTCTTGTGTGCTGGGACGACCGCCGAGCCAGATGAGCGATAGAGATGAGATGAGAACAAGAGCAGCGACGGCCAACTTCTGCAATCCCGAAACATGCCGGCGGGCCGGCTCCGAGACCATCGATCCTGAGGCATGGACATCATGTCCCGACTGTGGGCCGGTTTCATTCATCGGCCGGGCCTTTCAAAACGCGCCACACGTCGGGTGTCACTGTACCGGTCCCTGGCGCTCGTCCCACAGGGTCATAAGCCCTGTTGAAAATGGACAAGACCGTATTGCCATCTCTCAGACGCCATTCCCGGGCGACTGCGGATACTTCAACATAGTCTCCTTTGACCGTGTAATTGGCAGCGGCTTCCTTGCCGTCGGGATTGATAATGTAGAGGGAGGGTATGCGGGAATTGCTTGCGAAGCCAAATACGGTGGTAAAGCCATTATCGAAAACTTCCAGCGGCGCCAGCGATCGATCGCCCTTTGCGACGTAGTGAAAATTGCTTTCGTCCGGACTGGTAGTTGCGGCGGGCCGATTCAACAAATCCTGAACTCTCTCGTCGCGCAGCACTTTCGCCCGGGCCTGACCAAGAATCGAGCGCCTTTCTGCGTCCTTTCTCTGAGCAGCAGCCTCATCAGCAGGATAGGTGAACTGCACACTGTAGTATAGGTCAGGTTGCTGCTCATCGAGTTTTGGCATCGCTCTCGTTGAAATACTGAAGACGTATCTCCGTGTACCGGACTCACTCTCGGCCAGCACGATGACCGGCTGCGGCGGGAGCATCCGGCTAGCCTTAAAAAAGAGATAGTTGGCGCGCGGGAGCGCAGCCAGGTCTTTGCTATTGGAAACGGCCACGGCTGCGACTGTCTCGTTGGCCGCGAATGTGACAACCAGCGTTGCCCCCACTGCGGTAGACAGGCGCACCACTTCGTCAGGACGGTAAGCCAGGTAGCGCATGCGCGCATCATGCTTGCCGGCAAGTGGTGTGTCTTCCGCGGACGCTTCCATCGTTAAGAAGAGTGAACAGACCAGCGCGAGAAACGCTCTTTTTGTCATGGCTGCACATAGCCCAGGTTCGATACGCTATCTTCCGAGCTTTGATAGGAAGTGACGAGTAGACCTCCCGGATTGGTGAGCCTCGATTGCCCAGGCAGACCCGTCAAGCGCTCGTAGCGGATGGTAGCTGTCCAGGTGGTCACTATCGGCATCTGCCCATCGACAACAAGCGTACGTTTGTAACGGATCTGTTGAACGTCCGGACTGATGTCGTTTGAAGAAATATGCCCGACCTCGAGCTTGCCGCGTTTGCCGACCGTGACTTGCGGCGAGGTGGGATTCGGATAGTTGAAGAAATCTTGATATTGCTGTCGCACAGCCGGCGCGCTGAAACTGGATACGAGGTCATAGGCGTATTGGGCTGTATCTGCTGTGTACCCCTCGCGCAGGCGTACATATTCCCACAGCGAAGCATTTATGACGGCTCGGTCTTGGGTTGCCGGCAGTCGAGAGACTGACACTTCGCTGTCGACGGTCCCATCCGGCCGGACCCAGAGGAACACAGGTACGAGCTTGGCCAACGGGACCATGGCAGCAATGGTAAATGCCTGGGCAACATTTCCTAGGACCGCCGCTGCGGCAAAGGCTATCAGGGCCTTTGACAGGCGCCGCGCAGACTTCGCTCGTGAAGTTTGAAACGCTTCCACCTTCTTATAGTGGGCGGCTAGCGTTTCTCTCTCCACCAGAAGGGCATGTTCAGGAACTTTCACTTTGGCTCTTCCGCGCATTCGACCTGAAGATCCTCAGGGGTGGTTTCCCATTGTCCCACGTTCAGTTGGAATGGGGCACCCGCGCATGTCGCAAGCCCATGGCTCGTCTTGCAGGCGGCCAAAGCGAGGATTGACAGAAGTAGGCAATATTTCATGTTTTTGGCACCGAGCTTGTCGATTGATTAACCACCCGCCGTTTTGGCAAAGTGGCGATTGAGGCTGTTAAGAGGTCGGTTCGCACCTCCCCAAGAGCCGCCGGCGATGCTGCTGGCGATCGTCGGAAGCGCGACGATCAGAGCGTCACCAGCTAGGAAAAGCATGTCGAGCTCGTAAAGCCCGATGATCTTGGCTGCTGTCGTGCCCGAGAATTTGATCATCAAAAGCATGGCTGCCAGCGAGACTGCTTCGGCAGCGATTACTATCGTTGCAACGATGTTGAGGAGGAGAAGCAGCAGCCCGTACGAGAGCAGTTGGCCGATCCATCTGGTGGCTATGTCTCGAGTGTGATCAAAAAGGTAGCCTACAAGGACCAGGGGGCCGATCGTCAAGAGCACCTTCGTCAGAATTCCAACGGCATCGTAGATCTCGAACGCTGTCCACAGCGCGCCGTAGAAAATCCATTGCGCTCCCTCGAAAGCAAGTATGTCCTGGCCGTTCATAGGCCCAATTTCGGAAGCAATCAGCTGAAAGACATACTGGCTTGAAGCAAACATGAGATCGAGCTTCTGGGGGATTCCGATGAAGGGCAAGTCGCTGCCACTGATGTCGTGAGCCAACCTCGGAATCGTGTCGTCGAAGAGCGCTTCAATGTACTGCTGATAGTTGGCCTGCCCTAAGATAAGGGCAACGACAATCGACACCATGATTACGCGCGAGATACCCCCGCGCGCATCGACTTGACCACGCATGACCAGACAGCCTTGGATTATTATCCAGAGCGTGACACACGCAACCAGAGGCGCACTGACCGCCTCTTGGATGTTTTCAAGCACTTTGTGCAGCCCGGACGTGAAGGCCCCATGAAAGATCGTGTGTATAGTCGTGAATGGCGCGGGAATTTTGAAATTCATGGCGTGAGCCTGATGTGTCCCTGATCAGCGCAGCTTAGCAGGATGAACTCTGTGTGGTTTACGGGAGGATGCTAAACATATTAGCGGTGTCCTGATGTTCGCGACGCTGCGTGGCGGCCTCCTCCACGGCGTGAAGGCTCCCTTGTGCAGTGGCCATTGTCAGCAGACTCGTGGCCTGGACATTTTGGATCATCGCATCGTGAATCTGCTTGAGGACCAGACCGTTGGTCACGGTGGCCTGCATAATATTTCCCGAGCGGGAAAGCTGACCAAGCGTGCCGGCGTTATCCTTAAGGCGCTTGTCCATCATGCCCAAAGTGTCGGCTGCAATAGCTGCGGCATTGGCGGCCCCGGCGATTTGTCCCTGTAACAGTTTCGCTTCTGAATCGGTGCCGTTGACTATCCGATTTGGGTCCTTCGCAATGTTACGGGCCATAATCGAAGCTGGCGCCCGAGCATCAAACATCTGCTCCTCCAGCTTATTGCTCGACGGGTAGTGATTTCCTTGGTTCAGTGAGCTTAGCAGTCCCGTGACAGCGAATGACGACGTTAGAATTGTCACCATTTCAATCGTGGTAGCGAGCGTCTCGATTGACCTCTCAAGGATCGCCGCATTGGAAAGGGCTGTTAAGGTCGCTTGTGTTTCTGTTACAGGGTCGCTGACGATAAATTGCGAACGGGCCTGTCCGTGAAGCAGAAGGGAAGCAGCAAGGGTCGTTACTGCAAGTTTGGCAAATTTCATGAATATTCCTCCGTCAGTCTTGAACTTCGTGGTACCGGGCCATGAACTTGTCGAGCCACCCACTTGGGGCGTCTCCGTGCTGGTTACGAAGCTGGTCGGCAAAGCGCACTGTGTTGGCCCGCCCCGAGAGTACGGCTACGTACTCGCGCATCTGCCCAAGATCGAATTCGCAAACAATACTCCCGCTATCGCGCTTGAGCAAAAACTTGCGGCTGCCGATTGCCATTCCCTGGCGGATTGCCTCGAACTCCTGCGCAGTGCACTTCAAGCCATCGACATACGCAGAGCGGTCCGCCGTCGGTGATGGGTAGAAAATTTTCGTCATACATTGCGCAACGAGACTAGCTCCGAGAGGCGATTCCAGAACGTGTTCAGGCTGCTGCGTTGCGAGTATCAACATGCCGTTGTTTTTGCGGACCGTGAGCAAGAACTTGTCGATAACGGCCGAGAATTGGGGGTTTAGTAGATAGAATCGAAATTCGTCGCAGCTCATGACGAACCGACGACCATCGACGATAGCGCCCACTCGATGCAGAAGGTATGCGGCGGCCGGTGCACAGACCTCCTCATATTCCAGGAGCTGCGTCATGTCGAAGCCCGTAATGGAGGCATCCAGCCTTACTTCGTCCACGTCGCCGTCAAAAGCCCATCCAAGCGCCCCCCCTCTACACCACCGCTGCAGCCGTGCTCCTGCGCCCTCGGAGGGGCTGTG
Source organism: Mesorhizobium sp. M0500 (assembly GCF_040321165.1). Lineage (NCBI taxonomy): Bacteria > Pseudomonadati > Pseudomonadota > Alphaproteobacteria > Hyphomicrobiales > Phyllobacteriaceae > Mesorhizobium > Mesorhizobium sp. M0500. The sequence continues at coordinate 9,696 of NZ_JAMYRB010000054.1, forward strand.
CAATAGGAATTCGCGCAGGCCCGCAAGTGAGCGCATAGGGGGTTCGAACGAAAGCTGACGAACAATGCCGCGTTCCAGCCGACGGCTTTCCTCCGGCGAGATCGGACCACGGCCGTCACTCTCGATCAGGGCCATCAACCACTCGCGTAGAAAGTCTCGCGAGGCGGAGGTGTTGTCCAGTCCACGCAGAGGGGCCAAGCCGCTCGGAGCGCCTCTGCGCAACGCAAGATATGTCCCTCCCGTGGCTCGCACCAGCAGTTCACCACCCCGATCCTTGTCGAAGAAGACGATCGCACCATTGCGATCGACCAGGCTTTGCTCAAGCATCGCGAGGACAAAGGTCATCAGCGTCGTCTTGCCTTTGCCAACGGGCCCGAATATTGCCGTCATGCCGACGTCATTCTCATGGGGGATGTAGTCGAAAGAAGTTCCACCGTTTGTGCGAAAGCGCGCAACAGCATTGCCCCAGTGGCCGGAACTGGAACCGCTTGGGAAGTTCTCAAATGAGACGAGCCCGGCAAAATTGTGTGAGGTGATCGCCCCCGGGCGCGTGCGCCACCTGTTGTTCCCCGGAAGTTGGGACCAATATGCGGCCTCCATGCCGATGCCCTCTTGGACGATAACGGCGCCCGCGTCGGCCAGCCGTGCGCGGGCACTTGCTGCGCGATCTGCAAGGGTATTGAGGCTGTCGGCATAGACGCACAGGCTCAGATGATGCGAACCCATCACGAATTCGTTGCTTGCCAGTGCGTCCTCTGCCTCGGCAAGTTCATTGATCTGGGTGAGGGCCTTGTCGCCGGCACTCGTCATCTGGCTGGACTTAAGGCTTAGTTTGGCATGAGCTTGTGGGCGAGTGAGGAAGGAAAAGCTCTGGCTCAGGACAAGCGGGAAGTTGGCGGACAGCAAGGAATTTAGCATGCCCGGCCGCGTCGTCGCCGGATATTCACGGAACGAAAACAATGATCCGACGGAGCTATCCCCGGGCCTTCGAATCTCAAGCGCCCGCTTCCCGCAGATGACCTGGTCAGTGTAGATCGAGGCGCCAAGTGAGCCGGTAACCATCGGAACCGGAAGAAACCGGCAAGTCATCATGAGCCGAAGCGCCTCGCCGATTTCCGTGAAGAGCACGTTGCCTTTCTCTCGAATGCCCAACCGGCGCAGACCGTAACCGCCGAGTGCGCCAGCAATGATGTGCCAGAGGTCTTCCAGGCTCCGCATTTGGGTGGCTAGATCGTGCTCATTCCGTCTGCGGGACTTGGCAATCCGCAAGCCGATCTTGCCGATTGCGGTGCGGGGGGACACGATCAAAGTGAGGAAGTGATCGTTGCGAAAGAGCTTTCCCGACAGCACACGACGCTCGTAGGCCTCGCTCAGACTGCCAGCGAATGCACTTTGAAACTGGCGCGGCGCCGGCGCCGGCACATCGTTGTGTCTCACAAGATGAGCGTATATCGAGACATTGTCGTCGGCGATGTTGCGCAAGAGAGTGTTGAACGCGCGGCAGCGCGAGTTGCGCATCTCAGTGTCTTCCAAATCAAAGGGCAGACCGTTCACATGTGCCATGGCCATGATCGATCCGTCTTCCAGAATGACAACCTGATCGCTTACGTGACCAACATACGGAAGGTAGATCTCGCCAGACCTCTCGGTCCGGCCGCTGGCGCCGAACATTACACCATTCCTCTTCCGCGTTTCGGCACTCTGATCGGATTGGCGCTGACGCTTGCGCCTCCCCAGACCGGCCCGTCCACGCTTCTGCCGGCCGTCTGCAAATAGAGCAGCACGACGCTTGCCGCGTTATAGTCACGCTCAACAACCAGCCGTGCTCCGAACCAGAGTGGCGCGAGAACGATTTCGTAAAGCGGGTTCTGAAGGATAATGATAACAAGCCCAGCCAACATCATGAGCAATCCGGCCAGCGTCAGCGGCACCCCCAGAAACAGTGCGGGGCGCGTCGCCGCCACATAGAGGGTGCTCACTTCCAACCGGTCGCTCATCAGCCACCGCCTATGAGCGCCTTGCCCAGGAAGCTGGCCCCGAACATGATGACGATCCCTCCAACGACACCCGCAACCAGGCCAAGTGAAGCACGACCGAACATCCAAGAGATACCGATGGCTACGAGCCCGAGCACGGCCAGTGATTGTCCAAAGGGGCCAAGTATGAACGTGCAGATATTCTGGACCATCTTGGCAGGATCCGTCCCTCCGGTCACCTGAGCCGCGGCTGGCCCGCTGTAGAAGACCGTCCACGCCGCGCCTGCAGCAGCGGCCGGTACATATTCAGCCGCTATGCGCAGCATGGAAAAAGGCGAAGGAACACGCGTTTTAAGCGCACGAAGTATCTTGAGTGGCGTCATCATTGCATCTCCATGTTTCAATCGAATACGAGTTTGTTCGGGTTCGAGGGTTCCCGTGCTTTCGCAGCCTGGCTACCTGTCGGATCGGAGGGATCGGCCCCGGAGCGGTCTGGCTGATACGAGCCCCAGATGTCCCAAGAATCTTGGTTGGGCTGCTTCTTTCTATTGGCCTGTTGGCTCTGCTGGAGCAGAGGCGGCACGGCTTTCCGACCGGGTGCCTCAAGGTGCGGCACATCTCGAGCAGTCGGCTCCAGCGTTCTCTCAAGGAGACTTGAGATGTCCTTTGCGGCCGACTCGACCTTGCGTACATAACCGTTGGCGAAGCCATGCGTGACGTCGCCCGTGTTATAGGCCGAGATGGCACGGCGAAGCGCCAGTTGCTGTGCCACAGCAGTGGTGCCGCCGGCATACCGGCTTTCAAGCAAGTGGGCGGCAGCCGAAAGCGAGGCGCAGGGCTCGAAAGCCCTTTCCGGCGTGAGATTGAGCATGGCAAAGTTCTTGCTGTTTATCTGCATCAATCCAACATCGACAGAATGTTGTGCTTCGAGGCGTTCCTTGATGCCCCGCGTGGCTTCCAGGTGGTCTATCCAGCGAAGCTGCTCACCTGTGGTGTTGTCATGAGCCACCAGCGTTTCAAAGCCACTTTCAATCTTGGCAATCGCGGCGAGGGTGGACGGCGCAACCCAGGGGGCGCATTTGCGCGACAGGCTGCGGAACTCACGCGGAGAAAGTGGCGCGGGCTCGGCTGGGAGTGACATGGATGTCATCAGGACGATGGCCAGCGGCCAAGCTGCAATAAACATTCCCTATCACCTACCTTTCCAAGCCGCCGGACGGGTTCTGGCCCTGTCCGGCACGCGCTTATCGGGGAGGTTTGTTACTGTGTGATGTTCAAGTTCAGCTTTTCGGTTTCAATTGAAGCAAAGACCGTGTTCGTATCAGCGTGGGTGAGCATCTTGCGCATGCGTGGGTGGCGCGGGCCCGATCAGCCAGCGACATCCGGAGCATCTTGGTACAATGACTCCTGTACAGGATTGCTCGTCCCGGCCGTCCGTTGCTCCTGGAGTGTGGGCCGCGACTTTGGCGTCATGGATGGTACTTCTGTCAGCGCCAAGCCAAGGACAAAATGGGGAGCTTGGCGGGCTTGTTCAGGCTCGGGATCACCGTGGGGAATCGACTAAGGCGATAAAGCGGCCCAACTTTGCCGGTATGCTGCCGGTCCTTAAAGAGCAGCCATGCGCGGCCCTGCACACTCAGATCATTGCTTGAGACGCGAGCTCGTCCGTGAAGCTGGCTCGAAGGCGCAAATCCGCGGCGGCGAGGGTCAACTGGGAAGACGTGGCGGCGCAGCCCATCCTGGTGCGAGCCTCGTTCAGCTGTTCGGCCGCCGCCGCCAAAGGGTGGATCATGCACAGTCCCATCGGCAGATAACCGCACGTCATTGACGGAGTCCGACGGCGCAATGGACAAGCATAGTGACACGCTCAAGATGGAGGAGTTGCAGTAACTGAGAAATGTTAGCCCGGACGTTCACCGCAACCGGCGACCTGCCGGTCGCCGAACAGCATTTGAGGCCGCCGGCCACCTTGGACGAAGCCGGCTTGGCAGGAGACACACTATTTTGCACAAGGCCGCTGCAGCGAATCACGGTCTTCTTCCGCCGACCGCCTCTCCGATCAAGCCAAACGCCGCGCTGCTCAACCATGTCCGAGCTGGATCCACGAGCCGGAGGATATCGAGATGATCCAGGTCCGCAAACTCCAGGATGACCAGGATGCAACGGCATAGCAGGAAACTTGGCATCCATGAGGTCGAACTTGAGTGATATTGGCAGGCCTGCACCAACGGGGGAGCTCGAAGCGAAAAAGCGAAGGACCACACGGCAGGGTCATGTCGGCGCTTGGACCTGTCTGGTGGCCACGGGCTGCCTTGGTGCGGTCAATTCGCTGGGGATGAAAAGAACAGGACGAGCACGGCCTCACATTGGCCGCACGCAACGGCGAGTGGTATCAAGGAGCAGCTGTTCTGGGTCGGTGCCCCAGGGTTGCTCGGCAACAGGTTTAGACAAGGGGATTCAAGATTGAAGGTGCGCCGTTGAAACATGTTCTTGTCATTGACGATGATGCCGCAATGCGGCGCCTCATCGCCGAGTATCTCACGATGCATGCCCTGAAGGTAACCGCAGTCCACGATAGCAAGCAGTTTGACTATGTTCTTTCACGTGAGCCAGTCGATCTCGTGGT
>NZ_JAMYRB010000055.1:0-12876 GCF_040321165.1 Mesorhizobium sp. M0500
GACGAGGCTGATCAAGCCTTCCAACAGTACCAGCCTGATCAATTACGGCGAGAGCTACCGGTCCGGAGATCGCATCAGCGCCTCTCTGCATATGCACGCGGCCGCCTGAATTGCCGATTTCGCTCAGCTGCTGCTGAATGGCGACGGCTTGCGGCGTATTCAGGGCCCTCTGCGTCTCCGCTGGCCACAACAGCGCTGGGGAATGTTCATTGTTGGGACGACTCACTCGGGTGGCAGGTGGTTGCCCTGGTCAAGCGCATCCGGCGAAGGGCGGATCTGCTGTTCGCTGGCAGCCAAGACTGGGGGCGGCGGCCCGAACTCCGGCGTCCCAGAGCTTGCGAAAGCCTCCGACACGCTTCTGTTGAGGTCATCCCGTCCAGCGGGCATCCCTGGGTTGCTGAAAAAAGACGAGGCGGCTTGATGACCCTGCCCTCGCTGAAGCACCTCGCGAAACCCCTGTTCCAGTCGCAGAAGCTCCTCTGGATCGGTTGGCGGCTCGTCAGCTCGACCATCGAACAGCGGCCGGAGCGCCTCGGACACGTGCTGCTCAAAGCCCGCTCGCCGGGCCTGGACCGCTTGCCCGTCTTCCAAGCCGGCGTCCTGCACCTGCGACAAAGCTGTTACACGGGATGGATTGCTATTTCGCGGGTCCACACTAGCCTCACATCAAACTGTATCGTCAAAGTCCTGCGCCAATTCACACAGCGGGTCATCGAGTTGAGATTCTGCGGAGAGCGCCTCCTCTGCTCCCATCAAGGGCGCCGGCTCCGGGAGGGCGCCTGTCTGGCTTTCAAAGATGCGTTTCAGAATGCGATCCGAGAAATAACGCACCTTCCTCAATTTTAATGGTGGCAGACCTTTGATGAGAACAATCTCGTAGTCGTCATCGAGCAGCCGAACCTGTTCGGGACGCAATAGCGGTGCACCTTGATGGGAATTCTGAATGGTCCAGTCGAACGTTCGCGCCTGGCTGTGGGAAATCGATTTGGCTTCAAACGTGTATTCACCGATGGCCTTGGAAATGTAGTTCGGAGTCTCGTCATCAGCCGTGGCCATGAACACTTGCAGTCCGGTATTGCTGAGAAAATTCTGCTTGCCAGCCTCTCCATAAGCTCCCGTCAGTGCCGAAAGGCTTTGGATGATGAGCATGAAACGCCCCTTGTAGCCCGCGATAGTCGTGATTGCGGTCTCGATCGCCTCCAGCTTACCCAAGTGCTTGAACTCGTCGAGCAGGAAGAGAACCTCGTGCTTTTCATCCCGGCGGGCCAGCGACCGCTGCAGAATTGAAACGATTTGCTGAAAAAACAAGCGTATCAAAGGCGCGATCACCTCAAGGTCGTTCGGACCAACGCAAAGATAGATGCACGTTCTGCGACGGCGAAGATCATAGACCGAAAAGTCCGAGCGACTTGTGGCCGCCTTTACAGCGGGATCCGCCCACAGGTTGAGCCCGCCATCGCCGAGCACGGAAGTGTAGGAGGTTAGGATTTTCGTATCGTTCCCCGCCATGTCGTCGAAGATGCGTTGTGCCTCTTTGTTCTGGGTCTCCATGGCGAGTCGCGCGAAGAGCTTAAACTTCTCCCCCGGCTGGGCGAAGAGGTCATAGACGGCGCCGATTGTTGGCGTGCCCCGCTCGATGCAGGCAAGGATTCCCGCGACAAAGATATCTCGCGCGCCGCTGACGAAACCTTCCGCGCCCTCCCCCTTGGCCGTAATCAGGTTTGCGGCCAAGCGGCGGGCTTCGGTGAATTGCTGCTGTGGAGGCAGCGCTATAAGATCCAACAGCGGATTGTAGCAGTTTGTGCGCCGCTCCGAATCCAGCGGCGCGAATTTAAACACGTCGTCACCTGCGGCTTTGCGCGCCCTCGAGGTGAGCTCAAAGAGCTCCCCCTTGACGTCCAGAGCTATCACCGAGCCTTTGAATGTAAGTAGCGTTGGAATGACTATGCCGACGCCCTTGCCAGCGCGGGTCGGTGCAACGATGAGGCTGTGAGGCTGCTCGCCATTTGTCAGGTAGTAGCCAGGCCAGAAAGGGCCACTTGTCTTCCCAAACACCGGCCCTGTCACGCCACGGTATCGTCGCAGATATCCCGTGCGTCGCATTTCATCCACTCGAGCCCAACGAGCCGTCCCGTGGTGTTCGAGCTTGCGGCGCAATACGATCTGCTGAATCAGCAAGACGACCGCGGACGTCGAGAGCACGATAGCCGCGCCCCGATAGAAAACGGGGGTTGCGAAACCCAAATAGAAGGGCGTCTCAAACCAAAAGGCACGGACATCAAACGCCATCAGAGCCTCGCCGCTGCCGCCGTGGCGGAAGGTTGCGTAAAGACTTGCCGCACAGAAGCCCACGGCGAGTGAGCACGCGATGCTAATGGCTATGTTGGGGGGCGTCGTTTTTGTTGAAAGCATTGTTCCATTGCCGGATTAGCCGTAGCTAATGCTGCGCGTGCTTCAGAGACCGAACCGGCGTCGCGCGATGTCGCCGCTCGACAGATCGATGCCGCAGTGGGTGGTGCGATGCTTGCAGCGCATCACCCGGCAGACGTGGGTTTTGAAAGTTACACTAAGCAGGTACGTCAACGGCCAGCGAATTGGAAACGGCAAGGCCGTAAACGGATTTCGGGAGAGAAAGCGTCACTGTACCATGGCCGAGACCTCAACGGCCGGAGCGATCTCTGCTTCTGGTGGCCTCCATTAGGTCCTCTCGGGCGTGATTGAAGGCGTGGTTTATGGACCGCCCGATTTGAGCACCCCGCTGCAGCTGTTCATAGGAGGTTTGCGGGCCTACTGTATCACGGACTGCAGCCTCAATACCTGCTATGTGGCCGTCCAGATTCGCACTCCGTTCCTCTGCTGCATGCTGCGGCGGCGGCATGTGCGGCAAGATGTCTTGCATGCCGGGAAAAACTGAGTGAGCTTGGGCCTGTTGATTTGCGTCTAACTGTTGATACATGTTGAGAATAGCATTGGATGCCATCATCCTGACATTGCCATCCGGATCAGAAGAAGCCAATCCAATGGCCTGATCAAGAATGCGAGATTTGTTTTCGTCAGTAAACTTACTGAAGTGTGGCGCAACGTAATAAGCTCCGAGAGCTTGCGACGGCGGATCCATGTTGCCAATGCGATTAACAATAGCATCTTGCAGCCCTGGCGTTAGGTAATCGCCTAGATTACTGGCCGCTCCGACTTTCTGCAATGCTATGTCATCCGTGCTGTACCCCAATTCGGCTGTTAATGTCGCGGCCAGATCGATGGCTGATCGTCCAAGCCGATTGGTCCGCCTTTCAAATCTCGCGAGGTCAGTTTCTGGCCCGGGTTGAGTGCCCCGAACGGCTGTTCGCTCGTGCGTCCCGAGGCCTTTGAAGCCCCCAAGATTTCGCGCTGTATCGCGCGGGTTAGCGGTTACCAGCCGTTCTGCAACATCGCTCAATGGCCCCTCTGGAACGTCACGGAGGCTACTGCTCCCCACGCCTTGAGATGATCTTGCAGCTGCACGTGCCCGTTTGTTATCGCGATCCATTGCTCGCCTCCAAAGTAGTTATTCTACCCAATGAGGTTACCACCGAAGCTTGACCTGCTAAACCGATATGATGTTACAGTTGTAGTATGGCAAAGGGTTCCCAGCTCTGTGGGTCTGCCAAGTGCCCGTCCAAGCCGAAGAAAATACGATGAAGCTGGCATCAAATGCGATGTGAACTGCCCCGGGCATTCCGGTGGCCGTTTCGTTTGAGTCACGCGGCTATGGCTGGTTCATCCAACATGGCGTAGTAGCGTTCCTCGGCTTCGGCCGGCGGGATGTTGCCGATGGGCTCCAGCAGCCAGCGATTGTTGAAGCAGTCGACCCATTCGAGCGTGGCGAACTCGACGGCCTCGAATGAGCGCCAGGGTCCGCGTCGATGGATCACCTCGGCCTTGAAAAGACCGATGATCGTTTCCGCGAGAGCATTATCGAAAGAGTCGCCGACACTGCCCACTGCGGGTTCGACGCCGGCCTCCGCCAAGCGCTCGGTGTATTGAATGCTGACGTGTTGGGCGGATTCAACCGGTCGTCGCAACACCAAGGGATTGGAGGTTGCAATGACGGTTCACCAACGCGCTTCAGATCGGTGCACTCGAAAGAAGCTAGATTCGCCCGGGCGTCCGCCTGCCTGGCAGCGTGAGAATCGCTTCCGGTTCTGGCAAGCTATTGCCTTGGGACATTCGAGCGAGGAGGCCGCACTGGATGCCGGTACATCAACGCCTCTTGGTCCGCGCTGGTTTCGGAGTGCAGGAGGGATGCCGCCAACGCATTTGGCGCCGTGGGCGAAGCCGCCTTCGGGGCGATATCTTTCTTTCGGGAGCGCGAGGATATTGCGCTTGAGCTTGCCAAGGGAATCGGCATCCGGGCCATTGCTCGTAAACTAGGTCGGCCGCCGAGCACAATCTCGCGGGAGGTCAGGCGCAATGCCGCGACGCGCAGCGGCAATCTGGATTACCGGCCAGTGCCGCCCAATGGCACGCCGATCGTGAGTCCCGGCGGCCTCCTGGCAAGCTGGCGGTCAATCCGGCTCTGCGTGAATATGTTGAGGAGCGCTTGGCCGGCAAAGTCACCAACCCCAATGGCGCCTCATTCGAGGGAAAAAACGACAGAGCCGGAGGTGGTCGGCAGCCTGGAGCCCCGAGCAGATCGCTAAATCGGCTTCAGATCGATTACCCAGAGGATCAAACCATGCGGATCAGCCACGAGACGATCTATCAGTCCTTGTACATTCAAGGACGCGGAGCATTGCGCCGAGGACTGACCGCATGTCTGCGTTCAGGCCGAGCGTTGCGCGTACCGCGCGAACGCGCGTGCCGCGCGAACGGGCCCGAGTTCGCAACAAGTCCTTCATTGGAGACGCCCTTATAATAAGCGACCGTCCGGCCGAAATTGCCGATCGGGCTGTCCCCGGACATTGGGAAGGCGACCTCATCCTTGGCCTCGGAAGCTAGGCGATCGGTACGCTCGTGGAACGAAGTTCACGCTTCACAATGCGTGCTTCACCTGCCGCGCATGCATGGCTATCAGCAGAGCCTGCGCATCAAGAACGGTCCACCACTTGCAGGCCACGGCGCTGAAGCAGTCCGCAGAGCCATAGCCCGATCCATGGGCAAACTTCCCGAGCAGCTGCGTCAGTCGCTGACTTGGGACCATGGAGCGGAAATGGCGCAGCAGCCGACCTGCGCATCGACACCGGGCTCGAGATTTACTTCTGCGATCCCCAAGCCCGTGGCAGCGAGACTCCAACGAAAACACCAATGGCTTGCTGAGACAGTACTTTCCAAAGGGCACGGATCTCAGTCGGCACACAGCCCGGGAACTGGACGCAGTTGCCCATGCTATCAACACAAGACCGCGCAAAACGCTCGGCTGGAAAACACCTGCCGAACTCCTCGACCAGCTCCTTGGGGGACAGTATGATGCCGGTGTTGCGACGATCCGGTTGAATCCGCCTTGGCTGCCTCTATCGCTGTGATGGATGAGCCCGCCTCCCCGCGCGGGCCGCCGATCATGGAGAGCCTGTTCCAGGGCATCGAGAACGAAGGCTGCATGCGCCGTCCGGCTCACCCGCCAGCCGACGATCCGACGGGCATAGGTGTCGATGACAAAGGCGACATAGACGAAGCCCGTCCAGGTCGCGACGCAGGTGAAGTCGGAGACCCGCAGCATGTTCGGCGCCGGAGCATGGAACTGGCGGTTGACGTGGTCGAGAGGGCAAGGTGCGGCCTTGTCGCTCACCGTAGTGCGGATCGGCTTGCCGCGGACGATGCCTTCGAGGCCCATGGCCTTCATCAAGCGGGCAACCGTGCAGCGGGCGACCTCGAAGCCCTCGCGACGCAACCGCCGCCAGACCTTGCGAATGCCGTAGACGCGGAAGTTCGCCTCAAACCCGTCGGACCTCATCCTTCGAGGCTGTATCCCATCTTGCCCGAGCCGACAGCCGGCAGGGGTCGACGCGCTTGGCGACATGGTCGTGGTAGGTCGACGGGGCGATCGGCAGCACCTTGCAGATCGGCTCAACCCCATGCGCCTTGCGGTGATCGTCGATGAACGCGATCGTGGCCTGAACCGGCGGTCGAGCTTCGCCTGGGCAAAATACGCGGAAGCCTTGCTCTCGTTGGCCTGCGAAGCTCGCGGCTCTCGCGTTCCAGAGCCTTCAGTTTCGTCGCAGCATCCGTGGGAACTCCGGCGCGCACGCCGCCGTCACGCTCGGCTTTCTTGCAGCCGATCTTGGCGGCGATCGATGAAACCGCCGCCCACCGCGACGTATGCTCGCGTTCGTGATCCAGAACCAGCCGCACCGCGGGGGGTCCGGACCTCGGGAGAGAACTTGTTGGTCGCCTTGCTTGTCATGGTTCCACCTTCTCAGGAGTTGGAGCCTCCGATCAACCCGGGGCGGCACACAACAAGGGTCACGGATCAATCTGGGCGGGAACCCTAGAGAATCAGCCCTCAGAGCCTTTGGTAATAGACCGACCCCTCGCACCTGTTTGGGCTGGGTGTACAAGTCAGGTTTTCATCAGGTTGGACGAGTATGTCTGGCAGCCAGAGCGCGACCACTTCCGTGCCCGCCCGCTCGTCTGGCAGACACACAAAGGAGAAAGATATGCCGTCAGCTACAAGCAGCGCCATCGTTTCCTGCCGCAGATCATCGCCCATCCGGTCTGGCCCTCCTTCAGGTCCCCTTTAGCCTGTGTCTCGTCGAGGAAATGGCCCGGGAGCGGGATCGTGGTTTCGTATGAGACAATCCGCCGGTGCGGCAACAAATGCGGTCCGCATACGGAGCCATTACCTCGCGGCACTTGATATTGCAGTGCAGCAAAGGTAGAGGGCCGCCCCTTATCGGAGTGTCGTCCATGGTCCTTACCAATACTGGTAGCGAGGCAGAACCCGTCGAACAGTCGAGCCATCCGGCAATCGAACAGCAAAGCCCCAAGGTGCTGATGCTAGGCGCGCTCGGCGTTGTCTATGGCGATATTGGCACCAGCCCGATCTACGCGTTCCGTGAGGCGCTGGTGGCGTCGTCGGGCGGCAATGTCGCCGAGCGCGGCGATATCCTCGGCGTGCTGTCGCTGATCATCTGGTCGCTGACGATCATCGTCACCATCAAGTACATCATGTTCGTGCTGCGCGCCGATAACGGCGGCGAGGGCGGCGTGCTGTCGCTGATGGCGCTGGCGCGCGGCAGTTTCCCCAAGCGCTCGGCGCTGATGCTCGGCATCGGCATCGTCGGGGCATCGCTTTTCTTCGGTGATGCCGTCATCACACCGGCGATATCGGTGCTGTCGGCGGTTGAGGGCATGAATGTCGTCACGCCGACCTTCCAGCCCTATGTCGTGCCGCTGACACTGGTCATTCTTGCCATGGTGTTTGCGGTGCAGCGCTTCGGCACGGGCGGGGTAGGATTGGTGTTCGGCCCGGTGACGGCGGTGTGGTTCCTGGCAATTGGCCTTTCCGGGCTCAACCACATCATCGCCGATCCGGAAATCCTGTGGGCGGTGAGCCCGCACTACATCGTCGCCTTCCTGATCAATTCGCCCGACGTCGCTTTCGTGACCATCGGCGCCATCTTCCTCGCCGTCACCGGCGCCGAAGCACTCTATGCCGATCTCGGCCATTTCGGCCGCAAGCCGATCGTGCTGGCCTGGCTGGCGATCGTGTTTCCCTGCCTGCTGCTCAATTATGCCGGGCAAGGCGCCTTCGTGCTGGCCAAGAATGGCGTCGTCGGCCATCCATTCTTCGAGATGAACGAAGGCTGGACGCTGATCCCGATGGTCGTGCTGGCGACGGCCGCGACTGTCATCGCCAGCCAGGCGGTCATCTCCGGCGCCTTCTCGCTGACCCGGCAGGCGGTGCAGCTCAATATGCTGCCGCGCCTGGAAATCCTGCACACCTCGGAGAAGCAGTCGGGCCAGATCTACATGCCGCGCGTCAATCTGTTGCTGGCGCTGGCGGTGATGCTGCTGGTCGTCGGTTTCGGCGAATCGAGCAAGCTCGCCTCCGCCTATGGCATCTCGGTGACCGGCAACATGCTGGTGACGACGGTGCTGCTGTTCGTCGTCATGACCCGGATCTGGAAATGGCGGCTGTGGGTGGCGGTCGCCATGACGGCGCTGTTCGGCTTCATCGATGTCGGCTTTTTTGCCTCCAACATCGTCAAAGTGTTCGAGGGTGGCTGGGCTTCGCTGGCGGTGGCCTTCACCATTGTGCTGGCTATGTGGACCTGGGTGCGCGGCAGCCGCTATCTGTTCGACAAGACCCGCCGCAACGAAATCCCGCTCGATTTCCTCGCCGGCAATCTCCTGAAGAAAAAGCCGCAGCTGGTGTCCGGCACCGCGGTGTTCCTGACGAGCGATCCACTCAGCGCGCCAACCGCGCTGATGCACAGCCTGAAGCACTACAAGGTGCTGCACGAGCAGAACGTCATCCTTTCGGTGGTGACCGCGCCGCAACCGGTGGTGCCCGACAGCGACCGGGTCAAGATGGAGACGGTCAACGAGCTGTTCATGCGGGTGACGCTGACCTTCGGCTACATGGAGCAGCCGAACATCCCGCGCGCGCTGGCGATCTGCCGCAAGCAAGGCTGGAAGTTCGACATCATGACGACCTCGTTCTTCCTGTCACGGCGTTCGCTCAAGGCCTCGCCCAATTCCGGCATGCCGGTGTGGCAGGACCGGTTGTTCATCGGCCTGGCGCGTACGGCGGCCGACGCGACGGAGTACTTCCAGATCCCGACCGGACGCGTCGTCGAGATCGGAACGCAAGTGACGATTTAGGGCATGCCGCGGTTGAGAAGAATCGGTGCTGTCACATTGATTGAGCGGTAAGGAAATTCAGGTAGCAGCGCGCCCGGCACTGTAAGTTTCAGCGGCTTGATGCAGCGATAGCTGGCCGGGACGGCTGTCACGCTGTGGCGACACACGCGATTTTGTTCCAGATTTGCATGGGGCGTTACGCAGGTCTCGATGTTGAGCCGATGACAGCGCATTGCAGGGAAAGTGAGCAGGTCGGCAATCGGATCATGGATGGAAACGAACCGCTGAAGCTGGCGTGCCGACTTGAAGCGTTTCATGATCCTTTCGCGTCGTCGGGTCGGCTGGTGCGAATTTTCCGCTCGATTATTCAGGCCTGTGTGCGACCGGTGTTCGACGCCGGGCATGAGGTCGCGCATGGCGGCATCATAGGATCGGAGCTTGTCGGTGATCATGATCCGTGGTGTCCGCCCTTGAGCTTTCAGCAACTTGCGCATCAGACGCTTTGCCGCCTTGGCATTTCGGCGGCTTTGTACCAGCACTTCGAGGACGAAGCCGTCCTGATCGACGGCACGCCAGAGCCACTGCTTCTTGCCACTGATAGCCACGACACATTCGTCGAGATGCCATTTGTCGCCCAGGCAGCCGGCTGATATTGATCTCCTGGGCGGAATGCCGTCCGAATTTCTCCGCGCAGCTTCGAACGGTCTGATGCGTGACGATGATGCCGCGGGCCGCCAGCATGTCCTCAACCATGCGCAGGCTGAGCGGAAAGCGAAAGTAGAGCCATACCGCGTGCGCAATGATCTCGGCGGGAAAGCGGTGGCGACCATAGAGCGGATCACGAGCAACTTCTGACATGGCCCAATGTACGCACATCTTCATAAGCTGTCGGTTGACTTTACGATGCCGCGCCAAGCGAGCAGCATCCGGCCGGCGGGGCCGACCCCGTCTCCCGGCCGTGAGCAGAACGGCATCGCGCAGGTGCCGCTTCATCCTCGACGCGGCCAGCCTGCTTTGCCGTTACCGCCGCCGCCGAAAGCGCCAGGCGTTGCCGCCAGGCGCCGATCCGCCGGCAGCGGTTCGCCGATGATCCGATTGCCAACCAGTTCCACTTTCCCCCAATACCTGCGTAACGCCGCCATGCAAATCTGGAACAAAATCGCGTATGTCGCCGCAGCATGACAGCCGTCCCGACCAGCTATCGCTGCATCAAGACGCTGATATCTTTACAGTGCCCGCACGCCTCTCGCGCGCCAACGGCCAGTCGGGTGTCGCGAATGAGGCGCGCTGAAGCCATCCGGCTCAGCCGATCATGGCGCTTCGGTTGCCGGGTTCGAGGTCGTGGCCTCTGCCGCTGCGCGATTCTAGCATTTGCGCCTTGGAGAGCTCTGCTTCAGCCTCGGCGAGGCATGGCTCGGCTGCGGTTCTCTGCCGCAGAAGGTCCGATTGCGAATTCTTGACGTTGTCACGACGTAGGCGAGCGGCCTTGGCGAACGTCGGATAAGCGAAATGATTGACATCGGAGATGCCGGCCTTCGTTTCCTCGGCGTTTAACTGGAAGTCCAGTTCTCGCGCCATGCGTTCGAAATCGGCAATCATGATGTCTAGCTGGTGCAACTGTCGCCGCTTCTCATTCACCTGAAATTGCTTCAGTCGGACCAGATTACCTCGTGGCTTCATGACTCGGTACTCCGGTACCCATTTCGTCCAATCAAACCGCTCTCTCCCCTTAACGTTAGGCCTACAGCGACTCTCACGTTTTCTGCTGCGAGCGGAAACATATTTTCCAAAATCCTTGGCCGATGGCTATGAGTTCAATGGCATCGACAAGCATGCGAGCGGGGGACTTAAGGGGCGGTAAAAAAAGGCGGAATAGGGCGATTTTCACAATGTCTGCATATGAACGCGTTGAGACTGCGGCGGGCTTGACACACAAAGCAATCGTCAAGATTTGCGACATGGACGCCGGGGGCATGAATACGCCCGCCGTCAGCTACACGCCCCCCGATTTCCGCCGCCTATTATCGCCCACGCGGTCTGGCTTTATTTCCGGTTTCCGCTGAGCCTGCGCCTGGTTGAGGAAATGCTGCTGGAACGCGGCATCGTGGTTTCGTATGAGACAAGTCGCCGGTGGGGCATCAAGTTCGGGCTGGACTGCGCTCGCTGCTTGCGCCGCAAGCCGCCGTGCCGGAATGATGTCTGGTACCTGAACGAAGTGGTCGTCACCATCGCCCGGCAAAAAGCTTTGGTTGTGGCGCGCCGTCGACCAGGATGGATATGTGCTGGACGAAATCGTGCAAAACCGCCGCAACACCAAGGCCGCCAAGCGCTTGCTGACGCGGCTGTTGAAGAAGCAGGGGCTCGCGCCGAAGCGCATGATCACCGACTAGCTGCGCTCGTATGGAGCGGCAAAGCGACAGGTGATGCCGGACGTCAAGCACCGGTCGCACAAGGGGTTGAACAACGGAGCGGAGAATTCCCATGTGCCGCCGCGAAAACGGGAGCGGATGATGCAGGGGTCCGATCGCCGGGAGGCCTGCAACGCTTCGTCTCGACCTTGTCAGCCCTCCGCAACCTCTTCGTCCCGCCCCGCCCCAAACGTTCTGCTCTCGCCATACATGTTCATCGCCTCAGCGCGATGGCGCTGGTGATATCACGACGCGTTTGTACCGCTCGACCTACGCCACAGGTGCCGACGCTGTGACGAGCTTCGTCGGTCGCGTGTCGAGTGACGGCACCGGGGACAATTATCGTCGACCGCAGTCCATTGCCCAGACCAAGGCGCTTCTCGGCGTCGGCACGATGGCAAATCGCAGCGTCACGATCTCGGCCGCTGCCCCTTCTGGCGGCGTGGACGGTGATTTCTGGGTGCAGCCGTAATGGCCCTTTACGTCAAAGCCTCCGGGGTCTGGGGGGCGGCCAGCGCCGTATGGGTGAAAATCTCAAGCCTCTGGACCAAGGCTCGACAGGTCTATGTGCGCAGCTCGGGCGTCTGGGAGAAAATGTTCCCGATAGATCTGGTCTTCAATGGCACTCACGAAGACTCGACTGCCACGACCGTTTACACCCACACCAGCATTCCGCTTCTTGTCGCGCCACACGCTAATCGTCGTGTCATCGTGACAACTGAGACCACTGACACCGAAAGTGCAGTGACCGTCAACAGTATGACGATTGGGGGTGTGGCTGCCACCCTTCTCGCTCAGGTGGAAAGCATCTTCAATTCTGGTGTGGTCTATCTGTCAGTGTGGTCAGCCCTCGTGCCAACCGGTACGACGGCAACGATCGTGACCACGTATAGTGAGAGCGTGTTCCGTGACTACATGTCGGTCTATACGACCACCAATTGGGATGGTGTGGTGGGCACTGTTGCCTCTGACAACAATTCAACGGGTGGCCTGACAACGACCGTCAGCATTGGTGCCCTGGGCGCAGCGATCGCAATTGCGGGCAACGCCACCAAGGGGGCATCGGCACTGCGACATGGACCGGGCTGACCCAACAGTTCTCAAACACACCAGTCACGAATAGAAACCACAGCGGAGCAATGGCAATAGCTACCGCCGCCCAAGCTGCCCTCACCGTAACCTGTGCCTACAGCACTACTCCAGCACTTGCCGCACTGCTGGTGGTTCCGCGGTGCGCAACTCCTGACTGGCGACGGCGTCGGCGACATGCCTTACGGACTCGTATTGCCAGAGCTTGTAATCGTCGACAAACCAGCCAAGTCGGCTCTCGATCGCCGTAGCAAGCTCGTTATAGTCGAGGCTGTCGAGGCCGAGATCCCGCATTCTGGTTGTCATCGACACCTCTACTTTTTCGGCAACTAGAGCGTTGAGGGTTTTGAGAACCAGTTGTTCAATTTCAAGTAATGTCATCACTAATACATGCCTTTTGCTTGCAGATTCAGGTAATGCAACCCTGATCGGGGCGCAACCCCCAAAACGAGGTGTGCCGTTGAAACATGTTCTTGTCATTGACGATGATGCCGCAATGCGGCGCCTCATCGCCGATGCATGCCCTGAAGGTAACCGCAGTCCACGATAGCAAGCAGTTTGACTATGTTCTTTCACGTGAGCCAGTCGATCTCGTGGT
>NZ_JAMYRB010000056.1:0-11989 GCF_040321165.1 Mesorhizobium sp. M0500
GGCGACACCCCCCCCTCAGCTGTGGGGAGGGGGGGGGTGGGGTGTGGGTGGTCTCTCTGGGTCTGTGGCGTGGGGTCGGCCGGGGGGGGGGGTGTTGGGCCCCCCCCCCCCCCACTTCCTGCCGGACTCCAGCTTAGCAAGGGGTGAATTACAATCATGGGCCCCACCATCAAAGTCGTGCGATGCGCCGAGCCCGGCAGGCTGGTGTTTGAGGAGCAGCAGGCGCCAGGCACTCCGCCGGAGGGGTGGGCACTGGTCGATGTCGGCTATGTCGGGATATGCGGAACCGACTACCACATCTTCGAGGGCAGGCATCCTTATCTCGCCTATCCGCGCGTCATGGGCCATGAGGTTTCGGGAATGATCGCGGCAATCAACGCGCCCGTGGACCTGTCGGTCGGAGAGCAAATCCTCGTCAATCCCTATCTTGCCTGCGGACATTGCGCCGCCTGCCGCCAGAGCAAGCCTAATTGCTGCATGGCGATCGAGGTGCTTGGCGTGCACCGTGACGGTGCGATGAGTGAGCAGATTCTCGTGCCGGCGCAGAACTTGATACCAGCGGCCGGCCTGTCACCGGTCGAGGCTGCCACGGTCGAGTTTCTAGCCATCGGTGCCCACGCGGTCCGCAGATCCATGGCGGGGCCGGGCATTCGCACCTTGGTTATCGGCGCCGGGCCGATCGGCCTCGGCACCGCGCTTTTTGCGCGCATCGCGCAACTCAACGTGACCGTCATGGACATCGATGCCGAGCGGCTGACCTTTGCCGCGAGGCAACTGGGTTTCCTAGTGATCGACGGATCGAAGGGATCGATCGTCGAAACGATAGCGGAGCGAACTGCGGGAGCAGGTTTCGACGTCGTCTTCGACGCCACGGGGAACAGCCGTTCGATGCAGTCTGCCTTTGCCTATGTTGCCCATGGCGGCGTCATGGTGATGGTAAGCGTCGTGCCGGACGACATAACCTTCTCAGATCCAGAGTTCCACAAGCGGGAAATGATGCTGATCGGCAGTCGCAACGCGACGCGTAGCGATTTCCAGCACGTCACTGCCTCGATCCGTGCTGGAAAAATACCAATCGACCAACTCGTCACCCACCGCACCACCCTGCGCGACAGCCCACGCGACATCGCAATCTGGGCGCAGCAGAAGTCCGGTCTGATCAAGGCCGTTATCGACGTAGCGGGATCTGGCTGACGTCGGCAACACAATCAAGATATGTCATCGCAGCCCTGGTGCTGCATTAGGGAGGGGGAGTGGCTCGGTGACGCCAGGCTAAGCGTCGCGCTTGACACGTATTCGGCGTGGTTTTCCTCAGTGACAATTGTCCCTGCCGAACTGGCTTGGCGTTTCACTGATTGCAGCGGGCGCAGTTCTCGTCGCATACAAAGGTTGAAGCCGTGAGGCAACGATCCTTCCGGCACAAAACGTGTTCCATGCAAAGTCCACCGGGTATTCGCACCGCTTGAGTATCCGACGTCGCTATTCTATATGATGCGTGATGTTTGATGCGCGCCAAGGAGGGCGATATGAGAACCACACTGGCGATCGATGACGATGTCCTGGTCGCGGCCAAGGCCATGGCCCGGCAGCAGGATCGCAGCCTCGGCGAGGTCATCACCGATCTCGCCCGGCGCTCGCTGCGCCGGCCACAAGCCGGCGGCGAGCGCAATGGGATTCCTCTATTGTCGCCTCGGCCGGATGCACCTCCTGTCACGCTTGAGACGGTCAATGCCTTGCGAGACGAACTGCCTTGACGTTCCTGCTCGATGTCAATGTGCTGATCGCACTGATAGATCCTGGCCACGTCGCCCATGACGACGCGCATGGCTGGTTCGAAGAGACCGGTAACGCGGCATGGGCTACGTGTCCCATTACCGAAAACGGCGTCCTGCGCATCGTCGGCAACCAAAGATATCCTAATTCTCCCGGTTCGCCCGCCGTCGTTGCGCAAATCGTTACCAAGTTGCGGGCTCTGCACGGGCACAGCTTCTGGCCCGACGATGTGAGCCTGGTTGGCTCCGGCGACATCGATGCAGCGAAAATCCTGACCTCGGCACAGGTCACGGATACGTACCTTCTCGCGCTCGCCAAGGCGCGCGGCGGCCAACTTGCCAGCTTTGACCGCAAGCTGTCAGCGGCGGCCGTGAAGGGCGGGAAGTCTGCACTGCACCTGATTCCCACAAGGTAGACCGCCGGGCTCTTCGGTGCAGTCTGCCTTTCGATCTTCTTGGCTTTGAATTGAGGATTCCGCAACTTGTCGCGCTCAGCGCACTCCAGTGGATCGCGAGCGGCTATCTGACCATAGTTTGCGGGGCATTCATCTCTCCCCTGCGCGTTCGCGCTTGGACGCGCGGCGCTGACACTCGTCGCCGTCTCTGTCGCCGTAAGACGACAACCCGATCACACGATCATGTCACCCATCTCTTCCCCAGGCCCGCTGCCCATCTGGACAGTTCGGCCTTGCCCCAATTGCCCTTTCAGCTGAAACGATTAGGGCGGAAGGTCGCAAGCATGGGATGCGGATTGCCTGAGGCGATTTCTTTGGCAAGCAATTCGCCGACGATCAATCCAAGCGTGGCGCCGCTGTGGCTAAAGGCGACGTGAAGCCCGGCGACGGTCTCGACGGAGCCAAGCACTGGCTCGCCGTCGCCCGGGATGGGCTTCGGGCCAACTGCATAGGTAGCGAGTTGGAGCCGCGGATTGCCCTGGAGCACCGCACTAGCCTCGTCGAGCAGTCCTTTGACGGTCTTGTCATGCACGATGTAAGTTCCGTCAGAGTTGACCACGACTTCTTCCTCCGACCACGCCGAATCCAAAACAAGTTCGCCATCCGGCGTCGGGCGCACCGCCACGCGCGGCGTATTCAGCACGGCACGGAGCTCGGTCCTGATCGGCTTGGTTTTCAAGAGGAGTGAAATCGGCGTAGCGTCGGGGATATGGACTCCGATCTCAGCAAGCATAACAGGCGTCGCTGGCCCAACGCAAAGGATCACTGCATCCGCCTTTACCGGCACACCATCGGCAGTGACGACGCCACGCGCGCGACCACCTGTGGCATCCATCCGCACGCGTCCGGCGTTCTGGACGAGCTTGCCGCCGCGGGAGCGGAACTCATTGAGCAGCAGATCGATCAGGCAGGGCAGGTCAACCCATCCTTCGCCAGGATTGAAGATGGCACCCTGCGGGGTGATGGCGCTGGCGTTGACGCCGGGCGTCACTGCGCCGACTTCGGCAGGGCCGAGCAGAAGCGCGTCATAGCCAATATCCTGCTCCAGCTGGCAGATGGACGCGATCTGGTTCGCCTCATCATCCCGATCCCAGGTGAGGCCGCCGTCAAAGCGAAGCCACGACGCCGTTTCCGGCCTTGTGGCGGCCAGGGTCCGATAACGGTCGATGCCTGCAAGCCTCAAGCGGTGGTAGGCAGTGTCAGCACGTCGCGCTGAGTTCAGCCAGGAAAGTGAACGGCCGGATGCACCGTTAGCCGGCGCGCCGTCGTTGACAATGGTTACATCAACGCCAAGACGAGCAAGGTGCAACGCGGAAGAGATGCCGAAGATGCCCGCGCCGATAACAACGACATGGCGCAGCTTTGGGGAGGCAGTCATAGAGATATCCTTCTTCGCAGAAGACGGGCTGGGGGTTGTTGGATCGCTGCAGAGCGTGGCGGAACTAGTAGTCGGTGAGCTTCTTCATGTAGCGCCGGCCCTCAAGCATTGGCCGGCCGCGCAGACCGGCCAGCTCGTAGGCAAAACGCCATAGTGTGTCAAAAAAGACCAAGGGAACGAGATAGGGTTTGATGTGTTCTGACATACCAGTGAGGTCGAGTTCCGTTCCATCGAGCACCAGGATGTTTTCCCGGCTGCCGTGCTTGAAAAGGAAATCGCGAGCGCGTTCCGTAAGGTGCCTCGTCTCGTCCAAACCCAGCAAGACCACGAAGCAAGCGTCCCGGTTCACCACCTCAAATGGGCCGTGAAAGAACTCGTTGGCATGTATGGCTTGCGAGTCGTACCACTGCATCTCCATCAACACGCAGATGGCGTAGGAATACGCCGCACCGTAGCTTGCACCGCTGGCCAGTGTGTAGATGGTATTGCACGGCGCGAAACGGGGTGCGAAGGCCTTAAACCGGTCGGCATAGGTCCGGTGCGCACGTTCGATCGCCGGCTGAAGATGGCTCAGGCTCATCAGCAGATCGGCGGTCAGCCCGGCATCCTCCCGAGCATCGATTAGGCCGGCGAGCAACATGTAGAGCACGCCGTAGTTGCTGCGGGCTGCATCGATCGGTTTGCCCGTCGTGTAGGAGGCCTGGTAGGCGACTGCGTGGTCGACCGCCTGCGCGAGGGGCGATATCTGGTCGAGCGTCATGCCGATTGTCGTCGCGCCTTGATCCTTTGCATGATTGGCCGCTCGCACGGTCTCGTGGGTGGTGCCTGTCTGCGAGCAAAGGATAACGAGCGCGTCAGGTCCCAACCGCCGCGGATCTCGGCAGACGAACTCATCCGCGTTGTAGATGTCGCAGGCGAATGTGCCGCTGTGACGGTCGACGAAGTATTTGCCTGCCATCATGATCGAGAGCGAGCCGCCGCACGCCACGAGGAATAGATGCGAAAACTGCCTGCCCGCCGTAGCGGCCAGGGCGCGTTCAACGTCGGCGGGGAGGGCGAAAATCATGAGGTTCCTCTTCTCGTTGACAGAGCTTGGGCCGGCGCACAATTGACAATGGCGGGCCATTGTGCGAACGTTATCACACCCTTTAAACTGAAAGTCCTGCGATGGTCAAGATTGCCGCGATGGGCGACAACGTGGTCGATTGTTATCTCGCTCGCGGCGAGATGTATCCTGGCGGAAATTGCCTCAATGTCTCGGTCTATGTCAGCCGCTTCGGCGGGCAGTCGGCCTATGTTGGGGCGATCGGCAAAGACCGGGCAGGGGACTTGATTCACGCCGCACTCAAGTCCGAGCGCGTGGACGTCACCCGATTGCGGCGCCTTGAAGGGCCGACCGCCTACTGCCTCATAGGTCACCGCAACGCCGATCGGATTTTCCTGGACTTCGATCTCGGAGTTTCGGCGTTCACGCCGACGCAAGAAGATCTGGATTTTCTCTCGGGTTTTCAGGCCGTCCACATCGGCCAGTCCAGCGGTCTGGACCCCTGGGTTGCCGCTGTATCAAGTAAGTCACTGTTGTCTTATGATTTTTCCACCCGGCGGGAACCGGGACACCGACGCGAGATTGGGCCCTATTGCTATCTGGCTTGCGTCTCGGGTGACGGTCTCGACGACAAGGAATTGGCCGCAATCGCAGCCGAATTGCTTGCATTTGGTTCAAAGTGGGTTCTTGTAACTCGCGGTCGGGCCGGCGCGGTGCTTCACGGCGCCACCGTCTCTTACCGAACCCCGGCGCGGTTGATCGAACCCGTCGACACCCTGGGCGCGGGCGACACCTTCATCGCGAGAACGCTATTCGGCCTGCTTAAGGAAGAGACGCCTCAGGACATTCTTGGCCAAGCCGCGGAGGCGGCGGCTGCTACCTGCCGGTACTACGGGGCCATCGGCTATGCGGCGGCAATCGATCTAGGAAAGATCACGCCGGAGGCCCTCCGCGGAGCTCGGCGCATTCAAGACGAGAGAACCGTCTAGCTGCGAAATTCATTGAGCAATTGACGCGAGAAATGGACAATGCTAGTTCAAGTGATAACGTTCTCATTCATCCAACCAACGCCATGAAAGAGCGTTTTGATGGATGAGTCGTCGAGTGGGACCGCAGGCCGACTTCGGCCAATCGTAAGAGGAGAAGACATGCAAACGAATTCGAGCAGGCGCCAATTTGTGAAATCCGGTCTGGCGCTGACGATCGCGCTGGTGACAGGACTTGGCACGTTGGCCGCATCAACGCAGGCAAAAGCGGCCGACAACCCCTACAACCTCATCGACCCGACGATGATCA
Source organism: Mesorhizobium sp. M0500 (assembly GCF_040321165.1). Taxonomy (NCBI): domain Bacteria; kingdom Pseudomonadati; phylum Pseudomonadota; class Alphaproteobacteria; order Hyphomicrobiales; family Phyllobacteriaceae; genus Mesorhizobium; species Mesorhizobium sp. M0500. The sequence goes on from NZ_JAMYRB010000056.1 coordinate 5,947, forward strand.
GCGTCGGAACCATGGGCGATGCGAAACCCTATGTCTTCACCGACGCCAACGGCAACTTCACCGGCTTCGACGCTGAACTCTTCCGCGACGTGGCGCGCCGGCTCGGGTTCAAGGAGGAGCAGGTCGTTTTCACCGGCCAAGAATTCTCGGCGCTGCTGCCGTCTGTCGCCAACGGCCGCTTCGACGTCGCTGTCGCCGCCATTGGCACGACCGCGGAGCGCAAGAAGACCGTGGATTTTGGCGACGGCTATCTCGCTGGCTACCTGTCGATCATTTCGGCTGATCCGGCTCTGACGACCAATGAGAGCACCGCCGGAAAGCGCATCGGCGTGATCCAGGGAACGCTGCAGGAAATCTATGCTGAGAAGAACCTGAAGGGCGACATCGTCAAATTCCCCGACAACAACACTGCGGTGGCGGCGCTGAACAACGGGACGATCGATGGCCATTTCACCGACTATGAGTCGGCCAAGCAGTATGTGGAGCGCTACAACAACCTTAAGATAACAATGAATGTGCCGTCCTTCGACGCGCCTGCCGGATTCGTGGTCAAGAAGGGCAACGACGCTTTCCGAAAAGCGCTAAACAAGGCACTGCGCGAGGCCATGGACGATGGCACCTGGAAACGGCTTCACGAGAAATGGTTCCCGGGTACCCCGATGCCGGATCAATATCTGCCAAAGAAGTAAATTCGCGCGCATTCGCTATCGTTTCCGGCCGGGTCCGTGAGCAACGGTGCCCGGCCGAGTTATAGATGGACTTGATATGAGCTGGTTCGACAACTTCGCCCGCAGCTTTCTTGATTTCCAGGCGATGGCAGAAGTTCTGCCGAACATGGTGATGGTCGGCCTCAAGAACACCCTGATCCTGGCCCTTGCCTCGACGTTTTTCGGGACGCTGATCGGTATCGTACTCGCCGTGATGGGGATTTCCGAGAACCAGCCGCTGAAACTCCTTGCCCGGGTCTACACCGATATCTTCCGCGGGCTTCCTGCCATTGTCACAATCCTAATCATTGGCCAAGGCTTCGCGCGGTTGGGCCGAGATCTGTTCGGTCCATCGCCTTATCCGCTGGGCATTCTGGCGCTCAGCCTGATCGCCGGCGCCTATATCGGGGAGATTTTCCGCGCCGGCATTCAGAGCGTCGAGCGTGGTCAGATCGACGCCACGCGCACTCTCGGCATGACATATGGCCAAGGCATGCGCCTGGTGGTGATCCCGCAAGGCATCCGCCGCGTCCTGCCTGCACTGGTCAACCAGTTCATCGGCAACGTCAAAGACTCCAGCCTGGTCTATTTTCTTGGTCTGCTCGCCTCCGAACGCGAATTGTTCCGCGTCGGCCAGGACCAGGCCGTGCTGACCGGCAACTTGTCGCCGCTGTTGCTGGCCGGCGTGTTCTATCTCGTGATCACGGTGCCGCTGACCCATCTCGTCAATTACATCGACGCGCGCATGCGCGTCGGCAAACGTATCACCGCTGTGCAAAGTGGCCTCAAGGAAGTCGCCGAGCTTGCCGAAGCGATCGTGCCGGGCACAGAGACGTTACCTGCAGCAGCGCCCACACGCTTCAAGGGTGGCGGTATTGAGGTCAAGAATATCGACATGGCCTATGGTGTCGTCCAGGTCCTCCATGACGTCAGTCTGAAAGTGGAGCCGGGGACCGTCACCTGCCTCATCGGTCCGTCGGGCTCGGGCAAGTCGACCTTGCTGCGTTGCCTCAACCGCCTCGTAGAGTGTCGAGCCGGTGACATTCTGCTCGATGGCGAAAGCATCTACAAACAGACCCCTGACCAACTCCGGCGGCGCGTCGGCATGGTTTTCCAGCAGTTCAATCTGTTCCCCGACCGCAGCGCGCTCGCCAACATCACCTTGGCGCTTCGCAAAGTTAAACGCATGTCGCGCGAGGAGGCTGAGGGCGCGGCCTTGGCGAGGCTGAATGAAGTCGGACTGCTGGAGCGTAAGGACCATCGGCCGGCCAATCTCTCGGGCGGGCAACAGCAGCGGGTGGCCATCGCGCGCGCCCTGGCCCTCGAACCCGAGATTATGCTGTTCGACGAAGTCACCAGCGCGCTCGATCCGGAATTGGTCAAAGGCGTCCTGAACTTGATGGCCGATCTTGGTCGGGGCGGGATGACGATGGTGGTCGTTACACACGAGATGAACTTCGCTCGCAAGGTCGCGAACCAGGTCGTATTTATGGACGAGGGGCGGATTGTCGAGGCAGGCCGACCAGAGGACCTATTCGATAACCCGCAAAGCCCGCGTCTTCGGCGCTTTTTGTCCGAGGTGCTGTGATTGCAATGGTGTGCGCAACGGGGGCTGTTGCGGTGTTCGCCCTTGCGGACGGGCTTAACTGCCGCTAGGTCGCCGGCACAACGCGCGCATGGGCGCTAGGTTTGCCGAGTGACTCAAAGATCACCCAAAAACGCAACTATCATAGAGGTCGCTCGCCGGGCCGGGGTGAGTTCCGCCACGGCCGGGCGTGTTCTTGGTGACTACGGCTACAGCAGCCCCGAGGTTCAGGAGAAGGTGCGCGCCGCAGCAGTTGAGCTGGGCTACCGCCCCAATCGCCTTGCCAAAGGTCTGATCACCGGTAAAACGCAGACTATCGGCGTAGTGGTTGGCGACATCGAAAGCCCATTCTACGCCAGCGTGCTGCGCGGAATAGGGGATGTAGCGCGCCGTGGCGGCTTCGGGGTTATCGTTACGAACAGTGATGAAAATGCCGAACTCGAGCAAGAGGCGGTGCAACTGCTGCTGGAAAAGCAGGTCGACGGTTTAATTGTCTCATCGACCTTCGTGGACGAGCCGGATCACCTTCATGAAGCAGTCGCGGCTCGCTGTCCCGTCGTGCAGTTCGACCGCATGGTGGCGGGCCTGGAAACCGATTCAGTCGTGGTCGACAACGTTTCTGTAACGCATAGCAGCATCGCGGCGATGATAGCGGCCGGACACAGCCGCATCGGAATATTGGCGGAACTCGGGCCGGGCCAACGCGACGATGTTGGCTCGTTTGTGGCAAACGTTGATCTCTCCAGCGCTGATCTTCGCTACCATCATCCAAGCTGGCAGAGGCTATTGGGTTATCTCGAAGCCCATCGCGCCGCGGGCATTACGCCGGATCCGCAATTGATCCGTCGCGTGGCGCTCTATTCTAGCGAGGCAGCCCGCAAGGAGGCGCTCGATCTGCTGACAATGCGCAATGCACCGTCCGCTCTGTTTACGGCCGATGGTGTGATGTCGACAGGGGTTCTGGAGGCCATTTCCGCATTGAAGCTTGCGATTCCAGGAGACGTTTCGCTGCTCTGCTTCGACGATCTCGACTGGATGCAGTTCGTGGCCCAGGGTATCACAGCCATCGCGCAGCCGGCACATTTGATTGGAGCGGCGGCAGCGGAGCTTCTCTTGAAGAGGCTGGCGGAGGCCACGTTACCTTTCGAGCACCGTGTCCTTGCGGCCCGCTTGGTGGAGCGCAATTCAATTGCGGTTTATCTCACCCGCGAGCCCGTCTGATCCGGCCGCAACGGTCTATAGCTGGGGCTGAATTGCAGCGCCTCTCTATATCGAGGTCGATGCCATACAGGGATATTGACCTGCCGTATGTTTCTTCGCTTGCCTACACGCCATCGGCCATCGGCCATCTGCGGCTCGGCTCGGCTGAATGACAGCCCACCGCGGAACGCTGGATTTCAAAGAGGAATGTGTTCGGCGTGGTTCGGCCGACTATGTCCAGGATCACGGTTTTGATCCGCTATTGCGTGCAACAGTCCTAGCATGCTGCCGGGCGCAGGCCCCTTCAGGAATTTGAGTAGTCCTGAAACGCTGGTTCGCGCCGCCTCATCCAATAGGAGTATGCTCGCCGATGGCCCAAAGGAGATCTCGTGCAACCAGGGCCATTTGCATGCTCCAAGATGCGTTCTGCTCGGGCGCCAACGACAAGGATGGGGCTACAAGATGCCGTACCCATTCAGGTTTTCCCTTCCCCGAGAATGTGTCGAAGAAAGGTGTTTCGGGACGCCTGGCTCAGCTTCTTAAAAGGCATTCTAGTGGATCGAGAGCTATCCGCCGACTCCGCCCGTCGGAGAAAGGGATGATAGACTGTGCCGCGTTCGTCTTGGATGCGATGGGAATACGGCATGTACACAACCATCAATACCCTCGTGCGAACGATCAACGGCGGACGGCAGGTCTCGTGATACAGCGGATGGTTCGTCTACAGGACGAGAGGACGTTTTGGGGCCGATATCGACGACCATGATCTCCGGCGACACGCCGAAGCGCACCGGCAGCCATGATACGCCCAAACCCCCGGATACGATCATGTGCCTCCCACCCTCGACGACATGCCCATAAGCGAAGCGCTGTCCGTAGGCTGAATTGATGATGGGGGGGCCAACGAATGGCAAGCGCACCTGTCCGCCATGTGTATGGCCGCATAACGTCAGGCTGACACGGTCAGGGACAGTAATGAAGATGTCCGGTTCATGCGCAAGGAGCAATATCGGATTGCCGTCGTTGGGTATTCCGGCCATTGTTCCAGGCAGATCGTCGACGCCCTTGTACACGCCGCGAGAAAACTGCATGGCCCACTGGTCGCCAAGACCCGCGAGCCAGAATGCTGGGCCATCCTGCTGACGGATAAGCGTGGCGGTGTTCTCGAGGACCGGAATGCCATTGTCGACGAGGGCTCTGCGGACACTATCGACACCGTGCCACCAGTCGTGGTTGCCGAGAATGGCGTGGCAGCCGAGTGGCGCCGAAAGTTTCGAAAGAGAATTCCCCCAAACAGTGTCGGGCACGATCCCGGTGGCATAGCGTGGCAGCACGCCCATCACGTAGTCGCCAAGGAGAAGGATGATGTCGGGCTGCAGGCTATTCGAAACACCAACGATCTCGTCGATCCTGGAAACCGGCATCCAAGGCTCGCAGGCATGGATGTCAGCGACCACGACGATGCGCAGGGGCTTGGCAGTGGTCGGCCAGCGCGGCGGAAGGAGCTTGTAGTGCGTGACACTCAGTCGAAACCGAGGCTCAATCGCGATGGCATAACTCGCCAGACCGAATGCCGCGAGCGACACGGCGCCAAAGAGCTTCAGGAATGAGCGCCGCGACGTCAGCACTTGTGTTTTCCAGCAGAACTAGGTTGGTACTAGAGATCGCTACGTATTCAGCTGCGGCAGCCTGGACCACATCAACCGCGTGAGAGGCCTCGCTGGTCAATAGTTTCCCAAATTGGCGTCACCTGCAAGCATTGGTCTTTATTGCGCAGGGAAGGGAGCTCGGGCTAGGACCCGTCAACTGCTCCGAATTGCCACTGATCTCGGGCGGATGGTGCAGTTCCATTCCGGATGAATGCGTCGCCTTAGATGGCGAGCGCCTCCATCTCGATATCGTTCATTTGATCCCGTTTTTCGTCGGCCGCGGAATCGACCGCGCGCCCGCTTCGGGTCCGCTTAGTTGTCGCGACTGCGATCAGCTCGACCAGGGCCACGCGATTGAGGAGGCGCCGTCCGCGCCAGCTTTGCGTGATGCGGCAGAACAGGGGTGTTCGATGTTGCGCCATGTCGATGTGCCCGTCGGATGGTGATGCAATGTGGAGCGCAAGGCCTGTCTCGCGAGTGAGTTGTTGCAGTTCGACCTTCCACAACCGGCTATGGTCATCCAGCTTCGAGCCGACCGCTTCCCGCCTTTGACCTATCGCCTCGACAAGATTGCGGCGCTCTCGAGTTGAAGCCGGAGGGCGAACTTTCGTCGGCTGCAAACCGGCTTCTTACCGCTCTCGCAGTGTTTCCTGCTTGTATCGCATCATTGGCGAGAGAAAGTAGCTGATGATGCTGCGCATGCCAGTCTGGGATGTTCATTCGGACCCGAAGCTTGGTAACTCCAGTCTCCTCGGTTCGGTCCGAATGGACAACCTGCGCAAAGCTCACAACTAGAGCGGTTCCATCCCGATGGCATGTAAGCGGTGTTCTCAGGCCACGGCCCTGAGTTCAGGGACCCGGATATAGGCCCAAGGCAGCAGGTCGTCGATCTGGCTGTTCGG
>NZ_JAMYRB010000057.1:0-11500 GCF_040321165.1 Mesorhizobium sp. M0500
CGAACAGCCAGATCGACGACCTGCTGCCTTGGGCCTATATCCGGGTCCCTGAACTCAGGGCCGTGGCCTGAGAACACCGCTTACACTTAAGTTCGCCTAGCTGTGCGCTGTTTTGACATTTCGACATCGCGGTGTCGGATTATTTGCATGCAAACGAGTGTTGCGACGCTATCCTCCCTCCTCAACGTAAGATTCTGGGAGGAATGTATGACTCCGCATGACCGACACGCCGTTGAAATCGTCAGAGACAAAGACTGGTCGGTTCGCGTGACGGTCAATGGCACCACGACCACCGTCCGTTTTACATCCGAGAGCTACGCGCGCTCGTTTGCAGATGGTCAGGCGTTCCGGCTGGGCGTTCAGGTGGCGGACCTTAAGAAGGCAGCCTAGCTGCGCGCCCGACGCGACCCGGCACAATATACTCGTCAAACGCCGCTTCGAGTTCGCTCGTGCAGGCGAAATCGCCCCTGGACAACAGCTTCCCGGTCTGGAACGGCGCGCCAAGCCTGTCATTCGAGAGAATCCGGTTTAACTCATCTGTGTTCCTCGCGGTTCAATAGAGCTTGATCCAGGCCGGCGCATGGTCGCTTGGCTTCTCCCAGCCGCGCATGTCGACATCCACGCCGGCACTGCGCAGCCGGTCGGAAAGCGAGAGGCTCACAAGGAGATGGTCCATTCGCAGGCCCGAACTCCGATCGTAGCCGCCCCAGTAGGAGAAATTCCAATAGGTGTAGATGCCCTTCTCCGGATGGATGCGCCGGACGGCATCGATCCAGCCACCTTCGAGCATTCTAGCATAGGCCTGCCGGCATTCCGGGAAATAGACCGCATCGCCCAGCCATCGCCTTGGCACCACGGCGTCGATTTGGGTTGGAACGACGTTACTAGTCGCCGCAGAGAACACTGGGTGCCCCAACTTCGAGCAAGTGCTGGCCGTAGTTGATGAGGCGATCGAACCAGCGCAGCTTGTAGTCGAACTTTGGGCCAGGCGCTGGATTGCCATTGGGCAGATAGAGACAGCCCACAACGACCCCATCCACCTCGGCCTCGAGCGGCTGTGAGTGTCGTCAGGATCGCCAGGCAGGCCGCGTCGGCGTTCCACAGGCTCCATTCCTCGGGCCAGGATCGCCACACCGTTGTAGGATTTCTGGCCGTGCCAGATCGCACCGTAACCCGCCTCTCTGATCGCATCGATAGGAAACTTGTCGTCCGACGTCTTCAATTCTTGCAGGCAAACGATGTCGTAGTCGCTTTCGCCTAACCACTTCAGGAGCACAGGTAATCGGCCGTTGACGCCGTTCACATTGAAGGTAGCGATGCGAGTCATGTGCGTGCCCCCTCGTGAGATATTCGCGGCAGCCGGTCATAGGCAATGTGGCCTATCCCCTGCGCTGAACCTCGAGCTCTTGATATTGCAACTTCCCCAGCGTCTGTGCGGCCGAGCCTCACTTCCTGCCCAGCTTGTCGTGACTTTCTTGCGACTGTTGGCGACTGACTTCACCGCCGACCTGACGTCAGCTTTGCTGGCGCCGGTTTTGCTCGCCTCATACTTCATTTCGTGGTCCTGCCCACCAGCGACCCTTGCCCGGTCATGGTTGCGTCCACGCGTTGTGCCAGTGTTCGCCATTTCTATCTACAACAATCGCCGTACCAGTCACCAGACAACGCGGCCGGACCCTTCCGGTTCAATGGTGGCGACGCGCGTGCCACGGAGCCAGCTCCCAGGCAGGGTATCGAATGAGCCCATGTATTCGGATCCGGCACGTCGCTACCGCGGGCGAGCCTAGCGGCTCGAAGCCTGGGTGGGCGATTTCGACATGGATGATCATGTGCGGGACAGCCGTGCTCCTCTCGCTCAACACGTCACGCTCCGCTCGGGGAGGTCGACGCGTCCCCAAAGGCCCACCATCTCCTGATTGGCGTCGTCACCTTCCCAACTGGAGACGTGAACATCAGAGATCTTCGTCCCGGAACTCCCTGGCCGGACGACCGTTTCGCCTTGTGCAAAACAATGGAGGATATGTCATGGACTGGAATCGCGTCGAAGGAAACTGGAAGCAGGTCAAGGGTAAGATCAAGGAACAGTGGGGCAAACTTACCGATGATGATCTTGATCGCATCGCTGGCAATCGCGATCAGCTCGAAGGCAAGATCCAGGAACGCTACGGTATCGAAAGGGACCGCGTTCGGCAGGATATTGACGATTGGTATGATCGGCAAGTCTGGTAGGATCGCATCACGCCGTCATCTACAGGAAGAGGTGCTGTTCACTTAACGGCGCTCCTTGGTGCGCTGGCAGTTGCAAGGTCAACCCGGCTTGTGTTGAGACAGCCAGCGGTCTGACCCAGCCGCTGCGATTGTAAGGCGCAGACGGACTCGCATGTGAGTTATGCGCTGACCGGCTGCCGTCCGGCTTTCCGCGATAACGCCGTAGGCGCGAGCGTGGCCGCTGTTAAGTTCTGCGGGCGGCGGACCTGATGTCTGCTCGGCCGGCGCCTCCCCCAAGCTCCCAAACGGGCAGCGGCAATCTCGTCTATGCGACAGCAATAGCCACTTGCACCGACAACATGCAGCCAAATCCAGCATAGACAGCAAGTAGCCCAACAGCGTTCCCCAATATCCTTGTGGGCGAAGTGGCTGACCTCGCCTCGAAGCTCAAGTTCGCCACGATCGATAGGGAAGGAGCCAGTCCTGGGCGATTTTTCGAGCTTGCTCGACCGTCAAATCACCGGACTTCCCGATCGAGGGTTTACGGCGGACGCCGGCATTGGTCCGGTATTGCAGCATGACGATCTTGCGCCCGGCCGGCGTGACTCCCTCACGAAGGCAGTCAGGTCTCATCGTCAGAGCTAGCGGGTCAGCCTCGTCCCGGAAGGCATGACGCGGCCAGCAATTGAATCCTCCCCGCCTGCCTGACCGAGGCCTGAGGACGACTTCACCCATTTCCGTCAGAGGCCGGTTCTCCCTGCTGTCTTTTGTCGTGTTCGGCGGGATGTCGATGACGACTGGCAAGTCTGGTAGGATCAGAAAGCGCCATCGAACGCCAGGCTCATGCAATCCTTCTTCGGTCTGACCTGATCAACCCCAGCCGCCTCCCCCGCTTCCACCGCCACCGCCACCAGAAGGAATGACAGGCGCAGGAACAGGCTCGTCCTCAACCGGTATAATCACTTTCTTCGCGGTTTTTTGTTTGCGAACGGGCTTGACGACCTTCGGCGGAGGCACCCGGCGGAAAATCTTCGGCTGGGGCGTTTCGACCAGTGGCGTCGGTTCAACTCTCGGAACCAGGGAAGTGCAGCCCATGAGGCCCGCCAACAAGCCGGATAACGCTGTTCCAAGTATTGCGTGTTTCAATACTCTGCTCGCCATTGTCTCCTCCTTGGTCAGAACAAGTCCCGACGCGGATTGGCTTCTTCCCAGACTCGTCTGGCCGCGTTAACCAGTTGAGTGTCTTGTGAACCGGACCCGGGAAGCTTCGATTTCAGTTCCTGTCGCAGTTGCTTCAACGCCGCTGTTTTTGGCTTCGGTCCGAACTTTGCCAGCGACCTCTGGGCGTCCGGCAGTTCCTTGCGCACGTCAAGTGCGGCGGCAAGCGCAAGGAAGCGCACGGCAAGGGCCTGATCGGCCTTATCGCCCTTTTGCATTTCGAGGGCCGCGCGATCGTAAGCTGCGGACGGATCACCCCGAGCGATCCCAATTTCGAAGAATCTTTGCGCTTCTGCGAGGCTCCGTCCCACCCCGACACCATCCCGATACATGCGTGCGAGGCTGCCGGGCGCATACGGCTGACCGAGATCGATTGCCTTCTGAAATAGCGCTAACGCCGTTTTGGGGTCCTTTTCCACGCCCTGCCCGGACAAGTAATTGCGCCCGAGCAGGTTCATGGAATACATGTCCTGCCGCTGGACACCGGCTTGCAGGAAGGCAACAGCGCGGGCCGGGTCAGCGGTTACGCCGTTGCGGCCCTCAGTGAAGATCGCGGCCAGATCGTTCATGGCATAGGTGTGCCCCATCCCTGCCGCCTTGAGCAGCAGGTCCAAACCCTTGCCGGTGTCGGGCTTGACGCCATACCCATTGAACAAGGCGCGACCCCACGACGTCATTCCGTAGGGATCGCCTTTGTCGGCGGCCGCCGCGTAGAGGGCATTGGCCTGGGTGCGGTCCAGGGCCACGCCGGCTCCGGTCGCATACATGTAGCCGAGTTCGAACACGGCGCGTACATGTCCCTTCCTGGCCGCCTCCTCGACGGCTGTCTTGGCTTCTTCGACCTTGCCTGCCGCAAGCAGCGCCCGCCCCAGTTCGTAGCGGAAGCGCGGGACTTCCGGATAAGCCTTTACCGCGGCCTCGCAAAGCTCAACCGCGCTAGCGCCAATTTCATTCGGCAGCAGGCCGGGGCTGACGCCTTGCAGATCGAGAGGTTCGCCGGCAGCCGTGTCGCACGGATTGATCGTCGGCGACAGTTTCATCGTGGCGGGCTTTGATGAGCTGCTGTCCGCCCGGATTTCGAAGCCGACCTCGACCTTGGTTTCCGCGCCGATCTGCGGTTCATAGCGCAGCCGATCGACCTCTCCGGCCATCAGGCTCGACTGCGGCGACAGGGTTCGATCGGGCAGCGAGAGCGTTCCCGTTGCCGGATAACTCGATACTTTAAGGCTGACGGCGGGATCATCGGTCGGGAAATCCAGATTCAGCGCAACTGGACCCACGCCCACCGGAACGTCGATGTCGCGGTTCTCGATCGCCTCGGCCGCACCGGTGATATGAATGCCACGCTCCAGCACCTGCTGCTTCTGCTCGGCCTCGAGCGAAGCCATGATCTGTTCGCCTTGCGCGCCTTCACCGCTCTTGACCCGAAACACGACGATGCCTTGGGTCTGGCCGCCCCAGTTGTCATGCGTCGCATAGGCCAGCATGTCGACCTCTTCCTGCGGGGCGACTCCCTTGGGAACATCCATCTGCAGGCGCGGCAGATCCTTGCCCTGGATCGGCACGCCCAACTCAACAGCCTTGCCGTCCAGCATCAAACGTCCCAGGCCGGGCGGTCTTTCGATGCTCAGGGTAATCGTGCCACCATCGACATCGACCGGTTCAGGCAAGCCCAAGTCGACGGGTCCGACTCCTGACAGCACCACCTTCTCCAGCACGGGCGGCAGCGATGGTCGATTGCTGCGGCGCATCAGGACGACTTCGTCGATCAGCGATGAGTTCTCCCAGGGAACCTGGAGGCCGTTTGTGGCCTCGACCACATCGCGGCGCACCGCCGCCATCACGGTGCGGATCTCCTGGTTCGGGGCCAGCGCGCGACGGGAAAACGCCGCCGAAAACGGGCTGAGTTCGCCGGCGCCGTCATAAGCCGCCGCCCCGGGTTCGGTGGCAAAGGCAATCAAGGTGTTCAGCGAGCTTCTCACCTGTGCGAGCCCGGTATTGCCGGCAGTGATGAGCTGGTCTCTCAGCCAGTAATTCTTGCGTGGGAACGGATTGTTGCGGCAGGCATCGAGTATGATCACCTGAATCTTTGATTTCGAGCGTAACTGTTCCAGCACATCGTTGAGCTTGATGGCCTGGACTTCGATGTCCGCCGCCTGCTTCAAGGAGGCATCGACCGGGATCAGAAAATTTTCGCCGCCGATCTGAAAACCGTGGCCGGAGTAGTAGACGACGGCCAGTTCTGCGCCGTCTGCGGCGGCAAGATAGTTGCGGAACTGCTCCTCGAATTGCAGCTTCGTCAGATCGCTTGCGACGAAGACCTCGAACCCTGCCAGTCGAAAGGTTTTTGACACGTCCTCGGCATCCTTGGCCGGGTTCTTGAGTGCGGGGAATTGTCGGTACTCCGAGTTGCCGATGACAAAGGCGACTCTTCGGTCGGCGCAAGCGTCAAAGGTCGTGAAGCTCGCGAAGAGGAAGGCTGCGATGATTCCGCAAAGTCGGAGCATGGCAATTCCCTTGAACGCTATTGCCTCGCCCACAAGAACACGGCATGTGCTAGCAAGGTCCGTCAGAGAGCATGCAATCCGCCGAGACAGAAAGAGAGAAAAGCCGTCGCGACGGCGGGCATATTCCTCACTTGATCGAATACTAAATTACATCAGGGACCGAGTGTCTGCAACGTCTGTCACACCTCCAGGCTACCGCCAATCCCAATTCCGCCACTGATATCGGGAGGAGCAGCTGCGGGAGGCGAGGATTGCGGCTGCGAGTTTCTGGCATTTTTTCGGCTGGGAACACCCTTTGCTCCGCACGGGGGCGACATCGCAGGCGACACTTGCTCGCCTGGGCCTCTGCAGTAAGGTCACAGGCTCTTTGCAGGCTCGGCCGGAGTGCAAAAAGAGTCTCCCCAGAAGTTCAACGATCGGCTGGGTGGCCGACGTCATTCGCTTAGTGTTCTTGTAATACGTGCTGAGAGCATGGAGCGAGCCCTTGCCGCAATCTCCGTCGAGGTCATGCGATAACAACCTGGGCGGCGCGAGCCAACTGACCGGAAGCGAAAATACCGAACGGCGTTGAGCCCGGGTCATCGCCCCTCGCCTTCTGCTGCGATCAGCTTGCTATCCTCGGCCTTGGGACGGGAGTGCATGAGAGGTTCGAGGTTGCGACCGACGCAGCTAGTCCGCCACACATCGTCGGCCATCGCATCTCCCGCGTCGAGGCAAAGATCACGAACTGGAATCTTCGCCAAAGGACAGTGCGGTCCACCGAAGATCTGAGGGCCCGCCCAACTTTATGCAACTTTCCTAAAATGCCCGGAACCGAGGCTCGTCCTGCGGCTCGAGTCGATTTCTGGAGTCGCAGATTCATGAGTAGCGCAAGGGACCGGCTTTCCTTCATCGAGTTTCAATCACCCACCCTGGTGGCCAAAGCTCCCGAAGACGGCGAATGGCTTCACGAAATTAAGTACGATGGTTACCGGACCCAACTCATCGTCGAGCGAGCAAGAGCACGAGCCTTCACACGTCGCGGCTACGACTGGTCGCATCGCTACAAGAGCATTGTCCAGGCCGCGGCGAACCTGCCGGTGAAGTCTGCGATCATCGACGGCGAAGCCGTTGTCCTCGGCGAAACGGGTCTGCCGGACTATCAAGCCTTGGAGCGGGAGTTGGGCAACCCGAACTCGCCGAGGCTTATCTTCTATGCGTTCGATCTGCTGCACCTTGACGGGCGCGACCTTCGCCAGCAGCCGCTGGTTGAGCGCAAGGCCGCACTGGAGAAGCTGCTGAGCGATACAGCGCCAAAATTGATCTATGCCGAGCACCTCAAGGTAAGCGGCAGCGCCATGTTCGCACAGGCCTGCAGGATGGGCCTGGAGGGGATCGTGTCCAAGCGCGCGGATGCGCCCTATCGCTCCGGCGTCCAGACGAGTTGGGTCAAGGTCAAATGCATCAAGAGCGACACTTTCCCGATTGTGGCTTTCGTCGAGAAGCTCGGCGCCCGTCCGCGCCGCATCGCATCGCTCTACATTGGCAGGCGACAGGACGACCGGCTGCTTTATGCAGGCAAGGTCCAGACCGGCTATACGCTTGAAGCATCTCAACGTCTTCGCGAGCGGCTCAACCCCCTGATCATCGACAAGTCGCCGCTGTCACTGCCTGTCGACAAGCCCAAAGCGACCTGGGTCAGACCAGACGTTCTGGCGGAGGTGCAATTCACTGGCGTGACGGATCGCGGCATCTTGCGCGAGGCGGTGTTCAAGGGATTGCGCGAAGACCTCGTGCCTATCCCGGCAAAACCGCCCGCACGGTCGAAGCGACGGCTGGACCGGAACCATGGCGTCCCGCGCGAGAACATCCTGCAACTGCTGCCCGATGCGGTCTCACCCTCCAAAGAAGAGCTCGCCGGCTACTGGGAACGGGTTGCCGATCAGGCGCTGGTTCATCTTGGCCGGAGGCCGCTGAAGCTGGTTCGCCATGCCTTGGGGGCCATCTTCTATCACAAGGGACCGCTGCCGGACATTCCCGCAGCAGTGCACCAATTGCGGGTCCAGAAGCGCGAGGGTGGTGAAGGGGTGCGCGTGTGGGTGGATGATCTTTCCGGTTTGCTCGGACTGGTCGAAATGGACGCCGTGGAGCTTCATCCCTGGAACGCTACGGTGGACGACATCGAGCATGCCGATCGCGTCGTTCTGGACCTCGATCCCGGCGAAGGCGTCGAATGGTGTGAAGTGATCGATGCCGCTTTGGCGCTGCGCGACATCATGGAGGCGGCAGGTCTGAAGAGTTGGCCAAAGTCACAGGCGGCAAGGGGATCCACCTGATGGCCCCGCTTCAAACGAAGATCACCCACGAGCGCGCCCGGCAGCTCGCAAAGTCCCTTGCTCAGTGCCTTGTCGATGCTGATCCCGATCGCTATTTGCTGTCGGCCGATCCGGCAGCCCGAAGAAGCCGGATTTTCATCGACTATCTGCGGAACGGACGTGGCAATACGGCCGCTGGCGCCTTCTCCCCGCGAGTGCGGCCCGGCTTCCCGATCGCGCATCCTGTGACCTGGAGCCAGGTTGAGCGTGGCATTAAGCCGGACGCCTTCACGATCAGCCATCCCTTCACGGCGGCCAAGAAAAGGGCAGCGTAGCGTGTCGAGAGCCGCCAACTTGCGCTCGCAGCCCACACGCGACGGAAGGCCCGTCTGAGATTCCTCCGCTGCATATGTGGAGCATTGCGCCTCGCTGCATCCTCAGAGTAGTTCCGATGCGGCAGGGTGGCTTACCCAACCCAAGCGGCCTCACATTTCTGTCGAATGCAGCACGCTGTGCTTTCACGAGCGCGTTGCGCGCCTTCTTCTCCGGTGACTTGACTGCCGATGGAATTGTTGTCACGGCTGCGGCGCGAGCAGCTCGTTTTGGTTTGTCCGCCGCAGTTGTTGCAGGCGTTTCTGCCTTGCGCCCCAGCCCTATTGATTTTGCCAAGGCCGAGCGACCCGCCAACGGGCGTCATTTGAGTTTAGGATTGCCCCGAGAAGAGCCTGTTCAGTCTCAATTGCATCGGGTAGCGGGGCTTGAAATCGCGAAGATGCGCGTTCATGCAACCTCCGCCCTTTCTTCGCGTTTAGCCGCGTTCAACCCTGGCGAGCGAGAAAATGCCGGCGTTCATTCCGATTACAATTTACCTGAATTGCAAGCCGATGGTGGTTGCATCAATATCCGATGCTGCGAAAGCCCTTGAACAACCATGGCCACACGTGGCCAAGCCGCAGCGGCTCGAAGCCGTCCGAATGATCAAGGAATGCTTGGCCGGTCATTGCAACCAACAAGCTGCGATCGATGCCTTCAAGGCGGCCGCAATCGAACAGGGACTTTTTACCCAAAGGCCTCCGAGCGTAGGCCTCACGAAATTCGACGCGGTTGTTAGAGACATGGTGTGAGCCCATACTGCTCTCGCCATCTGGACCGCTGGCAGGCTTCGCCGGCCATCGCTATGCCGACGAATTCCGCGGCGTCGGCATTCTCTTGAGAATGCGGCAGCGCTCGACGGCGGTGCGCTTCCACATGGCGCGGTCAAAGCCGGGAGACCTGAACATGGCTTGGAAGTGCTTCCGCCAGGTCGGCGAAAGATGCACTCCCACCGAATACGATAGGCCGCTATGATTTCGACATTGCGACCGCGGCACAACCAGTCGAGCTGCGCCCTAGCGGCAAGTCCGGCGAGCCCGCTCGCGTCCATCCCGGTTTGCAACAGCCAGTTTTCTTGCCGACTACCAAACAATGCGCATACGTTAGATTAACCGCCCTCCGCTTACGCTTACCGCTGCCGCGCATCTCGTGGCGCTTGGCCGCCGCTGGCGGGACCTTGAGCGACCGCGTCCTGCTGGACTCAGCTTGCCCATGATGGCTTTTGAGTAGCGCTCACGCGCCAGAGACTCCCCCGTGCTTGGTTTCTCGATCAGCCGCAGCCGCTTCCATTTCGAGCCGCGCCAAATGGGCCTTGATTTCCTCAGGCTCGGCGTGCTCCAGCCCTACGACATTGTTCCTCGTTTCCTTCAATGCAACGATAATCTCATCGAGCTTGGCATGGATGGCAGCAGTGTCGCGATAACCCTGGATCAGAACAACGCCGGTAATCACAATCGCTGCTACTGAAAGCGCATAGGTGATTACGCTTGTTAGGCCGAAAGGGACCATCGCAGTGCAGGCTATCATGGCCACGATGATCAGATAAAAGCCGGGCGGCCGGGACAAAAAGTCAGCAACTACAAAGAGAAATCGGTTCATGTGAATCCCGGTTGGGCCTCGATCTTGGGTGCTCGTCAATGCGGTCCGAGATGCGGACGGCTCTCGCCTATGAGCCAGCGGAATGAGGCTCCGGGACTGCGCATGAACAGTTGCTGTGCAGTCGTCCCTACTTTTTCCACTTATGCGGGAACGTCATCCTTTCCGGATAGGACGCGAGGGTTGGCACGAGAGACGCCGTCGTTCATTCCCCCTTTGTGGTTCTTCTCGGACTGGCCCCTCGCGTCCGCCTCTGGTTGCGGCTTGCCGGCCAGCTCTTTTTCAAAACGGGTGTTTTTCGACATGGCTCTCTCTCCATTGAGAAACGCCAACTCGATATGAGGAGCAAAGTTCCGCGGCCGGAACCAACCTCGTGCAGATTGCTTAGTCACCTGCTTCCGCTTTTGTACTTCGTGCCCGGAGGCGGTGATTGCCGGCAGTTGCCGGGATCGGTTGGAACTCACAGCACGAAAGCTTGCTCTCGCGCCCCCAAAAGTGACAGATTAGCTGACTAACTGATTCACGCAGTCAGACTGAATGGCAAAGCAGAAACGAAAGCTCGATGCGCGTCAGGTGCCACCTTCTCCAGAGGAGACTCAGGAGGCCGCCTTCTATGCGCGAAAATGCGGGCTGACGACGGACGAGGCGCTCAAGTTGATCCGCAACGCAAAAGTGCTCACCTCGGCCGCCGTCAGATCCTACTAGGCTCGCAGTGTTCGGACCGCTTTCTGCCGTGCCTCTCGCTGGCGCCTCAGTTCGTTGCGCTTGGCAGCCAGTGGAAGTCGTCATGCCCCGATGAAAGGATCTTGGCGAATGTGCCGTTTGCGATCCATGAATTAAGGCAGTGCGCTCGCCCGCATCTTGATCGTAGCCGAAACATCTCTGATTTCACGGGTGTGGCGCAACATCCAGATTTCGGCCCTTTCGCTAGTCGCATATCGGTATGGCCTAGTAGTCGCCTTCGAACGACTCAGCTTCGCCATGGCCAGGAAATCGAATTCCGGGCAGGACGGCCTCGACTTCGCAAGGCCGCGTCGGAGCGCGCGCTGGATGCGTCAGAATGACGAAGCTGTCGACCTCATCTCCTCATGGCTGCTGGCATGCCGGAAATTCGTTGGCGGAATGCATGAAACCCCGATTCCATGTTCTCATTCTGCTTACGACCGCGTCGATCCCGGACCCACGCGAAAGTCCGCCGCACCTTCGGCACGGCGGGCTTTGGGGTCGTGTCCCCAGACGTGGTGTAGCTCGGCGGTAGCGAAGCCGCTCGCGAGCGCGCCCTCAACAGCGCCGTAGCGAGCGAGC
>NZ_JAMYRB010000058.1:0-11378 GCF_040321165.1 Mesorhizobium sp. M0500
AAAAGCCGACCTCTCATGAATCACGCAAAACGGCTCTTGGGAATCCTCGAAACGCTCCCGGAGCTAAAAATCTGCCAAAGTAGTGTTAGGCCGTAGACTCATTACTGCGCAGCCACACACCTGCTTTTCGCGATCGGACGAAGCGGTTGCAACAGGTGGTGCGCGGGCAATAGCGCTGAGGCAGGTCGCGCCATGGCGCACCGGAGCGCAGCACCCAGAAGATACCGTTCAGCACGCGGCGATCATCAACACACGGCACACCTCTTGGCTTGTTGGGTAGCAGCGGCTCGATCACCATTCAAGGTCTGTCAGACCATATCGGCTCATGGTGAGCCCTGAATCAGAATCCGGCGCGATGTGGAGTGTCAGTAGGACGTTTCGTTCGTCACCTCTCACCTTATCGAGCAGTGAAGGAAATGCATCGCACATTGCGCGGCGAACGTGCTCCGCAGGGATTTCCGGCAGAAGCTCTTGGTTGCGGTCGGGCCGAGCAAGGGGCGAGCTTCTTGCCGGGCCTGCGCCAACACCAGAGTGAGTTCGGGGCGGAGACAAGCTGTAGAACCTCGCCTGCTTCGAATGCTTCCCGTAACGACACGAAAACTCATTCCCGACCGCCTGTGCCGATGATCTCCGGGGATACGCCACGACGCCTGCTTGATTTATGCGGGAGTCTCCCGACTACGTTGCTAGATGGGTAGCACGCCACAACTTGAGACGGTTTTGATCGAGATGATTGTCCAAGCTGCAGATTTTCCGCCGGCCAGCTTCGATTCCGTAGCAGGCGACTGCGCCGATAAATCTGGAGGCCGAATGCTCTTCAATGTTCGCGTTGACAGCCATGTGGATGTTCAGCGAGTTGCGCCCTCGCGAGCAAATCTGACGAGGGAATGACTCCTTTGCTTTTTTCTGCTGTTGGATCGTACGGGGACGTCGATCAAGATCATGAGGTGCGGGTTGAGGACTACCCGTTGGTAGTCTCCATCGCCGATTGGGCCAATCAGCCCCTTCACTCGCAAGCCATTACCAGCGTCAATGTCGAGGTTACCCTGCTCCTGGACTCTGTCGCATCGGAAGCACGGCCGGATTAGCTGAATTGCGGACTCAGCCGATGTTAGCGGGGCCTACGCGTTATGAACGGGCCCGCACTCCTCCTGCTGCTTTGTGCATTCCACACTGCCTTTTTATGCGACTTTCGAAGCACAAAGCATGAACATGGAGGTCGCATAGGTGCTTTGACGGTCGACTGCTCTGGGGCCACTTTCGCGCCACCAATAGAAATTAAGTCGGAATTAGAGCCATCTTCACCTTGCCCCGACCAATCAGCTTGGAGAAACGACGATAGTCCGAATGTTCGAACCGCCAGCGGCCGGCGGCAATCGCGGGATGCACGCCAGCTTTCTGCGCCGCCTGCAACACCTCCTCCGTGCTGCTGCCCCTGTCGATCCCCTTCCACATGGCAGGAGGGATAAGAGCGTGCCGTGCAAACGAGTCCGCCTCCGCTTCGATGGTTTCCGAACTCGCCACATCCAGATCGTCCAGAATAACCTGTCGATCAGTGCTCAAGTGACGAACCACATGGGCGAACTCATGCAACAGCGTAAACCAGAAATTGTCCAATCGATCGTGACGCAAGGTTAGTGCAATCACCGGAACACCATCGCTGCGGCACATCGCTGCCCCGTCGAGAAATGTTCCCGGCAGGTGCTCCAATATGACCAATATTATTCCCATACGATGTAGCGCAGCGACGATCTGATCCTGCCAGTCAGCCAACAGGCTCAGCTGTGCCAGTTGCCGCGCCGCTTTCTCTTGATCGCCGATCTTAGTTTTTTTGACATTTATCTTTTCTGCACGAACTAATACGGCTGCGCACCATGCTTCGAGTGCCGCCATGTCCGTCTTGGCGTTGGTGCGCTCAGTCCTGGTCTTGCGCAACATGGCGATTGCCGGAGTAGAGGCCTTCGAACGCGATAAGAAGCCGGCGAGACTCTCCTTCGTTTTCATCACGCCAAGCGTACGAAGCTTTCCTTCGGCTGCTATCGAGGTATTCGACGAGCCGGCCGCAGGCTCGTGCTTCGACGAGCCAATCAGCGAAGTGACGGGAATGCTTAGATGCTGATGTAGTGCCCTGATCTGATCGACCGTGGGCTGTCGCTGACCGTTGAGTATCTCGGATACGCGCGATTTACTTCCAAGGTATGGAATCAGATCGCGTTGTGACAATCCCTCCTGCGCCATGCGAAACTTGATCGCTTGGACAGGCGTCGGTGCCTCAATGGGATGCCGGGATCGTTCCCAGCGTTCGATGACGGCCTGCAGCACTTCGAGCTCGTCGCGGTCTTTCGGGCTTTTGTGCCCGAACAGCGCAGTGGCACGCTTGAGTGCCGATTGGTAGTCTTCCTCAGTGCGTATAGGTCGAACTGTCATGTCACCTTGCTCCCTGCCTTGGTCGTGGCGCGTGCCCCAGTAGTCGCGCCCGCATATTCGATGAGAACTATCTGCGCCTCGCAGTCAGCGACGAGATCGACCCGATAGTCAGCGTTGAGTGGGATTCGGACCTTGATGCCTTTGATCAGGGCTGACGGATAAAATTCCGCGATTTCAGCCATCGAACGCCATGACCCGGCCTCAAGTTCGGCAACGAGCGCCGGTACGGCTCCATCAAGGTCGCCACGGGTACGACGCGCAAGTTCGCGCAATCTCGATATCCCTATCAGCTTCATGGCAAACCGCGGCTCCAATACAAAATGGTTCCCAAATGTGGGACGACTATTGCACTTGACCTCACGCTATGCCATATCGGAATTAGTGGTTCCCGGAAGTGGGACTAACATGCAACGACGCTGGGGCCAAGGGGTTTGCTCCGCCCTCCCCTGCGCAGATTCGGGGCGACAACAATGGAGTTGGCGAATGTCTCAGGACAACAAAAGCCCCGGCGAGAATTCGGGAAAGGATCATAACGACGACGATGTCGTGCTCGAGATCGCAACGCCGAACGGCGTATTCCGCGGCACGTTCGACAAGAACGAAAAGGTGGAGAAAGTGATCAAGGAAGTGGTGAAGGACCGCGACCTCGCCGAAGGCGACGCCTTCGAGCTCTACTACGGGGACGTCCACCTCGAGCCTGTCAACCGTCCGCTGGTGAGCTTCGGGCTCAAGAAGGGCAGGTACAAGTTGACGCTGGTCGCCACTGGTTCCGGGGTCTGATCGTCATGAGCACCCCCGCTGCCCTGCTGGTGAAGGTTGAACTCGACGCGCTTAAGGAGAATGCCAGCCTTATGGGCTGGTCGATCGAGCAGATCGATGACCTGACCTTCGTCCTCGGGCTCCCTGCTAAGGACGGCTTGACCTACCACCTGCGCGTGAGGTGTGACGGCTATCCTGCCACACCTCCTGCCTGGCACTGGTTCAACCCGGCGACCGGCAGGATCGACAACCGGCCGGATACGCCGCGCGGCGGCAATTTCCTGCACGGTAACGGCGTGATCTGCGCGCCATGGAATCGCCTCGCCTACAAAACTGTCGATTCCCGCGGACCGCATTCGGATTGGCAGATCGGCGCCTGGCAGAACAACGCATACACGAGGGCGTGCCGCACCTTGGGTGCCATGGCCCTGCGTATCGCCTGCGAACTGATGAAGAGCTACGAAGGCAGGGTGGCAGAATGATCCCCGGTTGGCTCAAGCGTGTTCTCGGCCGAAAGCCAAAGAGCATTGCAATTTCGCCACAGCCGGCCAGGTTGCTGGTGACCACGGATGCGCTCCAAGACTTGATGGCCGCGCTGGTCCGGTCTCAACAGCAGCGGCATGAGGGGATCGCCTATCTGCTCGGCCGGACCGACGGTGCCGTCACTCTTGCCGTAGCGGTCTTCGCGCCGGAGGCGCGGACGACGGCGGGCAGTTTTCATGTTCCGCCTCGCGCCATGGTGTCCTGCATGCAGGCGGCGGCGCGGTTCGAGTTGCAGGTGGTAGCCCAGGTCCACACCCATCCGAGCCAAGCCTTCCATAGCGATGGCGACGTCGAAGGCGCCAAGATCCGTTACCCGGGATACGCCTCACTCGTGCTGCCTGATTATGGACGGTTTCTACCCTCGCTGGCTGGCGCCGCCGCCTATCTGTGGCAGAAGCCGCACGGCTGGATCGAGCTTTCGGACGACGACATCATTATCATTCCGGCAGGCGGGCCATGGACCAGCAACAGTTTTACGACCGATTGAACGATCGCATGCTTCGCTACGGCGCGTCGCCACTCGACCAAACGCAGGTCGTCGCGATCACCGCGTCGCCCGATTACCTCGCCAGTTACGATGGGCAAGTGGCAGCGCTCGTCGCCTGCAACCTGTTGGGACGGCTGTCACCCTCGGTGCAGGTAGGCTTCCCGGACATACCTATCCACCCGCGCCTTCCATGGGCCGGCCGTTCGCTTGTCGAGCATGCCCTTGATGGAATGAGAGCCGCCGACTCGTTCGGCAGCTACGGCACACGCCAAGTGACCGCAGGCGATTTTCGCTTCCATCTCGGACCCGACGGCCACAACACTGTGATCCACGGCTCTGGGTGGAACGCCTACATTGGTCCGGGGCCGTCGCCGCTATCCCCGATCGAATCGGATGTCGGAATAGGCGCGGCGCTGGCCGTGGTATTGGGTGCCGCGCATCTGTTCTGCACCCGCTTCGGCGCCATGACCGAGTCCTTCACCTGCAACGCTTGGGATTGGACCGATGTCCCCAAGCGGGTGGAATTCTCCCCAGTCGAGGTCTCGCTAGGCCACGTCATGACTGCAGGGCTCGGCTCGGTGGGGTCCGCCGCCAACTACTTTCTGGCGCTTGCGACGAGGGACTTCCGCGCAAGCCTCATCGATCACGACGGGATCGGAATCCATAACATCACCCGCTCACCCATCTTCACAGATGCCCATGCTAAGGTCGACATGGCCAAAGTCGACGCCGTCGCCGCCTTTCTGCGCCGAGCCGGTGTCGAGGACGTAGCGGTCGACGCGGTCGCCTTGCATGAGTCCGCGCTCTGGAGTCTCCGTCAGGCCGGTTCGACGGACATTCTGATCTCGGCCGCCAACGAGTTCAACGTGCGCTACCATATCGAGATGGGGTTCCCTCCGATCCAGTTCTACGCCACCACGGGTCGGAATTGGCAGGCGACCTTGATGCGGCATGTACCCGGAGCGAAAGCGTGTTCGCTCTGCGTGTTCCCGCCCGACGAGAAGTACGCTCCAACTACGTGCGCCACAGACGGGTCCACCGCGTCCCAGACGACGGTCGAGGAAAAGCGCACCGACGCGGCTCTGCCCTTCCTCTCCTTCGCCGCGGGTCTAATGACCGCAGCAGAGGTTCTCAAGCTAAACGCTCCCGGTTACCCGTTCTCGGCCGAACGAGTAATGCTTGGCCTCAAGGGCCAGCCGCTGTTGATCGGCACGCCGATTCCGCATCGTACTGGCTGCCTATGCGAGGGTCGTGACAAAAGCGTGCACAAAGCCGCAGTCGCGGGCTCGCGCTATGTTGTGTTCGTAGGCCAGGCGGAAGTCGGGCGATAGCCGCAGGAGCTCGAGGACCAACCGTCAAGAAATGAGCTGGGCCGATGGACGGCAACGGGATCTTGTGAAAAGCGGGCATTTTGGTCCGGGAGCGATGTCCACCGAGCCTCTCGGATAGACCTTCAAGAACGTGACGGGCTGCAAGTTTCCACGAGTTCTCGTTGATCCGTTCGCGGAGGCTCGATTCTTAGGGGAAGGCGGTATTGCTAGGGCCTTACCCCAAACCGCAACGTCGTTCGCCTCTTGCACTGAGAGAGTTTCAAGTTCCCGCCTTGACGTTGCAATGCACCGACAAGAACGATACTGCAGTCTTCGGGAGGGGGACATGCAGTGCTACCAAAAATTCGGCTTCTGCAGATCGGCGACATCCACCTAGTTTCCAACGCTGGCAATAAGGCCTTCGTGGACGATAAGGACACAACGTTTCCGCTGAACCTGAAGAACATCATATCGCGCAGCCCAATAAAGACCGTCTTCCGGCGCATCTTTGAGATCATAAAGGAACAAGATATCGATGCCGTCCTTTTCATGGGCGACCTGACCGACTATGGCAAGCTTGACGGCTACGCGGCCTGCGCAAACTACATCGCCAGTGCGCTGCAGATCGGGTCAAATGGCCTTTTTCGCGATATCCCGGTCGGGATTGTTCCCGGAAACCACGACATCAACCGCACTCTTGCCCTTAAACCAGGCATTAGTACCAAGTTCACGCCACTGGTGGAGGCCTTAATCGCGGCGGGGCTGCCCGCCTTGCCGATCAACAAGGCGATGCATCGATCGCTCGAAAAAGAGAATGCTCGCATAGAGCTTTTTCTTCTCAACAGTTGCTGGGGCTGCGGCGAAGAAAGCTACATTCCGCCCGAGTTTCGCTTCCAGATTGCCGAGGCAATTAAAACTGTCATGAGCGGGCCTGATTCGGACGCCGCGATGCGGGCTTACTACGATCGCCAGTTGGACACTCCTGCGATCTCCGAGGAAACGATCGAGAGTGTTGTAACGAAAATGGAAGCCCTATCGGGGGGCGCCATTCCGGTGCTCGTCGCCCACCACAATTTGCTTCCGCAAAGGCGGCCGCGTCTTGCGCCCTATACCGAACTCGTCAACGGCGGTGCGCTGCGTGGCGCTCTCGGAGAACTCGGGCGGCCGGCGATATATTTGCACGGCCATATCCATGAGGATCCAGTCGAGGTTTTGCAGCTTCCGGGCGGCTTCCCCGTTGTCTCGATCAGTGCCCCTGACATTCCGAAGGGCTTTAATTTGGTCGATATTCTTTTCGGCGAGAACACGGCTCCGCTTGCCTGTCACATCACTCCCTACCGGGTCGACAAATCAGGGATCTTGAAGCGGGAAACCGCCATATCGATCGCCCTTGGGCGTAGACGCAGCTCCGATCGCAACACCGGTATTATTTATGGAAAGGTGCTGGAAGTGGGGCAGATGTATTGGCCAGAGCTGACAAAACATTTTCTGAACGAGGCGAACGGCTTGGATGAACGACGACTGACGATCATCGTCGAGGAGTTGCAGGCTGAAAGTAGTATCACGATCGACAACTACGATCTTTCGCCGACGCATTGGATTTTAAGAGCGGAGAAGTAGGTGGCAGCCGTCGTGAACCCTTTCCGACCGACGCGGTGGGAGCACGAGAGCTCCGGCTCTCCCCTAATATGGTTTACGCCGACCGCGGCACATTTGGCCGCCGACAAATCGGTGTTCGTTTATGGAAGCCGGGGCAGCGGCAAGACTACGCTTCTTCGGAGCATTTGCTGGGAGGATCTGTTCTCCAATCCTTCACTGCGAATCCAGAAGACCATCTCGGACTTCAACCACATTGGCGTCTATATACGCCTGCCGGATCATGTTTCGGGCTCGATGGGCTATATGCGCTGGTCCGAGATCTTTCCGGACTCACCGCGTCCTGATTACGAGTTCTTCCGCTTCTATTCCCTCGCGCTCGAATTAATTGCCGTCGAGAAGGCACTTTCTGCAGCCCATACCTTACGCGTCGAGGACGTCTTGACGCTGTCGGCTGGCAGCGAGCTTTCAATTGTCGCAGACACGACGGCGGAGTTTCCAGAAATCTTGTCCTTCACAGAGCAGCCCCCAAAGACGTTTGTCGACCTTTCGCGAGCGCTTCGCAATATGGTCAGGCGAATGAACGAAGCCTGCGGCCGCGGTTACGTCAAGAGTCTGGTCGAAAAGCTTCCGGTCCGCGAGCCGCATGAACTTCTTTCCTTCGTGATCGAGCGTCTGTCGCAATCCATGGCCCACAGCAAGCTTACCTGCGGCCAGAGGCTCGGCTTTAAGTTTTGCCTCGACGATTGCGAGGTGATGAGCCCGCTTCAGAGAAAATCGGTGAATACGCTCGTGCGCAAAAGCAGATTTCCAACCTCTTGGGTCATTTGCTCGGTGGGCGAGGCGGTAGAGGCAGGCGAGACTTTCATCGATGAACAGCCTTTGACCGACGCTGATCGCCGTGTCGTATCGCTCGACGACAGAGACCGGCCAGAATTCCAGGCGCTCTGCGAGGCGGTCGCCAGTCTGCGGGTGTATTTCTCTTTGAGGCAAGATCGACGCCCCCCGGTGACGGGTTCTGAGGTCGAGCGCTATTTCTCGCTCAAAGGCCGGCTCGGGACGATTGTAGTGAACGACATCATCGAAACGATGATATCGCGCTCGACTAGCCCGCTTGCACGGCAGCTTCGCGAAGCTGCCGAGTTCCTTCATGGCCTGGATCTCGGTCAATATGGGCTTGATCGTACTCCAGCCGGAGCTCTCCCTTACTATCAGACCTATGTGCTTTGGCACTGGACTGGTCAAAAGGAGAATTTCTCGCCGATCTCGCGACCTGAGGATTTCAGTAGGATCTCAAAAAACGCAAAGGCGATGAAAGCCAAAAGCCAGCAGGCCTGGATACGGCGCAAGAGCGTCGGTGCAATGCTCCATATTGCAAACCGGCTCGGCTTCCGCAGATTGCCGATGTCTGGGGTGGGTGTGATCACGTCGCTGGCCGACGGCTCGATCCGCGACTTCTTGGAGATCATGGCCGAGATTTTCGACCGCTTTTCGAAGGACCGCGGCTCGCTTTCGGCCGAAGAAGTCCTGGAGAAGTTTGCTCGCTCGAGAACGAAGATTGCTGCCAAGACTCAGACTGATGGCATTTATGCCTCTAGCGAGGCCTTCTATGACGGCATCGGAATTCTTACCGACTCCAATGCCGAAGCAGTGATGCGATTCATCACGGTTCTCGGGCGCCTAACGCATCATCTCCAAGCGAATTTCGAAGATCCTTCGTCGCTGGCAACGACCGAGCGCGGCCTTTTCTTCATTGACCCAGCTCATAGCTACCCGGCAAACGCCACCCAGATTGAGCTTATTAACCAGATCATCCATCGCGCCGAATTGTCAGGGTATTTACGCGCTACGACATCAAAGCGGAGGGCGAAGTCCGGAGAGGACGATGAGGCTCCGAAGATCTCTGGTTTCCGGCTGCATCGACGCTTCGCGCCTCGCTTTATGTTCTCATACCGGGGTGCCTACGAACCTGTGAAACTGACCGAGGACATCCTCTACCAGATCTGCATCGGCTCACCTGAGGTCGACGCGGATGATTGGGCAAAGCAGTTCGCGCGACGACCGAATTCGAGCTCACAGCTGACTCTCCCCCTGGCTCACGAGGTTCCGAGTTTCGATGATTGACGAGATAGCGATCGGGACGCTCAGCATATCGCAGACGATCCTCAAAGATCACAGCATCCTGCGCGAACAATACGATCTCGTCATCGCGGCTGTCAGCTGGGAGAGCCGCTGCCACGCCTGTAGCCCGCTTCTCTCGGGGCGCAGCGACGAGAGTTTAATTATCCATTTCGCATCGTCTGATACCGAAATGGAGAGCCGCAAGAGCGGCAATCGCGCCACGATTGAGGGCGCGATGGCCGACTGCCGGATTTTAGATCTGGAACGGTCTGCACAATTTACAGACAACGCTGAGAAGATAGAGCAGGAGATTTTCGGGGTCGCGCGCAAGAAGGGCCACGCTCTCCGGGTGCTGATGGACATGACGTGCATTCCAAAACGCTATTTGCTTTTTTTGCTCGGATTGGGATTCCGTCGCGAACTGTTCACCTCTATCGACCTTGTCTATGCGGAGGCTGAGAAGTACGAGATGCGGGCCGCACAGATCGATGTCGCTGGCAAACCGCTTGGGCTGATATCAGAAGGCGAATGGACGACGTCGCAAATTCCCTATCTGGAGTCGGAAGACTACGTACCGGATCGGAGAAATCTCTATATTTCCGTTGGTGCCGAGCTCACTCAGGCGAGTCCCATCGTCGACCGTTTTGAGCCCAACGGCTTGGTGCTTTATCACATTACCGAAGGGCATCGCAGATTGCCTTCGTCGGTGATCGACCGGGAGCGGCCGGCGCTTCAGCAACTGGCGGCTTTTCCTGGCGTCAGGCAGGAGCAATTTGAGCTTCACGAAATTGCCGCTGTCGCCCTCAGCGTCCTTCAAAACCGTTCAGCCGGCACTACTTGTTTTGCGATCGGTCCCAAGACTCATGCTGTCGCATTCGCGATTGCGGCGCTCGCCGATGACCAGATTCAGGTCGTCTGCCGGACTCCAACGACCTATGTCGTGAATGAGGTGAAGGCTTCTGGGAATATCTATTTCTATCGCATCAACGACCGCTTCGATCCCGCCTCGTTCTGGAGCCAATGAAAGCGGCGAGCGTCTCGATTTTTCTTATGAGCCGAAGTGTAAAACTCGAGCGCACGCTAGCCCAAACTTGGAGACACGATGACCAACCTTACGGAAGAACAGTCACTCGAGATCAAGGAGGCGCGCGCTGCCTCGAGGGCGACACGCCGCGTTGTATCCGAGGGGCTTGAGGAAATTCTCTATCAAGCTGTTCCGGTTCTCGACCACGGGTTTGTACGTGTCGTCGACTATATGGGCGACGACGGTGCCGTCGTGCAGGCGGCCCGTGTATCCTACGGCCGGGGCACGAAAAAAATCTCTGAAGATCGGGGCTTAATCCACTATCTGCTCCGCCACTGGCACACCACGCCGTTCGAAATGGCGGAAATCAAGTTCCACGTAAAGCTGCCGATCTTCGTTGCACGCCAGTGGATCCGGCATCGGATGGCGAGCGTTAATGAATATTCGGCCCGCTATTCTATTCTCGATCGCGAATTCTACATTCCCGCCCCGGAACATCTGTCAGCACAATCGCTGCAAAATCGCCAAGGTCGCGGAGAGGTCGTGGGAGCTGCTGAGGCGGAGCGAGTACTGCGAATTCTCACAGACGATGCGCAACGCAACTACGATCACTATCTCGATCTGCTAAATCATGATGAAGGCGGCCAGCAGCTTCGTGATGACCAAGAAGGGCTAGCACGAGAGCTTGCTCGCATGAACCTGTCGCTCAACTTCTATACCCAGTGGTACTGGAAGACCGATCTGCACAACCTCATGAATTTTCTCCGGCTTCGCGCCGATCCCCACGCGCAGTATGAGATTAGGGTGTATGCGGAGGTAATTTTGGACATCCTGAAAAAATGGGTCCCGCTGACCTACGAAGCGTTTCGCGAGCATCGACTGGAAGCGGCGACATTTTCCGGGGAGGCCCTCAAGGCACTTCGCCGCATGCTTGCGGGCGAACACGTCGAGCAACTTGACACCTCAATGTCTAAGCGTGAGTGGGAGGAATTCTTAGCGAAGCTGGAACTAAGTTGATACGCATCTTGGAGTGCGCCCCTCGGACCGGACAGGGTCAAGCCGCAGTTTTGACCATCTGCCGGGCGTGTTGGTCCTCGAACTGTTGCGGGCT
>NZ_JAMYRB010000059.1:0-11329 GCF_040321165.1 Mesorhizobium sp. M0500
GAGAAGCGAGTGACCCGCGGGGCGACATGGTCCGGAAAAATATCAGGAGGAGCTTGACCTCAACGACCCCAATCAGAGAAGCCTGCTAAACGAGCGCCTGCCATTTCGCCCGGGTTGACCAGGCTGCAATCGCGCGGGCGTGCGGCTGCGGTGCGACCGTGGCCAAGGCGCCGGGCGACGTCGGGCCTGCCCTCGACGAGGCGCCCGCGTGTCAGGGCGACCGTGGCTGGTCGAGGTTATGGCCGATCCGGAGACTCATCCAGCGCTTTCTCTCTTTGACGGCACGCTCGACCGCGACACCGTTCGCGACATGGAGTCCGTCTTATGACGCAAGGACGCAGCGAACCTGTTGGCGTTGCGGTCGTCAATGGCAGAGCGACCGGGATCGGCTTCGCGACCGTCGCGCAGATTATTGAGGCGGGCTGGCGCGTCGCCTTTCTTCAGCCAAACAAAGGAGCAGGTGGTAGATACCGTCGGCATCGGCAATCAGCGTATCGGTCAACCCCGCCAGCTCGATCGTAAGCGTCACGAGCACCGCACGGCTGTCTTTGCTTGACAGAGGCAGGGGTCAGATGCGGGCCGCTTTGGCTCGCTTGGGCATGAAGTACGAGCGGATGGCGACGATCGCCTTTGCAACGGCGGCGACGCCCGCGTCGTGGAGACAGAGTTCACCCCCGTTGTGTCCCGGATCGGGGCGATGATGTCGCCGGTTGCGGCATGACCGCGGAGAACAGGGGCGCCAGAGCCTTGTGGCGTAGTCGGTAGCGAGCAGGAAGGCAGTCGACCAGTGGAAGGGGTCGAGGAACCGTCATTGCGCCGCGCAAAGCGCGGGCGCCAGGTTTCCGGTCTTTCGGCAAGCCCGCTCGAGATCCGGTTATAGTTGGCAGCGAGCGTCTGAACGACGAGCGCCTCGGTCGTGCCTTCGAGCGCCATCAGCGTTTTCTCGCCTGCAAACAGAGGAATCCATTGGCGCGGGTCGATGAAGCGGGGCCCGATGATGAGGGTGGTCAGATAGCCGTCGAGCCATCCATGCCGAAGACCGGCGGATGCGGCCGCCGCTGTGCCGCCATGGGCGGAGCGCTCTTGGCCTTGCGCACCGACAGGCGCTGCTCAGCGCTCATGCCGCGGATGCATTCCTCGATCCGGTAGATCGGCGCCCTGGCATTTGGGGCAATGTCTGTCGCGACAACTATCAAAGGCGATCGGTCTATGGCCGCAGTCCTCGCAGCCTCGACATGACCGCCGAGGGCTGCGGTGCGGCAGGTCTCGATCGCCGAGATCACGTTTAGCTGGCCGAGGCTCAAGTGGCCGGCCTGGGCTGCGCACCCAGGCGGCGCCGTGGCGAAGGAAGATGTCGGCGACCTCCAGGCACGGGCGGCGCACCGCCGCCGCGTCAGCCGTCCGGTCTCGTCTCCTCGTCTGCCTGCAGCCTGATCCGGTCCAGCGGGCTCACCACGGTGCGGAGCGTTTTGGTGGCAACGCGGGCATAGAGCGCGGTCGTGTTAAGTTTGGCATGTCCGAGCAAGACTTGGATGACGCGAATGTCCACGCCCTCTTCCAGGAGATGGGTGGCGAAGCTGTGGCGCAGCGTGTGTGGTGTCACCCGCCTCTTGATCTCGGCGGCCTGCGCCGCGGCGTGGACGGCGCGGTTCACCTGTCGCGTGGACAGCGGCGTGATCGGGTTGCGGCCCGGAAACAGCCAGCCCCGCGGCAGCATCACGCCGCGGCGATCGCCCTCGCGCCACCAGGCGCGCAGCAGTGCGAGCAGTTGCGGCGGCAGCAGAGGGCGGCCTTGTACTTCGGACCCGGTGCGGCTTCGAGCAGCCGCGCCACCTCCTCGACGCTCAACACCAGCGGCAGCTTGCGCTGCTCCTGGACGACGGTGAGACGGCGCGAGAGATCGGGCCCTCGAGCGTGACGGTGAAGAAGAAGCGCAGCGCCGAGACCGAGCTGTTGATCCCCGGCGGCCGCACGCCAGCTTGCGTCTGGTGCGGTTGGAAACGCCGCAGATCCTCGGCCGTCACGGTATCAGGCGAGCGCCCGATGAAGGCTTCAAACGCGCGCTCGTGTCAAATGTCAAATGGATAAGCTAGATTCATATAAAATTATCATGTTGCAACTTACTTAACAAAGATTCCATCAAGTTTAACAAACATTGCCTTTCGACATTCGCTAGTCGTTGTTATATTCGCCGCCGGAAAGTTAGGTTGAAAGTGGCCTGCTTAGAGATGATATTGGCGGGCGTAATCTCGGTGGAGTATTTAAGAGATGGAACAAGTTCCTGGTGAAGGTAAATCATTTCTTAGTGTCGTAAAGGGTTCACTTGAGCCGTCGTATCGGATAGTTTGCTTCCCTCATGGGGGGGGTAGCGTCCAGTCGTTCCGCAATTGGCCGGACTATCTCCCCGACGACGTTGAGCTTATTTGCCTGGATCTTCCCGGGCGCGGCAAACGATCAGCGGAGGCCGCCATTCGCAGGATGGACGTACTGGTACCCATGGTCATCGAGGCGCTCCGGGCATACAGCGATAGGCCTTTTGTTTTCTTCGGTCATAGCGCAGGTGCCCTCGTGGCCTACGAGATTGCTCGCTCTCTGGAGGAGGCCGGTCGGCCATCTCCCTTCCATGTTGTCGTATCTGCTCACCCGTCGGCCGATCTGCCCCCGGAAGAGCCGCCGATGTATAAATACGAGGATGATAAGTTAACCGATGTGATCCGTACCCTTGGCATGGTCCCCAAGAGGGCGCTGGCAAACGAGAAACTGCTACTGGACTTCATTTTGCCGCCCCTGCGGGCCGACTTCGAACTTGCGGAGACTTACGACCGAAACCGGGCGACGCCTCTCAAGGCAGCAATCACCGCAATGGGCGGAGTTAAGGACCAGATCAATACCAATGACCTAGACGAATGGCGTCGGCTTACGACGTCGCGATTCGCCCGAATTATGTTTGATAGCGATCACTTTTTCACTCATTCCATGACGGAGGAGGTGGTGGGTAGCCTCCTGCGCGAGGTTGGCGAGGTGAAAGGACAGCTTCCGGCTTCCATCCAACACGGCGAGGTTTTCCCCTATAATAATCTAACGCTGCATGAGCAATTCCGCAAACAAGCGGCTCTCACCCCGGACAGTCCTGCCATCGTTTCAGAGGCTGGGGTCATTACATATCGTGAACTCGATGACCTGAGCGAGATTCTGTCCAGGCACCTGCTTGGACATGGTCAGAGCCGAGGTTCCCGCGTGGGTATCCTGATGGATACTTCACCTGAATACGCCGTCGCGTTGTTCGGTATTCATAAGACTGGGGCGGCCTACATCGTGCTGGACAAAGCACTGCCCATCGCTGCAGTAAAGCGAATACTTGAGAAAGCATGTGTTGAAATCGTTGTCACCAACAACCGTTTTGCAACTAAGCTTCCGACTGACTGGCCCGGTATTGCGCTGTCTCTCGACGAGGGTTGGGAAGCACAACTTGGCCAGGCCAGTCCGGTCAATCCCCAAGCGGTGGATCTCGACGCGCCGGCCCATATTGCATTTTCGTCTGGCACGACTGGTGAACCAAAAGGCATCGTCTGTCCTCATCGAAGCGCTGTAGCCTCTTACCAGTGGCGCTATAGCGCGCTGCCATATGCGTCTGATGAGCGTGAAGCGGTCAATCTCTTCGGGGCCATCATGCGGCCGATCCTCGCCGGGATTCCAGCCTATCTGATCCCTGACGACGTTATCTACGATCCGCACCAACTGGTCGACTACCTGGCACGAAATCGAATTTCCAGAATATTGCTAACCCCCTCATTGTTGGATGTGCTTCTCAGCAGCGGCTCCCTCGACGTTCCTTCCCGCCTTTCGGATCTCCGATTTATATACCTATCAGGCGAGGTATTAACGGCAGTGTTGCTTGCGCGTGTGAGGGATGCGCTGCCGCACGTCAGAATCATCAATTACTACGGCGCATCCGAGGCACATGATGTCGCGCATATTGACTTGAGCGAGATCGATCCTGCGACAATACAAAAGGTCGCACCGGTCGGTTCCCCTCAGTACAATGTCAGTGTCTATATCCTCGGGGAGCAGCGCGATCCCGTCCCTCTGGGCTTCTTGGGCGAGGTCTTCGTCGGCGGCGATGTCTTGGCTCATGGATATCTTGATAGCCCGGAGATGACACGCGAAAGGTTCCTTCCCGACCCGTTCCGCGCTGAAGGCACGATGTTCCGCACGGGCGATCTTGGCCGCATGCTGCCCGGCGGCCAACTGGAGATTTTGGGGCGCTGCGCTTTCATGGTGAAGATCCGGGGATACAGCGTCGTTCCAGCGTCTGTAGAAGCTGCTTTGCTTCGGTACGCCGGCATTTGCTCCGCCGCCGTATTGCCCGAGCTCAATCCGACGACCGGCCAGCCTGATCGGCTGATCGCCTATGTAGTCTTGCGGAATCCGAGCAAGGGGTGGCAGGCTTCTTTGCGGGCGTATCTGAAGTCTGAGGTGCCGGACTACGCAATTCCGTCAAAGTTCGTTGCTCTGACGGAATTGCCCATAGCGCCCAACGGGAAACTTGATCGGTCGCGCCTTCGCGAACTCGCGCAAGAGGCGTGCGCTGCGGTGAGCGGTATCGACGAGGTCGAACCGGCACTTCGCGCAGCTTGGCGCGACCTTCTCCAGGCCGAAGCTGCCGATCCGGGCGACAACTTTTTCGACTGCGGCGGACACTCCCTTCTGGCTGCCCGTCTCTGCACGCAGCTTCGTGAGAGTCTGAAGGTGGAACTCCGCGTAGTGGAGGTCTTCCTCAATCCATCCTTTAACGAACTCGCGGCTCTTCTCCGCAAACGCATTGGCGAGCAGGGATGTCCTCAAAGCGCCAAGCTCCCCAAAACACCGCCAGTCTTGCCGGGTAAGGCGCATGCGAAAGCGTTGGATCGTCGACACAGCCCCAGTATGGACGTTGCGGTGATTGGTATGGCCGCGCGTTTTCCTGGCGCGGAGACGGTTGACGCGTTGTGGGAGAACCTCTGCCATGGAGTGTGCTCGATCACCTCGCTCTCCGCGCAGGAACTCAAGGCTCGGGGCATTCCGGAGGCTGTCCTGAAGCGCCCCGATTATGTGCGCGTGGGTGCCCATCTCAACGACGTGGACCTTTTCGATCCGGATTTCTGGAACCTTTCGAGGCGTGAGGCAATATTAATGGACCCGCAGCATCGCCTGTTTCTCGAATGCTGCTGGAAGGCACTCGAGTCGGCCGGATATGCGCCAACCCAGCACGAAGGCCGGACCGGAGTGTTCGCAGGTTCTTCTTCTCCACTCTATCTACTGCACCATTTGAAGGGCAGCGGCCTCATCGATCCCACCAACGCGCCACTCGCTTTCCTGACGGAGCTCGGCAACGAGAAGGACTACCTTGCCTCGCGCGTGTCCTACATGCTGAACCTCAACGGCCCAAGCATTGCGGTGCAAACCTCATGCTCAACTGGGTTAGTGGCGATCGCGGTCGCCGCTCAGTCACTCGCCGCCGGCTATTGCGACATGGCGTTGGCAGGGAGCTCGAGTATCACCTTCCCTCAAGCGGGGTATCAGTTTGTCAAGGACTTCATTAAATCTTCGGACGGTGTGTGCCGAGCCTTTGATGCCGATGCCAGTGGCACGGTGCTCGGAGATGGGGTAGGGGTTATCGTTCTCAAGCGCCTTGAAGACGCGCTTGAGGCGAACGACCCGATCCACGCGGTGGTAAAAGGATGTGCCATTAACAACGATGGCCGCGCCAAATCGTCCTTCTCGGCGCCTAGCGCGCGAGGCCAGGCCGAAGTTGTGCGCCAAGCACTTGCCTCCGCGGCACTCGGCCCTGAAGATGTGGAATACATCGAAACTCATGGGACCGGCACCAAGGTCGGCGACCCGATCGAGGTCCGCGCTCTGGCAGAGGTCTTCGCGGGGCAAGAGAAAACGGGCAATGCCTGTGCGCTCGGGTCAATTAAACCGAATATCGGCCATGCCAACATCGCCTCAGGGGTCGCGAGCTTTATCAAGACAGTTCTCACCCTTCAGCACGGAGTAATCCCCCCGACTATCAAAATCAACCGGCTGAACGAAGATTTGGGTCTGGAAGACACGCCCTTCTTCATCAATGAGCAGCTTAGACCTTGGCCCCGTCCGCCGGGACGCTCGCGAACTGCCGGAGTCACTGGGCTCGGTATGGGCGGAACCAACTGCCATGTCGTGCTGCAGGAATGGGACAGCGACAATACAAGGGCTTGGCCCGGATCGGTCGCGCGGGGATCTCACGCCCTTTGCCTATCTGCAAAGACCCCGTCGGCGCTAAGCCGAGCCTGCCGGAATCTAGCCGCGTACCTGCGGCGTAACCGCGATATCGATCTTGGTGACGTCGCTCACACCCTACACGTGGCGAGATGCCAGTTCGAGCATCGAACCGTCGTTGTGGCGCGCAACTTGGACACGGCCATCGCGAGGTTGGAAGAAGAGGTGGATCGTGCAGCGGATCGGACTCTTTCCTCGCCGTCGATTGGGTTCATGCTGCCCGGCTGCGGAGTGCAGCACCCGCGAATGTTCAAGGACCTCTTTGATCACGTGCCAGACTTTCGCAATGCTTTCCTGGCTTGTGCCGCCGCTAGTCGCCGGGTTCTGGATCGTGACCTGGAGACGGTCATGTTTGGGGAAGACGACGCATACCGGACGGCTTCCTTCGAAGAAATCAGTGTCATGATTTTCTCCGTGCAATACGCCATGGCCCGTTTGCTAGAACTGTTTGGAGTGCGGCCCGGTTATCTCGTCGGACACAGCATGAGCGAATACGTTGTGGCCACCCTAGCGGGCATTCTAAAAGTAGAAGATGCTGTTGGTCTGACGGTCGTTCGGAGCCGCGCGATGGCGAATCTTGGTATCGATGGTGCTATGCTTGCGGCGGGATGCGGCCCGAACGAGGCTGAGCGTATTCTCACGGAGGATGCTTGGCGTGATCGAGCTGAAGCTGGCGAGATTGGCATCGGTGTCGTGAACTCAGTTACCAGCGTCGTGCTCACCGGCAAGCGGGAACTTCTGGAAAGACTTCAGCAAAGTCTCGAACAGCGACGGATCCCCAACAACCTCGTTAATACAGCTGGCGTCCCCAGCCATTCCCCGCTGATGAAAGGAGCGACTGACGTCATCGACGCGCAGGTCCGCATACTCGAAAAGGGTCTGCCGAATGTCGCCATAGCACTGAATTCAGGAACCCTGCATGGCGTGAAAGTACCCTTGCCGGAGAGCCACTGGAGTGGGCAAGCAACTGAGACTATCCGATTCGATCGCTCTATCCAGACCACGGCCGCGGCTGGTGTAACTGTGCTCATTGACCTTGGGCCTTCGCGCAATCTGGCGCGTTTCGCACATGGGACGATCAACCCGAAGGATCGTAAGACCCGAATTCCATCGATTGTCCCAGCCGCGCGCGACGAGAACGATGAAGAGTCCACTGACCGCCATGTCCTTCTGGAATGCCTTGGGGCACTCTGGGCCGCGGGTGTTGCGGTGGATTGGAAACGGGCCAGTGATCAATTGGAACCGTTCGGTACTCGCCGTCGCATTCCCCTTCCAACATACTCATTCGACGGTCACCGATGCTGGCCGGACGATCAGCCCGCGGCCCCGACGGTTCCGCGGCGGCCCGGGGAGCGAGAACGGCAAAGGGGGGAAGTGTTCACGACGCCGGACGAGCAGCCAGAAGAGAAGAAAAGATCTATGCCAACAGAAGAAATCGAAACAGGAAGCGACAACACGTTGCCTAATGGTGATACGAGGAGAATTTTCCTTGATGAAGTCAAGACTATTATCGGAGACGACGAAATAGGATGGGATGATAACTTCTTTGATGTTGGGGGAGATAGCCTGATAGCCGCAGAACTCCAAGCTCACCTGAATCAAAGCGACCTCTGGAGGTCTCCGCAATTGGATGAGATAATCGAGGCGGCGACGTTCGGCGACCTGTATGACCGAATATGCAGGCGTAATCACCCGTCGCAATAGCGACACCGCAAACTTGTTAAATGTTCGCCAGTCCCAGGCGACCATTTAGTCTAGACCGCAGACGCAGCAGACCACGCAGCTCTGTCTCTGGCGGTCGGCGAGACTGGTAGTAGCGGATCATCTTCCTGTGCGCATGCGCCAGACTCGCACGCACACTCCCCAAAGGGAATCCCAATCGGACTCTTCTGTTAGGCGGTAACTACTAGATCTCCGACCTCCGATCGCACACGGCCATCTTGCACCCAGATGGTCGGCGGCGACAATCGATATTTGACGAACAGGGGAGGCGCATATACCACGCACATCAAATTTAACTACATGCCCTTGGAGGCCGGAATGGCGTCGCAAGCCGGAAGCTGTCTTGGAATTTTGGACTTGGAACGTGGCTTGCCACCCGGCGTGACGCCGCCGGCGCCGCCGTCCGGCTCGCTGTTTAGTTCAGCTACTTTCGACTTTCCCGTAATATCGGAAACCGTCGAGGGAGCCTGGGCGGATGTTGTCATGCAGGGCGATCCTGCGCTCGAGCCTGCGTTTGTGACAGCAGCTCGGAGGCTGGTAGAGCGAGGCGCAGTCGTAATCAGCTCGAACTGCGGCTCTGCTGTTCGGCATCAGGCGGCGGTGGCTGCGGCGGTAAGTGTCCCGGTAGTAATGTCCAGCCTGCTCTTAGTGCCGGCGCTGCTCCGCCAACTGGGCCCAAAAGCGAAACTCGCTGTTGTCACAGCTGATTCACGAGTGTTTCGAGATGATTTGCTTGGGCTCACTGATCAGGCCGACCGGGATCGGATCGTCATCGGCGGCATCGAAGGCGGTAAGTTGTTGGAAAACGCGTCCATGCGTCCGCCGCAACCGACCGATGTCGCCGATATCGAAAATGATGTAGCTGCTTGCGTCGCGCGGCTCCGCGTCGCAAATCCGGACATCGCTGCGCTACTGTTCACTTGCACGGGTTTCCCGCCGATAACGCCGGCAATCCGTCGGATGGCTGGGCTTCCTATCTACGATATCACAACCGTATGCCGGGTGACGCTTGAGTCCGTTGGCGCCTAATGTTGTCATCGTTTCAAGTTCTTCAGGTTTTCTCCAAATCCATTGATATGAGAGGTAATCATGCGCATCGCATTCATTGGCACAGGGACCACAGGCGCGAGCTGGGTGGCATTGTTCATTACTGGCACGCATGAGGTGACCGCATGGGATCCGGGCACCGGGTTGGCAGGATCGTCTATTGGCAGCCCTCGACCGCTATGAGCCGCAATTGCGAGAGCTTCATATGCCAACTGTACGTACGCGCCTTCGACTTTGCTCCAGTTTGGGTGAGGCGCTGCCGAGGCAGAGCTCGTTCAGGAAAATGCCCCGGAACAGAGGCGCGCCAGGCGCATACATTCTCCATGGCAATGGTCCGACTGCTGGTGTGCACAACCCGGAATATGATTTCAACGACGAAGCCCTGCCTTGTGGCGTCGGCTATTGGGTGAACCTGGTCGAGACGGCGCTGGCTGTTTGAGAAGATTCCACGGAGAAAGCGTTGCGAGGCTATGACGCAATTTCCGTGCGGAGGTGATCTAGATGGAGTTGAATTCATGACGATTAGCAGAGGACCGCAGGCATTCCCTAGAAGTGAATACGTGCGTCGGCTCGCCATGGCGAAGTCGGAAATGGCACGGCGCGACATCGATGCACTCGTCGTGTCCGACCAACACAACATTACTTATCTCACGGGGTACACCGCACATTCGGGCTACGTCCCCCAGGCACTCGTTGTTTCGATGCATGAGGAGGAACCGACTTTCATATTGCGTCGCTGCGATGCGCCGGCAGCCGTCCATCATTGCTTCATGGAGCGCGACAAGATCATCGCCTACCCCGAATCGCTCATCGGGAATCCTGAGAAAGATGGGTACGACCCGATAATCGATTTCCTGAAAGATAGTGGACACGCGAACTGCGGCATAGGCATCGAGCTATACAGCCTCCCGGCGCAGTCGGCGGAAAAGTTTAGGAGGCGACTGCCCGAGGCCAGAATCGTGGATTGCACCAAGGCGGTCACCTGGATTCGGCTTATCAAGTCCGACCTCGAGATTGAGGTTATGCGAGAAGCGGCCGCAATATCAGACGCTGCGATCCTGCGCGCCGCTGAGGTGATACGCCCTGGCGTGCGTGAAGCCGACGCGGTCGCGGAAATCGCGGGAACCTTGATACGCGGTGTGAATGGCAAGCCCGGAACGAAGCTAGCAACAATCAGCTTGTGTTCCTCCCCCCGGACGGGAACGTGCCACATCAACTGGAGTGAGGATGTATTTCGCGCTGGCTCACAGATCAATCTTGAACTCGGCGGGACGCGCCACGGCTATTGTGCCGGGCTTATGCGCACGTACTCGATTGGCGCACCGTCGGCTCGCCTGCGTCGAGTTCATGAGATCCAGGCCGCTGGTCTTGAGGCTGCTCTTGAGGCGGTTCGCCCGGGAGCGACCTGCAGTGACGTCGCCAACGCATTCTATCGCACGATCGAGAAGCAGGGGCTCGAGAAGGAGACGCGCTGCGGCTACGCCCACGGGATCGGATGGATCGAGCCGACCGCGAGCCTCAAGGGTGACGATATGACGGAACTGAAGCCCAACATGACGTTCCACCTAATGCTGGGCAACTGGATCGAGGAGGACTTCGGATATGTCAGTAGTGAGACATTCCGCGTCACCGACTCCGGCGTCGAGGTCCTGACCACTGCGCCCAGAAAGATTTTTGAGATTTAGATGGACTACTAAACGTTGGCCTTGGTGAGGCCGCGCCTGTAGCCGGCGACATGGACCTTGAACATCTTGTCCTTCGGCGCGTTGTGGCCGCGATAGCCGGCATCGGCGACGATCTTGCCGAGATTGGCGCCGATCGCGGTCTCGATGGCGGGAATGACGGTGGCCAGCGTGTGGCCGTCATAGGGATTGCCGGGCAGCGCCTTGACATGGGCGACGAACCGGCCGCCGCGGCTGCGCTGCAGCGTGTTGGCGACCGAGACCTTGACGTCGAACTCATAGGGCTTGTGGGCCTTACCCTTGCCGATGCATTCCACCTCGGGAGCGTGCAGGGAATAGACCTTGCGGCCGCGCTCGCGTCTTCGCCAGGCTCGTCGGCGGCGACTGGATCGACCGCCATGAGAACGTGCTGGTCACAGGCGCAACCGATCCCACGACATAATGCACACCTCGCTATGTTATTGAAAAAGCTGGATCTGCTGATCCTGTGATCGTGATAATGGACTGTGTCCGCTCCTGCCGGAATGGTGCTGGATATCGAGTTGCTCGATATCTTCATGACGGATGATCCAGGGCGT
>NZ_JAMYRB010000060.1:0-6597 GCF_040321165.1 Mesorhizobium sp. M0500
CGCTTGAATATGCAACCCGATCCGTCAAGGATCACAACGTGAACAGGGCTAACTTATAGACGCGGACAAAACGGGGAGCACGTCAGCGGGAGGAGATTTCCAGAGGGCTGAGTACCTTCTGTTCGCTGCGTTCGATTGCTCGCCGGTTGGGTCGCTCGCCATCCACGATCAGTCGTGAAGTCCGGCGCAATGGTGGTCCGGATAGGTATCGGGCCGCACGGTCCGATCAGGCTGCCTGGCGGCGGCCCTGCGCCCTAAACTCTGCAAGCTGGCTTGCCGCCCGTTTCTGAGCCGGACAGTATCGGCCAAGCTGCAGCGGAAATGGTCGCCCGAGCAAATTGCCGGCTGGCTCAGGCGCACCTACCCAGGGGAGCCGCATAATCACGTGTCACATGAGACAATCTATCGAAGCCTGTTCATCCAGGCGCGTGGGGTGCTGAAAAAGGAACTGCTTGAGCATCTTAGGGCCAAAGCGCACCATTCGTCGCTCCAAACACGCCAGCCTGAAGCGGAACGGGCTCGGCCAGATCAAGGATGCGGTCTCTATCAGCGAAAGGCCTGCATCCGTTGAAGATCGTGCCGTCCCCGGCCATTGGGAGGGTGACCTGATCGGTGGATCTAGGAACAGCTATGTTGCGACGCTGGTCGAGCGTCACTCGCGCTATGTGATGCTGGTCAAGGTCGCCAACAAGGATACCGAAAGCGTCGTCTCGGCACTGATCAAACAGGCACGGAAACTCCCCGGCGAACTGTACCAGTCGTTGACCTGGGACCGAGGCAAAGAGCTCGCCGATCACCAGCGCCTGACCTTGGCCTCCGACGTCGAGGTCTACTTCTGTGATCCGCGGTCGCCGTGGCAGCGCGGCTCCAACGAAAACACCAACCGATTACTGCGCCAATATCTGCCGCGCGGAACCGATCTGTCCCTGCACAGCCAGACTAAGCTCAGCGCGATCGCACGGCAGCTCAATGAGAGGCCGCGAAAGACCTTGCTTTATCAAACCCCAGCTGAAAAGTTCGCGGAGTGTGTTGCAGGGATCAGTTGAACCCACCCCGCTAAGCGGGGAGAATTTCTGCGACAGCATTTGCTGAAACCCTACTTTACAACAGTGTGGCGCTTCCGGCCGAGCGAAAGCCGGATCGGGAGGTCTTGGGACGATATCATTGTATCAATCTCGACGACGTTGCCGTTGATCCGCACACCTCGTCCCGAGATCGCCCTTCGCGCTTCCCCTTTGGAGGAGGTCAATCCGGCGCGTACCAGCAAATCCACAAGGGCTACTCCGGCCAAGCCCTCGGCGTCATTTAGATGAAGCGTCGGTAGCCCCTCTGCGGCTTCGCCCTGCCCAAATGCTTGGCTAGCCGTGGCCTCCGCCTGTTTGGCGGCGTTAGTTCCATGTGCCAGGGCCGTAGCTTCGTTGGCCAGACGTTCTTTGACGGCGTTTAGCTCGGTTCCTTCAGCCTGTCCAAATCGCTCGATCTCGTCCATCGGCAGATCGGTGAAAAGCTTCAGGAACCGAACGACATCAGCGTCTTCCGTGTTACGCCAGAATTGCCAGTAATCGTATGGCGAAAGGCGATCTTCGTTGAGCCACACAGCTCCGGCAGCCGTCTTACCCATCTTGACACCTGAAGAAGTCGTCAGAAGCGGCGTAGTCACTCCGAAGACTTCCTTTCCATCCGTCCGCCGTATCAAGTCGATGCCATTGATGATGTTCCCCCACTGGTCGGCTCCACCCATCTGCAAACGGCAACCGGTCCGGCGGGATAGCTCAAGGAAGTCGAACGCTTGGAGGATCATGTAGTTGAATTCTAAGAAGCTCAGATTCTCCTGCTTTTCCAGCCGCGACTTCACACTGTCGAAAGAGAGCATCCGATTGACGGAGAAATGCCTGCCGACGTCTCTCAGCATGTCGATCCAACGAATGCTGTCCAGCCAGTCGGCATTGTTCACCATCACGGCATCCATCGGGCCGTCTCCGAAGACAAGGAGACGGTCAAAGACCTTTCTGATCCCTTCAATGTTGGCGGCGATCCGCTCGTCCGTCAGCATCG
The DNA here is from genome assembly GCF_040321165.1 of Mesorhizobium sp. M0500. Classification (NCBI taxonomy): domain Bacteria; kingdom Pseudomonadati; phylum Pseudomonadota; class Alphaproteobacteria; order Hyphomicrobiales; family Phyllobacteriaceae; genus Mesorhizobium; species Mesorhizobium sp. M0500. The sequence continues at coordinate 2,056 of NZ_JAMYRB010000060.1, forward strand.
GCCGCGCCTCCGAACGGAAGCTGGGATCGCCGATGCGGGTGGTCCCACCCCCAATGAGAACGATGGGTTTATGGCCAGTCTGCTGAAGATGACGAAGCGCCATGATCAGAAGAAGATGGCCGACATGAAGACTGTCAGCCGTCGCATCAAAACCAGCGTAAGCGGGTACGACGCCTGCTTCAAAGGCGGCATCGACACCCGGCAGGTCGGTCCCTTGATTTACATAGCCGCGCTCAATGAGCGTCTTCAAAGCGGCCGAACATGGTTCGGAATGACCGGTTGATAAATCGGGAAGTGCCATAGGGAGTCCTCCTGGTATTGCCGCCAGGGGGTCCTCTCAATGAACAAGCCGCCTGACGGCGGCTTGTTTCAAGGCATGATCGAAACGCGCCGCTCCTTATGGAAGCGTCGCATAATAGATTGCAGCGATGGGCGCGGACTTGATCATGTGCCGATGCATAAAGGACTTTATCCGCACCTGCAAGCAATCTGAAATGGCTACTTCGGGGAGCCGCCGAGCCTTTGTCGCGACGATTTTGCAACTGACTTTTGCACCGTCGCAGAACTCAACTTTTGCGACAACATCTCACCAAGGCGTCCGGGCTCTAGAAAAAAGTCCCCCTCCCCTGTTGCGGTCACTATGCATTTTTATATAGTCACCGTAGTCACAATGGTCACGGAGGCCAGAATGCAGTCTGCTCCAAAAGAGGATGCCAACTGGACCGTCGCTCGGGCCAAGGCGCGGCTGTCGGAAGTCATCGAGCGTGCGCAGGCGGCGCCGCAAACGATCACGCGCAACGGTAGGCCAAGCGTCGTTGTCGTCTCCGCCGAGGAATGGCAACGCAAGACGGTGCGCAAGGGTACGCTTGCGGAGTTTCTGCTGGAGTCGCCGCTACGCGGCGCGGAACTCGACCTTGAGCGTCAACGCGATGAACCGCGTGATCTGCCGCTGTGAGGCTACTGCTGGACACGAATGTCCTGTCCGAGGTGACAAGGCCGGCGCCGGACGCACGCGTTCTGGAATGGCTGGACAAGCTCGACGAGGATCGCTCGTTCATCAGCGTGGTGTCGATCGCGGAAATCCGGCGCGGCGTTGCTCTCATGGGCGAGGGTCGGAAGCGTGAGGCGCTGGCCGAATGGCTTGCCCGAGACCTGCCTCAGCGTTTCGAGCAGAGAGTCCTCCCCGTCGACGAGCCGGTTGCTCTGGCCTGGGGCGATCTGATGGGTCTTGCGAAGCGCCGCGGCCGCGGGCTGACGTCAATGGACGGATTGATCGCAGCCACAGCGATTGCCCAGGAGCTCACTCTGGCAACGCGTAATATGAAGGATTTCGAAGGCTTCGGAATAGAGCTCTTCGATCCGTGGACTGCGTGAATCGCCCAGCACCTCATCCCGAATGCTCGAAGCGAATTTCGAAAAAGAAGTGTGGGTTTGCTCTCATACCCTTTGCTGAAATGTTGTGACAGAGCGCATGGAATGCCACGCGCTTCAAATCGGAGTAGCCATCCAGGAAGCCTGAAGCCCTTTGAAGCGCATGTCCGTCAGCTATTCATAGCGTGGATGACTTTGATCGAAACAAACGATTTCATAACTCTTCGGAAATCTTGCATGGACAAAAGCACGTCCGCACCGATCACCCATCCAAGGAGAAAATCTTCCATGCGCCCTGACGTGCAGTGGAGGTCGTGCCGAGAAGTGAGTTGCAACTGGCCGACCATGTCGGCGGTTCGACGCTAGTCGTCCCCAATGTTCCTGAGCTGCGAAGTCTTGCAGGCGAGCCCGCTGCCCAGCGCGATTCTGCTTGTGGGCGGGCTTATTGCCGCAGGCAGATCCGGTCGGCTCGTCTGGGCAGCGGATTGGAGACCCGGCCGGCAGCGCTACCATACAACATCAGCGCACTTTACATCTACGCGGTATTGCCGTGCTTCCAGTCGGTGCCATGTTTGGCCGACGCATGACGCGATGCGGCCTCCTGCACAGCCGAAGGCGTTATCGGATGTGCGACCGGGAAGCAGGTGGACAGTGCAGCACGTGTCACTCGCTGTGCGACGGTCTTTCGGGGAATGAAATCGGGCCAGTTCACGGCGCGGTGATCCAGCCAAGCTCTCGGCGTCATGGAACGGCAGGCGCCACGATCGAAGCATCTCATGTTGATTCAGGCGGACCCTTATGAGGCGTTCTTTGATGCCGGGTATGCCTGACAGGCGGTTGCAGCTGCAAGCGACAACGCGGCCTATTTAGTTGGAAACGGTCTGAGGCAGGCCAATTTGGCTTGTCCGTCACTATGTGGAGAAAGAAATGCTGTGTCTAGGAATTAGCGGCGGACTTGACCAAGTCCATGAAAACCGATTCGAGCTTCGGAACGCCTTTATGCACGATGGCGCCGCGGTGCTCGTCCGAGACGGACGGGTGATAGCAGCCGTCGAAGAGGAACGCCTCAATCGGATGAAACACTCCAACAAGCTCCCAATTCGTTCGATTCAATACTGTCTGTCAGCGGCGGGGGTTCAGCTCAACGACATTGATCGTGTCGCGCTCTACGCCAGCGAGCCCTATGCCAACGCCATGCTTGAAAGTATGTCCGCATCCCACCCGGACATTCTCTCCATTCCGTTGAGTGCTAAAACGTTGGTGCAGGATCTGTTAACGCGTGAGTTCGGCACTAAGTTGGACAGTTCGCGTATTTCATTCGTAAGTCATCATCAGGCGCACGCCGTGAGCGCCTTTGCAATGTCGGGCTTCGAACAAAGTCTCATTCTAGCGATTGATGGCTCTGGTGATTTCCTATCGGGCCTCGTGGCGGTAGGGTCTGGCACAGAAATTACGCAACTCGAGGCTTTCCCCGAGAACAATTCTCTTGGGCTGTTTTATCTCGAGACGATCCGCTATCTCGGCTACGGCTTGTTCGACGAGTATAAGGTAATGGGACTCGCGCCCTACGGCGACCCCGCTCCCTATCGCGAGCTCTTCGAGCAGTTCTACGAGCTCTCCGCCAACGGCGGTGGCTACCGTGTTCACCTCGACCGCATCGGTCCGGCGTTGCTCCGCAATATCGAGGTCAGGCGAAAGGGAATGCCCTTCACCCAGCAGCATCGAGATGTGAGTGCGTCACTGCAGGAAGCGCTTGAGCGGATCGTGTTCCACATTCTCCGGCATCACCGTGAGGCCACCGGCATGAAGCGGTTGTGCCTGGCGGGGGGGGTGGCCCACAACTGCACGATGAACGGTAAGCTGCTGTATTCAGGGCTTTTCGAAGACATCTTCGTGCAACCCGCGTCTCACGACGCTGGCTGCGCATTGGGAGCTGCGCTGATAGTCTCTAACGAGATGGGCCGCCCCGCGCCGTGTGAGCGACTGCAGGAGGTCTATTGGGGTCCTGATCTCGGGAGCGAGCGCGCCGTGCAACAGGAACTGAATGCATGGGCCGGACATCTCGAGGTTGAACGCTCTGATGACGTGGCAAGCAGTGCAGCCGACTGGATCGCCAACGGCGCCGTGATCGGCTGGGTGCAGGGTCGTTCGGAGTTTGGGCCACGTGCGCTGGGCAACCGCAGCATTCTTGCCGACCCTCGGCCCGCCGCAAACAAGGACCGGATCAATGCGATGGTCAAGAAGCGCGAAGGCTATCGGCCCTTCGCGCCATCTGTGCTGGAGGAGGATGCGAGCGAATTTTTCGACCTCCCGGACGGTAGGCACGAATTTCCATTCATGAATTTCGTCGTTCGCGTGCGTGACTCAAAGCGCGCCTTGCTCGGTGCCATCACGCACGTCGACGGTACCGCTCGCCTGCAAACAGTATCGCGCAACGCCAATCCCGCGTACTGGGAGGTCATCAATGCGTTCAAGAAGCGCACAGGCACTCCAATTCTGCTCAATACGTCCTTTAACAACAATGCCGAACCGATCGTGGATTCGGTTGCAGACGCAATTGCCACCTTTCTGACGACAGAGCTGGATGGACTTGTCGTCGGGCCCTTCCTGGTAAAGAAGCGGGCTGCAACGCTGCAGGATTGGACTGCGCTTGCGGTTTCGTTGCCGCCCTATGTGTCCCTCCATCAAACCCGCGCTTACAAAGCGCCAGATCGTCGGGAGACTCACTGCGAGATCAGCACGACCCACTTCAGCAGTGACAGTGTGCGAATTTCGCACGACTTGTTTAATCTGCTGATGCGGATTGAGGGCGAAGCCATGTTGGGAGATCTCCTCAATACAATTGCGCCGGATCAGGCTAAGCGTGACGCTGTGATGGAGGGCCTGCGACGACTGTGGGAGCAGCGCCTCGTTCGGTTGCATCCCTCACAAGCTGCTCGCATGGATCAAGACTGCGATCAAACGCTGGACCAGCATAACAGGCTCTCAGCGTGATAGCGATGCCGCTATCCAAGCTCGGCGAATAAAGGTGTTCATCGACGCCGCCCGCCCCCAAAACCCAGGGACGGGGGGGGCATAAAAAAAAAGGTGGGTAGTCCACATAAATTTTGGCCAGGGTGATTTTAAAAAAATACGCGGCCCCCCAAAAAGATAAAGTTTATAAAGGGGGGG
>NZ_JAMYRB010000061.1:0-6327 GCF_040321165.1 Mesorhizobium sp. M0500
ACTCTACCAACTGGCTGCCGCCAATGGCCGAGATGGATGGTTTGTTGCTGTTCGCCTCGTCCACTGGAACGAGTAAGGTGCGCCAATTGCCGACCTTTCCGGCGCTTCTCCGAAGCTGACGTTCGCCGTGCGGCCGGAATGCCACCGAACCTGCCGACATCATAGCCACGGCTCGAGTAGAGGCTTCGTCTCGAGCACCTCGGCATGGTTCCGTTCGCGCGATAGAAGCAGCGGTTGGCGATTGAGCAGCATGGAATCGCCGAATTCATGCGCGCGGTATCGATACGCGGTGAAGGCTGCGGAGGCCTTGGCGAGCAGAGCATCGTCGGCAAAGGCGCGCAGGAGCTCGAAATGGCTTTCGCCGGGCTGGTGGACGCCTGTGAGAATGGCATCGACCACGCGAAGCCGCGTGCCCCGCGCGATGCGCCCTGTCGCAATGCCATCTCCGGCACGCACATTGCCGCCGGGATTGGCGGCTGCCTCAAGTGCGCGCACTACGCTCGTGCCGATCGCAATGATGCGGCTGCCGCGCAGCTTCGCCCGCGCGACCTGTGCCGCTGTGTGCTCGGGAATGTGGTAGGGCTCGTCGAAGGGAAGGCGCGAGTCGAGCGCGGGATCGCCGGTGGAAGAGACGCCCGCAGCATGCGTGAGTGTTGCAAAGCCAACGTCGTGCCGACGCCAGGCTTGGAGCGTGCGCCAGTCGAGCGCGAAGCCTGCCGACGGCGCCTCGAACGCGACCGGCCCGGCGGCAATCTTCGTCCAAACATCCCACAGTGCCAACGGCTCGGGAACATGCGCGTATTGGATCGGCCGGCCGTGCTGCGCCAGTCCTGCAAACACCGCTGCGCGGTTGCCTGGGAAGTGCAACTCGAGAAGGCGTGGATGGTCGAGAAGGCGCTCTACGACGGCGTTAAGCGGGCCGAGCCGGAGTCGATCGCCTGGTGACAGCGGAGGCGGAGGCGGCCGGTCTTCAGTGCGCGTGCCGTGATCGCCTGCACCGAAGGCAATCGCCAAGAAACGGGTTGGATCGGGAAACGACTGCCAGCCTGCCAGGCGGATCTCGATCGCCTCGCCGCTCGGGACATGCGTGCCGTGCAAGCTGGCAGGCAAGGTCGCGGCGTCATTGGCGACGACCAGATCGCCGGGACCGAATAGCGTCTTGATTCCAGCGCGCGGCAGGTCGCACGTCGTGCCGTCCGCCTCGAGGACCAACAGCCTGGCAGCGCGCCGGTCGGGACGGTCGGCGGCAATCATGTATTTGCCCCGGCGTGAAGCGTAGCACGGACCTGCAACGCGTCGAGCATCTTTTCGATGATCTCGGCAGCGGACAGCTCGGGGCGTTTCAATGTAGACGGATCGGCGTCAGGAAGCGCCAGCGCGTGCAATGGGGTGTCCATATCACCGGGGTCTAGCGCGAAGAGCCGTATGCCGTCAGCCTTCGCCTCCTCGTCCCAAATCGCCGTCAGATGAGCAAGAGCAGCCTTGCTCGCGCCGTATGCTCCCCAGCCGGGATAGGCGTTCACCGCGGCGTCGCTGGAAATGTTGATGACCAGCGCGCCCCCGCCCTCGCGTGCGGACGCGGCAAGCGCACCGAACAGGGCTTTCGTCAGCCGGAACGCGCCGACGAGATTGACCGCGAGCGCCATTTCCAGCTCCTCGCACTCGGTATCGGCAAGGAGCGCCAGAGGGACAGGGCCGAGGCTCGACGCATTGTTGATCAGGACATCGAGCCCGCCGAGGCTGGCAGTGACCTGTAACGCGATCGGGTAGATGTCCGCCTTCTTGCCGACGTCGCCGACAATGCCGTGCGCGCCCGTCTCGTCGGCGATGCGTTCGACATTCGCGGCGGTGCGGGCGACGAAGGCGACGCACGCATTCATCGCGGCAAGCTGCCGCACAAGCGCCAGTCCGAGGCCGGACGTGCCGCCCGTGACCGCCACGCGAAGTCCCTGAAGTTCGATATTCGTCTGCATTGCCAGTGCTCCTTTAATCCGTATGCCTCTTGGTACAAGTTCAAGTTAACTTGAAGTCAAGCGGGACTTGTGCTTTCGTTCATGCATGGATTCCATGCTGACCATCACCGACGTGGCGCGGCGCAGCGGCGTCGCCTCATCGGCCCTGCGCTTCTACGAGGAGCGCGGGCTGATCGCGTCCGAGCGGGCCGGCTCGGGACACCGACGCTATCCGCGATCCGTGCTGCGCCGGATCGCCTTCATCGTCTTCGCGCAGCGCATTGGGCTGACGCTCGAGGAGATCGGCGCCGAGCTGGCCAAGCTGCCAGCCGATCGCGTGCCGTCGCGTCGGGATTGGTCGCGGTTGTCGGGCCAGTGGACCAAGCGCATCGACCAGCGCATCGCCGAGTTGCAGCGCCTGAGGTCGGGGCTTACCGAGTGCATCGGTTGCGGCTGCCTGTCGATCGACCGGTGTAGCCTTGCGAACCCTGCCGATATGGCAGGACGCAAGGGGCCGGGGCCGAGGTATTGGCTGGGGTGAGTTGGCAGGGTGCCTGTCACTATTGCAGAACTCGGCAGCGCAAGACTTCGCCAAGTGCGAGACGCTGCGGCCCCGGTAAGGTTCAGCGGCGGTATTGTTCGTCGCTGACTTTCTCCATCCGCTCGACGGCCTTGCAATCGAGTGATTCCTGAATAGCAATATGGCACCGGCCCTGTCGCTAAGCTCGAACGAAGGCACATCCTTTCGATGATGGACAGAATGCGGAGGCCCTGGTGCCGCCAACGAGTTGCTCAAGATGATGAAGATGCTGATGGGCCGCGCTCCCCATGTCCACACGATCGTGCCAGGTGGCGGCATCGCGCCGGACTGATCACGCTGGATATCCCTCGGCGCGCCTGCGTTTATCAAACCCGAATTGCTCGAATCCAGACATCTTGGTCTTGTTGGCTAAGCACTGACTCCTATGGCGGCAGACCGGCTTGGTGCCATGCTTCCACCAGCGTTGCAGCCAGCGCCGGCGTGATCCCAATGGCATTGCAGTATCCACTCGAACTGAAGGATGGTTGCAGCACAAGCACCTGCCTGGCGGCGGCTTTGGCTTCCGCTGTTCGCCCGAGTTTGGCAAGCGCCGCCGCCAAGAGGCTCTGGGTTACGCTGAAGCTTGGATTGGACAAGACGGCTCGCCGGGCGGCGGTTGCCGCTTCCTCGTATTGCCCAAGTATGAAATTGCCGACGGCTACGGCTTGGTGACCCCCAAAGGCAAACCGGTCTACAGGGCTGACCCGCAACGCACGTTCGGCCCACTCAATCGCCCGCTCCGCCTCTCCGGTCCAGGCCAGGAAAATGCCGCCAAGAAAGAGCGCGAAGGCGCAAGAGGGGCTCAGCGCAAGCGCCCGCTCGAATGCTTCACGGGCAGCAGCGCGATCATGCTCCACCAGCCCGATGACGAACGCGCCCAGGGCCATCGCGGTTGCGTCATCGCGACCATGGGTGACTGCTGCGCGAGCGTGGCGAATGGCCGCGATGCGGTCGGTCTCCTTGAAGCCGGCTCGGATGAACAGGAACTGGTTGCACCAGGCGAGTAGGCCATGGGCACTGGCATAGTCGGCTTCCAGCACCAGCGCCCGCTCGAGCAGCGGCACCGCTTTGGCTGCCCCCTCCGGCATGGCTACGTAGACGTGAGGAAGGGCGCGCAGAACGAGATCGTAGGCGTCGAGATTGTCGGGCCTCTTGCGTTTGACGCGTTCGATTTCCGCATCGCGCAAGCTCGGCTCGATTGCACCCACAACGCTCAACGTGATTTCGTCCTGTAGTGCAAAGATGTCGTCGAGATGGCCGTCGCAGCGGTGCGCCCAAAGGTGAATGCTGGTTTCCGCCTCCACGAGTTGCGCACTGATCCGAACGCGCTCGTCCGCCTTGCGGACGCTGCCCTCCAGCACATAGCGCACACCCAGTTCGCGACCAACCCGCTTCACGTCGACCGGCTGCCCTTTGTAGGTGAAGGTGGAATTGCGCGCGATCACGAACAGCCACTTGATGCGCGAGAGTCCCGTGATGATGTCCTCTACCATCCCGTCAGCGAAATAGTCCTGCGCCGGATCCCCGCTCAGGTTCTTGAACGGCATGACGGCAATCGACGGCTTGTCCGGCAGGGCCAACCGGGGCAGCGTACCCTCGGCTCGCGCGTGTTGCCGGGTGGCCGCCTCCGCGGCGCCACTAGCTCCCGTCCTGACCTCGGCGGCAAGCAGGAAGCCCCGCCGCTGCACGGTTCGAATGATCGCCTGCCTCTCGCCACTGTCGCCGATCGCCCGGCGGGCGGCGTTGATACGGCTGTTGAGTGCCGCATCCGATACGGCTCGGCCGTTCCAGACACGCTCGATCAACTCATCCTTGCTGACGACCCGGTTGGCGTTCTGCGCAAGATGGAGGAGTAGGTCGAAGACCTGCGGCTCGACGTGAACCACTCCCCCGTCGCTGCCCTAAGCTCTCGTCGGTCAGTGTCGAGCAGGAATTTATCGAATTCAACCAGCACTTTGTCCGTCCTTCGCAGTTCTCAAGCGAATGACCCGTAAATCTGCCGCGATCCACAAGATCGCCCGAAAGCCTTTGTGCTGGCAAGCGCACACAATGCTCGCGCATCTATCCGGTAACAATCAGGAGAAAATCATGCGCGAAATCGTAAAGACCGTCTCATACGCCACCCGCGCCACTGACGAGCGCGTGACCTATCTGCGTATCTACGCCGATGCCGAGGGGGAAACTCACATGGAAGAGGTGGACCTCGCATTGCTGCCCCGAGCCTTCTTCGACGGCCATCCGCCGCTGCGTCTGACAGACACGCTTGCGGCGACCGGCTGCAACATCTGCCGGGTGCCTACCGGCATGAAAGTGGTGGATTGGCACAACCCGCCGCGTCGCGAGTTGGTGATTTGGCTTACTGGCGAAGTTGAATTCGAAACGAGCGACGGCGACATTCGCCGACTCGCCGCCGGCAGCATAGTGCTGGCGGAAGACAGAACCGGCAAAGGCCATATCTCCCGGCATCCCGGAGAGGGCCAGTTGGTCGTCCACGTCGACCTTTGTTAGAGCCGAGTTGCCTGGCCCAGATTCCGGTCGCCATGGCGCCTATAGCGCACCCGCGATGACCGGACGGCCTCATACATTGCGTCGGCTGTTGAGCCGGCGCGCATCCGGCTGCGCGACGAGCCGACAACGTCGCGTGGCCGGAAGCGAAGCGGTCCGTCCGCATCCATCCCGGCGCTTCGCCCGCACGCCACCGCCAGATCCTCGATCGAATATCTAAGGTACTCACAATAAGCGCGAATGATATGGATCCCCTCTGACATAGCCGCCAAGACTGTCTCGGGAATGCGCGAATCCTTCACAGACACCTCCAAGAAGAACAGGGATGCCTGATACAATCGGGATCTTTCCTCCCGACGGCTGTACCGCATCGCTTCCTGCGCGATCACCCGCGGTCCATCATCGCCGATGGACCTCTTGAACAGGAACTCGAACTCGCCCATGCCGCCGCGTCCAGTGGCTGTTCGAGGCACCGTCCACCGAGGCGGACGCTTTATTCCATTGCTGACCATTGTCCAAAAGCGCTGTTAACCAAATTTTCTCACCCGCCAATGCTTATTCGCGCGACTGAAGGGGTGAGGTGATCGATGTGTGATTCAAACATAAGCGCGTTTCCGCTGCATCGGCGGAGGAAGTTGGTCGAAGGGATCGCCCGGGTCCTGGAATCCAAGAACGGGGAGGACGCGAACGCCTTCTGGCGCAACACCGCTAAGGCAATTCTCGTTCAACTGTCCCAATCAGGAATTGCGCCCGGGGTGGCCGAACAGGAAGTTGGAACGCTTCTTCATGCTGTCTTGGGCGATATCGCCACCCGCAGTGCTGCGAAACTTGCACAATAGCATCGGCTCACGACGAAGGATTGCCGCATAGAGACGCCCCGGGGCTCCGCAAGCGTAGCACCACTGCATCCGTCAAATGCAAGGTTTCTCAGTGCGGATGAAAAGATCACCGCGTTCGTCGAAATCATGCGAGCGAAAGTGCTCTCGGGCGAGATACGGTTCCGCTTCGCCTGTCCGGCGGTCATCGACCAAATCGAGGTAAGGCGATGCGGAAACCCGCATTCATGGAAGGCCGACGGACCTTTTCCACGAGCTGAACCCGCAAAACCAATGAGCCGTTGAGTTCCACACTGCACTTTTATGTAACAGACCCAAGGTTGAGTGACGATCCTGTCCCAGGTCCACCCGGTCCCGAACCGGCACAACGCGCCACTTGCCGCCATTCATCGTTTGGCCAGTGAACTGTCGCTTTCGATGCACAGCGGTCGTTCCTGGCAACGCGCGCCGTTCG
>NZ_JAMYRB010000062.1:0-4054 GCF_040321165.1 Mesorhizobium sp. M0500
ACTCTACCAACTGGCTGCCGCCAATGGCCGAGATGGATGGTTTGTTGCTGTTCGCCTCGTCCACTGGAACGAGTAAGGTGCGCCATTTGCTGACAATCATGGCGCTTCACCATTGCGCTCGTTCTCGCTACGACCTGATGCGGACCCGAAGCGGATGGTCGTTTGATCCGGTTAAACTCAACGCGCCACCCGACCACGTGCGCCATCTCGAGACGTTCGCGAAAACCTCCACGTCGGTCGCGACTCGACCATGGAGCGGAAGTACAGGCGAAGTACTGTTTCGTTCGAGATGGCCTGGTTCAATCTCCAGCATCCTCCTCCTGCCAAACTGGCCGGAGCGAATGCCGGCCGCGAGCGAGTGGCCTTTGAGCGTAGCTCAGAGCGTCTTGCTCATCATCAGGATCGGAACCGGAGCGCCGCCACGGTCATCGACGAATTTCTCGGCGGGCTGGTAGCCGCAGGCTCGATAGAGCGGCACTCCTGCCATCGTGGCTGCCAGATCGGCACGGCGGAAGCCCTCAGCCTTAGCGGCACGTTCACACAGCGAAAGGATAAGGCGACCGACGCCTCGCCGGACAAAGTCCGGATGCGTATACATGGCTCTGATACGCGCCGCGTCCGTGGTTGGATCAAGCAGTGCCGCGTTGCGTCCCGGTGACTGATCACCACCATACATGGTCGTGCGCCGGCTCCAGCCACCGCAGCCTGCCAGGACGCCCTCGTGCTCCACGACGAAATAGGTGCCATCATCGACAAGCTGCGTGTCCAGCCCCATGATTGCGCGGCTGGATCGGATCTGGTCATCGTCGAGAAACGGTTTCTGGAGTTCGGAGATCGCTGCATCCATGAGCGCAATCATGGAGGCGAGGTCCTCGCGTCGCGCTATCCGGTGCCGAAAGTCTTCACTGGCCATGTTCAAGCACACCATGAGGCGAAACAAACGCACGATATGGCGAATTTCGTTCCGTCAGAAGACCAAAATATTCGTTGCTGCGGCAGCCTTGGGACGCCTGTCGACAGCAGGCCGAAGGTATAACCAATGACAGTCATTCTGGCAGCCCCGCCATGCGATAACCTTCCACGATATGCCGGCGCACGTCTTCGGCTGGGAATGGCTGCGAATCCGACCAGTGCCGGATAGTGAAGTGCGGATTGCTTATCATGAACATTTTCGCCTCCCAGCGCGCTTCCTCCAAACGGCCAAGTTGCGCAAGGCTTGCTGCAAGCAGGCGTCGTGAAGTCGTGCGATAGGTTTCGGGCCTGCGCAGCGTTTGGATCGCCGATTCGTAGTCGCCCAGGGCATATTGGGCCTGGCCCAACATCCAGTAATACCAACCGGGCGGGTGAGGGTTGAGTCGCAGTGCCCTGCGGACCTGCTCTATGGCTTCGGCAGGTTGGCCCTTTTCCGTCGTCAACTCGGCCTGCATTGCCCAGGCGTCGGCGTGGTTGGGGTCCAACTCGTGGGCAGCATCGAATTCGGCATCCGATTCCACCCAGCGACTCTCATGTCCAAGTATGACGCCCAATACCCATCTGTTCCCGGCGTCGTTCGGGTCGAGTTCGACCGCCAGCTGTGCTTCGGCGAGCGCTCTTGCGCGGTTGGGGTCCATCGGTTCGTCCCAGAACTCCCAGCCCAGCCAGAGGTTGAGTGCCAGCCAACGGTGCGCCTCCGCGTATTCCGGGTCGAGCGCGATTGCCCGGTCTAGCAGCAAAATGGCCTCTTTCGCGGTGAGCGCGGTTTGCAAGCCAAGGGCCCGGGCACGCACACAGAGATCATAGGCCTCCAGGTTGCTCGGTCTGTTGCGCGCCGGCGCGGTGGTCAGGCGTCCAACCAGAGCCTCGACAATCTTGCCGGTCACCTCGTCCTGAACGGCGAAGATATCTTCTAGGCTCCGGTCGAATCTTTCGGCCCAAAGGTGGTCACCCGCGATCGCGTCGATCAGTTGGGCGTTGATACGCACCCGTCCAGCGGCCCGCCGTGCACTACCTTCAAGAAGATGGCGAACTCCCAGTTCTCGCGCGATGCGACGCACATCCACGTGCCTGCCTTTGTATGCAAATGCCGAGTTGCTGGCGATGACGAACAACTCGCTTGTCCTCGACAGATCCGTGATCAAGTCTTCGGTGAGGCCATCGACAAATGCCTCCTGCTCCGGATCATTGCTCATGTTCGTAAAGGGGAGGACGGCAATGGAGGGCTTGGCGGGGAGCTGCAGAGGCGCTTTCTCCGCGAACCCGCCATCGTCCGATGCGGTCGACAGCCGGATCCGGTAGACAGACACTGGTTCGGTGACGTTCTTGATCGCTTGCGGACCAAGTTCGTCGAAGCCGCAATCGAGCTTCCGTTTGACTTGGTCGTAGACGCTGCCGGACACACAGACGTCTCCTGCCCCGGCCATTGCCTGGAGCCGCACTGCGACAATGACGCCGTCGCCGAACAGATCGCCGTCCTCGACAACGACATCGCCCAGATTGATGCCGATATGCAGGTAGATTCTCCGGTCGGCGGTCACACCCTCGTTTGCGGCCGCCATCCGCTTCTGAAGGTCCACGGCGCATGACACGGCGTTCACCGCGCTTCCGAACTCGACCAGAACGCCATCACCCATCAGTTTCACAATACGGCCATGACGGTCGCGGACGAGTGGTTCGAGGATTTCCTTCCTCCTCCTCCTTAAAGCGGCCAACGTTCCTTGCTCGTCCTGGTCCAGAAGTCGACTGTAGCCCACCACGTCGGCAGCCAATATGGCGGCAAGGCGGCGTTGGGCGCGTTCTTCGGCCATTTCGCGTTGCTTTCATTGAAAGCAGAAAAGCGAATTTTATGCCGCCCATTTCAAAAGTCTATCAGGTTGACTTCGAGGCTCGATCGCCAAGCAGCTACATAGGGTGATCGCGCCTGTCGATTGTCCCCACTGGGGCCACGACTTGCGCTTGGGGCTCGTCTTGGAGAAGGTCAGCAAGGGGTCAGTGCCGAGTGCCGCGAATGTCGGCTATCGGGCAGTGAAATGGGCCGACGAAGGGCAGCTCAGGGTCAGATCGCGTCATGCGACGCTCGCAACTGATCGACTGCAAGGGTCGGAACTCGGTCGTCTTAGAGTGATTTGGGTTTTGGCGGCTAGAGCGACCCGGCATGAGGTGGTCCGGACTGTGAACGAGGGGGTCGGCAGAGCGCGTCTCATAGGGGGCCACAAGCCAGTGCCCCGCCGCCGACAAACACCGGCGGGCGGGTGCCTCGGGGACACGATGGTAGATTGCCAATGCGTTCGCGGGTGTGGCCTTAAGTCGCAAACTATTGGCTTCAGAAGCAGGGCGTCGGGCTTCATTGACGGTGCTACCAACACCATATGGTCCGTAGCCCTCCCAAACGAGAGAAGCTCGCCCCGACGGGTCGCACTGCGGCCGTCAGCCGGCAATTGCTGTGAACTAGGAAACCATCATGCCTGAAAATATCAGACTAACTTCGAGAGACGTCCCTCTCATTCAGCTAGGCCTCTATCAGTGCCGCTTCCCGGTGAGCGAAGACCCGTCAGTACCCGGCGGCTATCGTTTTTGTGCTGGGCCAACTTCGCCGGATCGCGTCTACTGCGATCACCACCACCACATTGTGACCGCCGTGGACCCTCGTCGAGCCCGTTCGGGTCTCCACCTCGCTCAACGACGCGCCGCGTAAGTCTGGCTGGCGGCGGCCTCCCGGCCAGGCGCTATGCGCTCCAATGGCTACGACCTTTCCGTCGGCTCGGTCTGGCCCATCCTCCCTTATGCCGTCTTCGCCGATGTCTCCCCCTTCGCCCGATTGAGAACGACGACTTCTCGCCGAAGCGATCGCTTCGGAATGCCGTCGTAGCCCGACCCGAAGCTCAGTGAGCTTTTGTAGAGGTCGAGGGTCCAATCCAACGGTCTGGACTCCACCGGAGTGCCTGCACTCGAGAGCGATTGGCTCTCCGGCAGCCGATAAGGATCCAAATTTAAGCGCCACTTGCCGCCATTCATCGTTTGGCCAGTGAACTGTCGCTTTCGATGCACAGCGGTCGTTCCTGGCAACGCGCGCCGTTCG
>NZ_JAMYRB010000063.1:0-4023 GCF_040321165.1 Mesorhizobium sp. M0500
TCCTCACCGCGCTCGCGCAGCCGCCCCCAATCCGTTGTCCCCACTGCTGCAGAACCCTCTCCGCTAAAAATCTGCCAAAGTAGTGCTAACCTAAGCTAAGGTTTGCGGAGCCTCACGCCGGCGCCGCCGCCGTTCTCCGGGATGAACTCGACGCCGGCGGCCTGGAGGGCGATGCGCAACGCAGCAACGATTCGCTCTTGCGCTCGCGACTCCCGACCCTCAGTTTGAGCAAACGTAGGTGTGTTCAAACTCCGGGCGCCAAATCTCGACGCTGGTTTTTATCTCGCAGGTCCGGCCAGTTTGAGCGAGGTACTGCAGGGCGAAGGCTTGGTGCGCAGCAACCACCGGATCGAGCTTCACGAGCCCGACTGTTGCGCCACTGATGATCGCCGGAGCGGCAATAGTGCCTGGCGACGGTGTCGTCATGATCTTGCCAAGGTCCGGACGATCGAAGACCCAGAATGAACCGCCAGCGGTCTGGACGACGTGCTTGCGCGCGACAGAAGCGCTGTATGTTTTCAGCAAGTACCCGCTGTTCTGGCAACCGGCAATCACCAGAGCCGCGGCCAAAACCGCGATCATTCTTCCGCCTGCCCATAGCGCTTTCCCCCATCGCCTTTGGATAGAAGTACAGGCTATTTCCCAAGTCGATAGAACGGTTGGGCGTCAGCCGGGACAGGCCCCAAGCGCCTTGCAAATAAGCGAGACCAGTCTGTCGCGCGCCCGCTGGTGGAGAGCATCTTTTGGGCGCCGTGCAAGGAAGTCGTCGAGACTCATCCAGTCGACGGGATTCGTGCCGGCGCCTGGCCGATTGAACTCCACGTAGAGATGCAGCTCTTCAGGCAAGAAGACAACCCGCCATGTTCCGTGGGGGTCGCTGGCAATGCTATGGGCAATAACGGTCATGACGTTCACTCCTGTTGCCCAGCTTCGCCGATCTGCACGCGAGATTTCCATCCCCAGAAATGAGTATTGACTTCCGTCTGCGGATGCCTGCGCCGGCAAGTGGCCCGTGCGATAAGGACGGTTCTCGCTGTTGAGAACCGCAACGCGTTGGCGAGTCCAATCTGAGCGATCAAGCCCGCGCTCTGGACGAGCTCCCATCCTCACAGAATGTTCGCCCACCGGGACAAACGTGACGCAACGGAACGGAGGGTTCACCCGTAAGGTCTTGGGGAGGTTGCGAAAGGAGACCAGCATATGACCTGCGAACGAGACGTCGGCACGTTCGAAGAGCCCGTGACCGTTTTGCTGTCCTCGGGCAAAGTCAGTGTTTCGAGCACCCGCGAAGCCGCCGAAATGCTGCTTTACCGCTGGCCCATTGGAGAAACCGGGCGCCGCATCCAGGCTCGCATGGCGTGCATGAAGGTGCTCGGCGGCGGCAGCGCACCGGAGATAGCGCGCGTGGCATTTCTCAGCGCCGCCAAGGAAGCGAAAATCCTGAACGCTTGACGTCTCGTCAACGCGTGCCCACCACTGTCCATCGTGCATCACTCTTGCAGCGGCCGTTACATTTGTGCAAACATCGTGCCTCGATCATGCGGAGACGCCGAATGCTTGCGCGAGAAGGCTGGAGCCGCGGATCTGCACTCTACGTCACCCGCGAGTTGACGCGCTCTGTGGCGAGTTCGACGTAGAGATCGTCCCCAAGGGCCGCTATCCGAAGAAAGCCAGACGCGCGCCGTCGGCTCCATCCGCCGGCTGATCGACAATCATGGCGCTGAGCATGCACGGTTGGTCCTGTGTGTCTTGGCTGAGGGCCGCGGCCAACCACGCGCTCATCGAAGAAAGCAGCCTGACGGCCGTCTCTGACTTGCTGCTGGCCTGTCCGGACCTAGTGGAGCGGGGCATGGCCGCCGTGCTCGAGGTTTTCGACGCGATCCCGCTCGGCGCATACATGGCGATCGTCAATGAGCTGCGCGGCCACGTTCATCAGGGGCATGCGCTAGCTGGCATTCCTTTACGTGCTCCTCCGGCGCCTCCGGGAGAGCTCGCTGACGGCAAGGAGACTATTCGGTCCCGGATGGCCAAGGCGGACGCCAGAGGCTGAAAAGGGCCGGCAGTGCTTCACCAGGCGCCAGCGCCGCCGCGAGGAACTGATCGCACTCGGCAAGAGGATGCTCGCGGTCAAGCGTCAGTGCCTCATGGCGAGTTCGGACCATGGCTGCGCGATCAGCCTATCACCTACGATTTGGCTTTGAAGGCGATGCGGCTGGCCCGCGCTGTTGCCTAGAAGCGATCGGCCCTACCAAAGAAGAGGCGCGCTCCCTTGTTTCGCGCCGTATCCCCATCTAGCCTGAACTACTTTCGGTTGAGGGGCGGGTATGAAACAGAATCAGGAAGGCACTCGACGATCGTCCGTAGGCAATGCATTGGCCATCGGGCTTTTGATATCGAGCATATCCCTGGCAGGGTGCACCACAGTTTCAACTAGCGGTGCGGATGGATGGCTTACGAAGCGAAGTGCTTCCGGGGTTTCCGGCGCAATGGCTAAGAAGGGCATGATGCCCGCAGCGATCGACTGCCGGTTCGACAGCACAGCTCCGGGCAAAGCGGCCTATGGATCAAAAGTTACGTGGAAAGCTGCCCCACCAAACTTTGTCTGGCAAACGCATGTCGGCCCTCCCGATTTCGTTGCGAGGGGCGAAGCTGGATCACGCGCACTCGGTCTTCATCGCGTGTTTTCGAAAAGGGTTCGTGACAAGGCAACGGGTCAAGTAGTTCAGTGTTCGATCTGGAGGAATTGAAGCTGCTCGGCCTCGATCCGACAGGCAATCGATTACGGCCCAGGGGTGGTTACCGATAAACGGCATTCCCGTTAATCTCCGGCCCCGGTTTCGAGGCAAGAGAATCGCACGCGCGGCCTCGTCGAGGAATTCCGCACGTATGGTCATGTGTGGGGCCTGTCGGGCCGCGACATCTACTTAACGTCTACTTTAGACAGTCGGCGCGACCATAACTTTTGATAGCAGGTCAGGATCGCGGGATGCCTAGCCGCTTGAAATACCGGGTTACGTCCGGATGCTCGCGATCGTCCCGCCTCAACCGCGCAAGCGCGTCATCATCGCCGGCGAGCGCCATAGCCAAACCGGGAACGCTTATTCTTCACGGAACACCGGGCATTGTCTGGTTGTGAAGACGGTGCTTGATCACCAGCCGCCTGAGTGTGTCTTCGCTTACGTTGTAGTCGTACCTGAACAGATCAATGGCCCTCTGGACCGTGATCGCCTCTGCCCGTGGGATGTAGAGCGGCCGAAGCCGTTCGCCTGTTTCCGGCGCTGTTTTGACAGGGCGCGCATTGGTCATTCGGCCCATCGCGCTTCTGCGGCCCGCCGTTTCGCCCGACATCAGGGAACGATATCGCCCCCCATGTATTAGAAACCCATGGACACTATGGAACCTCACGGCCACGGGACGGCGGCCGATATTTTGACATCGGAAGTTGCCAATGCCAGGCAGCGCATCCACCGGACCGAGCTCGCGCTTCAACGCACTGAAGAAATGCTGGCCGAAAATCTCGCGCTGTGCAGCAGGATACGAACTGCGGTCGAGGCCGCAGACCGCTTGATGAAGATCGATCCCCCCAGCTTTGAACGACGTCGCGCGGGTTGAACTGGGCCGGCGTTTCATTCGTCGCGGCCTTGCGGCACCCTGCCGCAAGAGCCTGCCTGTAGGCATCACAGCGTGAGCAAACATTGGACAGAAGCATTCCAACGTTCACGATGTGCAACACCGACGCTAGATCGATACGAATCTTCAGTTCAAAGAGCGAGGATTAATGCTGCGGCAAACGAAGGGGGCACGGGGGGTCTTCGCACGAGCCAGTTATCCGATCTCCCGCTCAGAAATTTCTACCAAATATTCCGACCTCCTGATGGAACCCATTCGTTGCGGGCGAGTTGCGGCTGATTGGGACGGACTTCCCGAACATGACAACCAGCAACAAAGCAGACCATCAGTCTGTCTCCGAAGCGTTTCGGAAACTGATCCGTTCCGAAGGCTATCGTCATCACGTACAAACAT
>NZ_JAMYRB010000064.1:0-3632 GCF_040321165.1 Mesorhizobium sp. M0500
CGTATCAGGCGCGCCCGGCCGACAACTTCGTTCAAAGTTCGGGATCTCCTCATGGCCGGCTGCTCTCGCCGCCAAAACCATCCAAATCGCTCTGAACGACCGAGTTCGACCCTTTTGGCGGTCGTTCAGTTGCGAGCGTCGCATGACGCGATCTGACCCATTCCGGACATTTGCGTACCGAAACCACGCCCCAAAGCCGACTTTCACGTGTGCGCGTGACGTATGAGCCCAGCACCCATTATTTGCCGCGAGTAGTGGGCATCTCAGCGTCGATACGGTCCGTTCGGATATCTGCCAGCAATGGCGTTGCGAACACAAGTTGATCTCGCCATGCCGCGACGATTTGGGTGCTAGATAGTCGAATACTGAACGGAGGTACAAGGTGTCGAGATTGCATTGCCGGTTCGTATTGCGCACGGGCGCGACCGTCTAGCTCCACCATCTCAGAGTTGCCTGCGAGAATAGAGTCCACCTGATGACTATTGATAGCCGCTTTGATTGGATATGCGGAAACTTGGCGCAAATAATTGCCTTCCACCTCTTCGATGCCGTCCTGCCCCCAAAGTAGCGTCCTTCCGCCGCTGACAAACAGGCCGTGTTGCCGCGACGGCAGCGTGATCATTTGGTTGGACTCTCGATCGATTTGGATCAGTCGCTCGCCGTTTAGCGCCAGGATTGTAGAGCCATTCCGGGCCAGCGCGATTGCGGGCGCGCCCAGATCGACCATCTTGGTTGGCTGCAGCCACCGCTGCATCAAGCGGACACCGGTGCTGCCCTCCGACAGGCGCATCTCGAGATCGAGCTCGGTATCCGCTGCGGTCAGATATTCGAGGGCAACCTCTCCGCTCTCCGGCGCGTCAATCCTTCGTCCGGCAGCGATCATGCCTTCTGGCCCTCGAGGGTGGACGACGATGGTTGAGCCAACGGCGACGCGCTCGAATGTCAGCAGCCATTGACGGATGATAGGCATCCCACGGTCGAGCTCAGGCGGGTCCACCAGCCAGTGCAGTTTGGTTAGCTCCGAAAACACTTCAGTGAAGAGACGGCAATTCACTCGCTCGACGGACAAGGTGAGGTCGTTGGGTATCGCGGGCGCGGTCGGCAGCGGCGCAACTTCGAAACGGCGGATGCCGGCGCTAGTATGCAAATAGAGCCTGCCGCTGTTGCCGGGAACGGGAGCGATCGCCTTCATCTCGACATACTGAACGGGCTCGATCGTAGTTAGCACGTCGAGCGCCCATTGGCCCACTGGTTCCACTGCGCTGGTATGGAAAACACGGACGGGGACGGTGGGCAGTGCCTTCCCCAGAACATTAGCGCCGTCCGCAATGCGAATGCTGGGAATCACGAAATCCTGTCGCCAGCGATTCTCCTTGCAACTGAAGTGACCGTGCCAGACGCCGCCAAGCGTGCCTCCGTTGGGCGTGAATGATCGCGTATGACTGGCCGAGGCGAGCAGAATCGTGCCGGTCACGACTAGCCCCTCCGGGCCTGCATCCGCGGTAAGGACGGTTTGAGGCAGCGCCGGCAGGTCTACCTTTCCTTCGAAGGTCACCGAGGTGTCATCTCCGGAAACCTGCTTCATCTCGTTTCCAACGCTGACATCGTCGAGCGCATCGCCGGCGCCAAGTCGTATGATCTCTCCGACCGCGATCCCTGAACCGATCGCCACGCCAATGCCAACGAACGGATGAATCAAGGCAGCCAGAACAACGCCGCCGAGCCCGCCACTACCGGCCCAGCATCGAAATGAATCCCAGTCCGAGGCGTCAGTGCTGATCCGCAAGTTGAGGCCGAGCGTGCCGTCGGAGGCGCTAGGATCAAGCAACAGGACCGCGCCGACATTGACAGATATGTCGACGTCCCCGAACAGGCCGGGGCAGGCATCGACTTTTTCCAGCCCGACGCCGCCGACGACGCCCCACCGCTCGACAAAGGGAATGTATGCCCATGCAGCACTGGGCGGTTCCTCGATCAAAGTGCCGCCGGGGGATTTCGCTACGCCGCTGTTCAGCGCGTCGCGGACAAAATCAGCGAAGAATTCACCGGATACCCGGATCCGCCAGTTCCCACCCTCCATGGGCGGGTCGGCGACGACCGAAAGTAAATTGTCGGCCAGCCGAGTTCCGAAGCGGGTCATGATGCACTGGTCGCCCGAGACCAGCGCGGCGCCCACCACCTTGACCTGGGAAGGCAAGGATAGTGCGGTGATGCCCAAGGGTACCGGCGCCGGGTAAATGTCGGGCGCTCGGTTCGGGAAGGCAATGCCTGCCAGATCGACCCTGACGCGTCCGGGCTCTGCTGACACAAGGAGCCAGGCTGTCGCCGGGGTGGACGAGCCAAGCGCGCCCGGGTTCGCCCTGAGTTCGGCGATGCTGACATGCCAGACGGTGACTGGCGCCTGTGCCAGAAGCATGCCCGGCGGTGCAATAACGCCCGCCAAAGTATTTGCGAGAGCAACGTCGCCCCATTGCATATCGGACACGAGGCGGTCTGAGCCGAGTGCCAGGAAGGTCGGAACGGGGATTGGCGCCGCCGTCACGATCAGCTTGAGTAACGCGCCAAACTGCGGCTTTTTGAGCGCCACCTCTACAAGTGCCATTGCAACGTCCCTTCTTCACACGGTTCGTATCAGGCGGCTCCCGCGGAATCGGCCCGCAGCATCGTAGCGAGCTTTGAGATCGGGTAGCCCGCAAGGCCATTGGCCAGACCGACGATCAACGCGACTTGCGCGGCAAGCTTGCCATCCTTGGTCTCGTCGGCCAATTCCTTGGCGAGGCTCACCACTTCCTCGACGAGCCTGGCCGGAATTGTCATTTTGCCCGCCGCCGAGTCCCCGGCCTCACTCTGGAGTAGCAAGGCTACCGTTCCAGCGCCCTCCACCACCAAGCGGTGCATTCGTTCTCGTGTTTGGTCGTTCGCAGCGCCAGGGTCGCCGACACGCTCCGAAAGTTCGCGGCTCAGTCTGTCGATGCCGACCACGAGTGAACTCGCCGGGAAGGCCAGCCTGACCATCCGGAAGGGGAAGAGCGAAAGTTGATTGAGGCTTTCCATCGTCGACTCGGACTGGCCCACCGATGACCGCTCCCGGCGAGACAAAATTCGCGGCCGCTCCGATACCGCACCCTTCATCGACGAGATGGCCATCGTTGCTTACACATTCTTGCGCTTGAGCATCAGTGTAGATGCTCGCGCCGTCATGGCCGCCGCCCTTGCAAACCTTTCCCATGTCGAACTCCATCATCCCATTGTGGACATATCCGGACCGCACCATCTGTCCGTAGCTCTCCGTAATAAAATCGGCGCTCCCGAGCTCCACGTGTATGGAAAGTGTAGCAGACCGATTTAAATACTCCCGATACAAACCTATCGGTTAAAGAGCGGACTTGATCTATCGGTAATCCTGCTCGACCAAATCGTTTGGTCGATTTCCTCGAGAAGGGTGATTGGAATTATGGGATACGGAAATCATTCTGTCGTCACCCTATGGGGTGATGCTTTTCTGGTTTTTGTGGTGGCTTGTCCAGCTTTCTGAAAAGTTCACGTGCTAGAGCCTTTCACGTTTTGATGGAAGCGTAGCCGGCGTTTGCGAAGTAGTTGTTGCATTCGGTTGCCTCGATCGTTTCAACGAG
>NZ_JAMYRB010000065.1:0-3321 GCF_040321165.1 Mesorhizobium sp. M0500
CGTCCTTGGTGATGCGCGGTGCGCCGAACGACTTGTCGATGACGACGTTGCGGCCCTTGGGGCCGAGCGTGACCTTCACCGCGTCTGCGAGGATGTTGACGCCGCGCAGCATGCGCTCACGAGCGTCACGGGAGAATTTTACGTCTTTGGCAGCCATTTTTTACTCCTGGGCATTTCGCCCGAAATTCAGATTGGATGGTGCGGATGAAAGGCGGCGGCGTGTCAGCCGATGACGCCCATGATATCGGCTTCCTTCATGATCAGAAGGTCTTCGCCGTTGAGCTTGACTTCGGTGCCCGACCACTTGCCGAACAGGATGCGGTCGCCGGCCTTGACGTCCAGCGGGACGAGCTTGCCGACCTCGTCACGGGCGCCGGAACCGACGGCGATGATCTCGCCTTCCTGCGGCTTTTCCTTCGCCGTATCGGGGATGATGATCCCGCCGGCGGTCTTCGCTTCGGACTCGACCCGGCGAACGACCACGCGGTCATGCAGCGGCCGGAAATTCGACTTTGCCATTTTTGGATTTCCCTGGTGCGGATGTTGAACGGTTCTCCGTTGCCGGAGCGTGGTTAGCACTCACCAGAAGCGAGTGCTAACGCGGCAGTGAGATAGGCCGTAGGCTCCTGCTAGTCAAGACGGAAGAGGGACGGGCGAAGAGCAAAAGAGCGTGGAAGCACCGAGCCTTTTACGTGAACGACGTCGGAGATAGGACATGGATGAGGCGGCTCACCATTTGTAATTGAAGGCTTTATTCATTTGGCACGATCGGTGCAGCGGATGATCCGCAAACGTTGCGCGCGACCGATATAATGAGAGGTGAGCGCCATCAGGATTCCCGCGTTAACGGTCCACTCGGTCTTTACGGTGTGGCCGCCGCGCGGGCGCCAGGACTCCGGCCACCCGATAGTCACCGCAAGAACTGGCTGCGCATCGCCGCTGAAGGCGCCAGGATGGACATTCTGCTGAATTTACCTGCGGCGCTGTTTCATGGACGCGCGCTTGGGCCCCCATTTTCTATTGCCCGCCTCGGCTCATGCGGGGCGTGGCGTTCTGGGAGGATTTGCTCACCATGGTTCATAGTGGCGGCGCATACGTCCGGTGAGCGCCTCACCTGAGGCTACATGGCGGTCGTGGAGATTGCCTCAGAAGCGGCGCCCAATCGGAAACCTTAGCACCTCCGCGTTTTGGCGTGGCTGCTTGAACTCTTCGACGGCAACCGCCTCAATTAACAGGTCCAAGGCTTAGCGTCCCCTTCGACTCATCGGGTCATCGCCACAAAGGTAGTCATACGCTCGATCTAAATGCACTCGGGCGGCTCCGCAAAATGCAGCACGATCTGTCGGCGCGCACGGAACTCGCCTTGGAAGCGAGGCTGCGCCTTCGCGCGAAAACCGCCCAACATCTTCACTCCCTCAGCCAGAACCGGGAATATCTCGTGACCCGTTACGGCCCGGAGCTGGCTGCAACCGCCTCGCAGATAAACCGGCTTACCGCTACTCTGGACGAGGTGGCGGCAAAGTTGACCATATTGATCGGCTTGTCCTCAACTTTGCCGCAGCCGTCGGTCTTACGCCGAAGACCTCGCCTTGATGCGCGCGATGCTGTCGGGATCCGAGACGAAGTCATCGAGGAAGTCGCTCCACTTTTCGGCCGAGCGGCGAGCATGGGTAAGCATCTGTGTTAGCTCGTCAATGCCGTCGTCGGTGAGAGCGGTTATTGCCTTCTCCGTACCGTCATGGACACTGATGATACTGCCAGAGCTGAGATTGTCATCGTTGCTGACGATCGCCTGAAGGAGCTCGAGATCCTCCCCGATCATTTGCGAAACGTGGTCGATTGTGAAGACGTGGGTTATTGTCGGCATCAAGCGGCCTCGGCGTAGGTCACGGTGACAGGTATCCAACTCCAGGGAAGAGTTTCGTCAAGGTTGATGCGAAGTCAAAGGTGTCCAGCCGTCTTCTGCCAGTGCGCCACGGCTCTCGGGCGTCTATATAACCTCGGCATGGAAATTGCGCCGACACTCAAACGTGCTTGAACGCGCGCACCTTCGCTACCTGTGCACTTGCACAGGTTGTAGGCAGGCCTGCCGAAGGCGCGGATCGAGTGTTCCTGCGCATTTGTTCATTGTTGGCACCCCGGACACTCAACCGTGTTGCTAGAACAACCCACCTGCTCCGTTCCAACAGCAGCATTGGCCACCGGAACGCTCCCCTTGCGCGCACTGAAAGGCGATGCCGGCGCTCAGGCAGTCGGAGTCAGTCATGCCGAGGCGCCATTTCCTTTTCCTCTCAAGTCGCTCGAGCCGCACGCGCTCTATTCGCTCTGGAGTCCAGTAGGTTGGGTCGCGGTTGGCTCGATCGGGGGTCCGGCGTCTTTCAATTTAGCTATAGGCTAGGAAAAGCTCCTTAGATCCCGCAGTCAGGAGTCCACCAATCGGTCGAGATGGCTGCGAACCGCGTTGCGGGCGGGATTGGGTGCTCCGACGGATCGATACCCAATACCTGCGCCATTTCTTCTTCGATGGCATATTGTCGCCCCTAGCTAACTAAGTGGTGTGGACAAACCTGATCCACACGACCTAGCGCGATTGGAGCCAACCGGCCTGGGACCTGGCGGCCGGCCTCTGGCTCTACGCCGCAAAGATCGGGGCCGATTCCGCGCGTCTGCATCGAATGACGGAAGTCAAAGGTGGTCTCGGAACGGGGTGCTCGGCATTTATGATCCGACCGAGCGCCAGCGAGTGACCCGTCGGCGGGCTCGACGGCGGCATCATGTCAGGGGACTTCGGCCTCCAGCCGCGCGAGGAATGCCGAGACCTCGGCGTCGATGTCGATCGGTTCAGTCACCGTGGGTGACATCCTAGCTACTCCCCCGATCATCTCCGATTTAATTCAGATTTGTCTGTAGATATTGACGATTGCGCGACCTTCACCTCGTAGACGGCAATGCGGGCAGTTAGAGAGGGTCCTATGACAAGCGATTTTTCCGCTGATTGGGGCTGTGCCCACGGTGGAGCAAAAGCGCGGTCAGATAGAGTTCGATCGCATGGATTGCCGACAATCTGAACGGCGCTCGAGTGAGCGGCTTGCCTGGCCGGCCGAGCCGAAGCAGCAGGGTTGCCGCCTTGCGGTACTCTTCCGCAAGCTCGTGGATCTGCAGCGGGAAGGCTAGCTCTCCTGGGTATTTTCGTTCTTCAATCTCCATTCATGCAATTAAAATGCCACGCAGAAGTTGATCGTGTCCCAGGGAGTGGTGTAGCTGACGGCTCGGTCGCCGCGCTCTCCGGCATGGGGCCGGGGTGATCAGCGTGCCACGGCT
>NZ_JAMYRB010000066.1:0-3183 GCF_040321165.1 Mesorhizobium sp. M0500
CAAGCCGATCTCCGATCCCAATACAGGATCGGCAACCTCACAGATCGCGACCACTCCCGAAAGGTGGTCCCACAACAGCGCTTACACTTAAGTCGATGTCGTCGCCTTGAGCTGTTCAAGGTGGTCTCTTGGCGAAGTTACAAAGTGCGGTGGCAGTCTCTTCAGCCGTCCAGCCTTGCTCGATGCAAGAGGAATGAGAGCCGTGAAAGCGGTTTCAAGGACGGCTGCGCAGTTCCCGTCCTGTCCAGGCTGTCCTCGGCAAGAATGTGCGGTGCAACTTGTGCTGTTCGGGACATGAAAAATAACTGGCGAGTGCCAGAAAAAGTCTGACTTTCATCTTACCGTCGGTCAGCCGTAGTGAAGTTTCGGTTTTGGCTCGGTGCCGGTGAATTTGACGCCGATGCGGTCGTTGCGACGCCAGCGAACCTCCGATCGATAGGCAACTCCATCGACCGACACGTAGAGCAAGAAGCGATCGGGAACCCGGGCATCGGGCGCGACCTTCAGCTCAGCGCCCCCCTCATGCTGATTGCGCAAGGTGCAGCTGATCTCGGAATTCTGGATCCCGGTGATGATCGTCCCGCCCTTTAGCACACGTTGGCGGCGCTCGCGCCGATGCTCGTCGGATCTCTCATCAACTGGGTTCCCGGTGTTTGCCATCGATAAAATGTCAATTCGCCCCTAGGTAATACCGAACACAGACGCGCAGCAATGGATGGGTCATGTTGCCCTATTTCGTGACATTACAGGGCATGCTCAGGTGAATCTGTCGGGTCGCGCAGAAAAAGGCAATGATCTAGAAAAGGTCCCGCGTTTGCCGACATGCCGATCAACACGGTTCCAAGCTTCTGGTCGACGCCGACCTAAATGCTGACCTTCCGGCAGACAGGCCCAGTAGCCGTCGAACTCCACCTCGTGTATCCAGGCGTCGCCCTCGGGCGGCTTCTCGACCAAGGTCGGCATCAAGGCTCAATGAACTCCAGCCGGCTGGTGCCGGCGCCTGGCCACCTACGCAAGGAACCGAGTCTGGATCGTGAGATCCGGCGGCTAGGGCAACGGAACATAATCAGATTACCAAATAAGCAATGATGCATGAGATGGCCTATAACTTGCGCAACCGGCGAACGACCCAATTGTCGCTAGCTTAGTTAGCGCCAGCGGCCGCTGGTCCCCCCGATTGGCTGCCGGGCCGTTCCTATCAAACCGCTACGCTCGATGGATCGGCTACTCGCGACTATCGAAAGCCACCAACAGGTCAAGGGCCGCAGCGACTTCGAGGATAGCCTCGGTTATATGGTCGTCGCATAGTGTCAAATCAGGCGCAGACTGCCGAACGTGGTATAATGCGGCTTTAACCGAGACGGTGTCCCCCCGGTCCGCCCTGTTGAGGATTGCGGCAATCGCCTGTTCTAGAACTGGACCGACCCTTTGGACGATGCTCATCCACCTTCCCCCCCGGGAACGCTAGCGTCAAAAATAACGTGTTCGAGGCCGGAATGCAACCGACGGGCGAAATCGCGACTATTTTCGGTCTAATCGTTGCGCAAATCTGCAAAGGAGACCGAAGGCAAACATGCCGCAGCGGAGCCAACGGCGATGAATCGTCTCAAAAGGCTCATCGTTGTCAGAGTTACAAAAGTTGAGCTTCATCGGGGAACACTCTTTCTGTCTGCGGGCCTGTTGGATTTACAGCGCACCCCGCGCATTTAGACAGGAGAAAGAAGATGAAACGCATCCTTTTGGCTTCGGCCGTGCTGGCGCTGTCGGCCGGGCTTTCCTTTGCCCAGACGACGAGCGGAACCTCAACGAGCGGAACCTCGACCACGACAACCATGCCCAGCACGACGGATCAGGGCACCGGCGCGACGAGCAGCGGCACCAACATGTCCGGCGATCAGGGCACCGACACGACCACCACCAGCGGCACCACAAATCCGAACTCGGCCAGAGACTGCGCGCCCGGCCAGCAGACTGGCAGCGCTCAGCAGGCGGCGCCAGGTCAGCAGGACACGGCAGCCAAGAGCCGCCGCGCCGGGCCAGGTGAAAAAGACCGACGAAGGTTGCTGATTGGCACATCGGCACAGGTTGGAATCACCAGCGTGTGGCTGGCCAGTCTCCCCGACCACCGCCTGGCTGGCGAGCAAGTTGCCGGCAGCCGAGCATCAGTCCAGGAACTCTGCGCGTGATTGAGCGGCTCAACGGCGAGATTAAGCGGCGGACCGAGGTCGTCGGCATCTTGCCCAACGACGCTATCGTCCACCTCGTACGCGCGCTCCTTCTTTGAGCAGAACGACGAATGGGCCGTCCAAGCCAGATACATGACACTGGAAACCATCAGCCAAATGAGCGATGATCCGCTCATCAGCCTGCCAGCGGTGGCACGCTGATCATCCCGGCCCCCATGCCGGAGAGCGCGGCGAGCAAGCCGTCAGCTCCACCACATCCTGGGACACGATCTGAAAATGGGTTTAGCCAAAGACTTATCTAATGTTGCGCTCACATTCAATTGTCCGGATTGCTCCTATCCGGCAGTAAGGAAAGGCTCTGCACTAAGAACGATCGCGCACTTCAGATGCCACGGGTGCAACGCCAAGGTGCGGATCACTTATCAGCAGAAGCTAGCGATCTTCGAAAAGCACAGGCTATCGGCCGCGTTGCGAAAACTCAACTCTGCTTTGCGGTAAGCCTAGGCGGCTTTGCCCAAGGGTGAGGCGCGGCATGGCCGGTGTCGCCCTAATCCTGATCCCGGAAGTCCAGCAGCGAGGCGTTGCGTAGACCCTCTTCGCGGTGCACATGCTTACGCGGCCAATCAGCCCCGGCTTGACCCATTGGGTGGCTGGGCGCTTCATGCCCTTTGGCGGCGGCCCGGCATGCTCCTGGCGCCGCTTCCATAGCCGCTCGCGGGTCGCTCGGGTGCGCCCAACGCCGAGCAGCTGGCCGAATGCGGTCGCCGGACTTTGTGCCGGTCGGGGCTAAAGAGTGCCCATATCAAATGGAATGAAATCCTTAGTCGTTCCTTCATTCATCCTGGCTTAAATATTTCCATGGAATGGGGTGCCCGTATCTTGAGGCGGTTTGTTAGCCGTCTGCGACAAACAGGCGAGAGCGGCAACGTTGCTACTATTTTTGCTCTGTCTTTGCCGATTGTCGTCGGCGGTGCGGGCCTCGGTATCGAGACTTCCT
>NZ_JAMYRB010000067.1:0-2798 GCF_040321165.1 Mesorhizobium sp. M0500
ACCCGTCTCCCCCACGCCGTCCCAACCAAAACCGCGTTTCGTGTTTATCCCGTGCCCCATACCCACGCTGGTCTAATTTGGGGTTCGCCCCCGGCCCCCGCCCCGCCCGCCGTGGGGGGGGCCTCGACTTCATCACAGGGTTGCTTCGTCCACTTCATGTTGGACGACCCGGACGCGCAGAAAAAAGCGCCTGCGGCGGGTCCTTTGTTAACCACCATGATGCGGGACCACAGCGACAGGGCGTGCCGGAGACGGTCAATCCGGCCGGCGATGTCGTCGCCGGCGGCGACGGTCTCATTCAGGATCAGCATCGACCAAAGAGCGAGGCCACTGCCGTTATGCTCGAGATCTGGGGACGGCGGCTTGGCGATCGCCGTCTACTCGGCGTTTCTCGAACTCACTGCATGCAAGACCGTGACGAAGCCCTTCACATTGCGGGTCGGGACATAGCTGGCTTCTTGGCGCGCTACCACCGCTAGAGATGCAGACTTCGCCCGACAGCTCCTGCTGGAGCGCGGCTTGGATCTGATGGCAGAATTCTTGCGGAGACGCGGACAAGTGGGGAGCACTCCAACCCTACACACGCGTCACTGGGCTATCAGTGTTGACCGTATAATCTTCGGAATGGCAATGGCATATTTTACAAAGCACGACCGCAATCAAATTATATACCGCAGCTGGGAAGAGCCGGAACAGTCAAGCGCAAGGATGAGAATTTTGGTCCTCAAGCTTGATCATGTCGGCGACTTTTGGATGTCTCTAGGGCCCCTAAAGGACCTTCGTCAGCGTTTTGCGCATGCCCACATTACGCTGGTGGTGGGAAGCTGGAACATCGCTACTGCAAAACAGTTCGACCTCGCCGACGATCACATTGCTTTTGACTTTTTTCCTCGCAACCCGAAAGTCAAAACGCGCAAAGAAGCCGCCGACATAAGGCCGCTGCTGACCGGCGAGTTTGATCTTGCCATTGATATGCGTGTTCCGGAAGAAACAAGGCCCATCTTGCTTGAAGTCCCCGCCAGGCACCGTGCGGCGATAGTTGATCCGTACAGCATGCATCAGATCGATATTGCGATAGCGCCATTTAATCTGAAACTGCGCAGAACCATCTTCTACAAGCTCGTCCAAAAAATAGGGCTTGCTAACAAAATCCCTCGTAGATGGCTTGATTGGTTCATTGACCGCAAGCAGGTGCGTCTCCAGCATGTGTCAGAAATCCTCCTCTTTCTGGTCGCAAAGGCAGCTGCCTATTTCGAAAGCGGAGCGGGTCACCCACAGAATTCGACTAAAGGCAATGCCCCGATTGTCGTGGCTCCGTTCTCCAATTCCAGCCTGCGAGATTGGCCGATTGAAAGTTTTGGCAAAGTTGTCGCTGCTCTTTCGACCCGTGGTGAGGTGGTCCTCGTTGCCCGTGGCGAATGCCTGGAAGCGCTTGAGGAGGTTGCGAAGATAGCTCGGGATCGTGGAGCCGCGAACATTCGGACGGCTGTCGACTTGTCGGAATTGGAATTCAATTATCTCGTGAATTCGGCCGCGCTCGTCGTTTCGAACAATTCAGGCACCGGGCATGTCGCTGCCCAGCTTGGCCGCCCTACTATCGGCATTTTCACGGCGTCACATCTACCGGAGATTTGGGGGTTTCGAGGTCCCCTGGTCAGCATGCTTATGAGTGTTATTGAATGTCGCGGATGTGGTCTGGACCAAGTGCGGCATTGTCCGGTCAAAGTCCGATGCAAGTTCGACATCACGCCGGATCTCGTGATTGCCGAGGTAAACGCCTTGATGAATCATTGTAAGGGTACGGCACAAGCTTAGTGGCTCGCGGTCACCATAACCGCTATTGCCCAGATCTTGGTCGCTGATTCAATCGCTACAAACATCTAAAGGCCGATATTCAGAATCGAATCGACTTGGTCGAAGGACCGCAGTGGCGATGTCACCCCCTGGGCCGGGCGACCATTTCGTTTTCGTTCGCATGCCCGTCCATAGCGACAGCGCCACTAACAGCAGATGAACCACACAAAGTGAGGGAGACCCCAAATAAGTGCCAAGCGACAGCTGGCCCAAGGCGCCTGGCTGAAGGCGCATGAAAACCTCATCATCACCGGGCAGACCGGCACCGGAAAGACTTGGCTGGCCTGCGCCTTCGGACGTCAGGCCGCCCGGCTCGATCATTCCGTGCTCTACCTGCGCATGCCGCGTCTGTTCGAAGATCTCGCCCTGGCGCGTCTCGACGGCCGCTTTCCCCGTCTCATCGACAAGCTGGCTCGGGTGCAACTGCTCATCCTTGACGACTGGGGCACCCACAACCTGACCGACCAGCAGCGTCTCGATCTGCTGGAAATCTTCGAGGAACGCTATCGCCGGAAATCAACGCTGATCACCGCGCAACTGCCGATCGCCCAGTGGCACGCCATGATCGGCGAGCCGACAATAGCCGACGCCATTCTCGACCGGATCATCCACAACGCCCATCGCATCACCCTCGAAGGCGACAGCATGAGAAAGCAAAAAACATCGCCGCCCTTGACCGGCGCCAAAAACGGCGAAATCAATCGCAAATGACTTCAACCAGGCAACCGAGCGCCGACCCCATCCTGCTGTCCGCGAATTAGTGAAACTGCTGTCCGCGATTTAGCGGCACGACTGTCTCGTTTTTGCGAAATACGCACGTCCGACGCAGCTTGCGTTGACAAAGGCGGTTTTACGCGCAGTGTCGGTAGCTTTTCAAGTTGTCCGGTTTTTGTAGCACATCAGATGTCCGCTTCTGTTTGTTGCAGGAGGTGCGTCGAAGCGGT
>NZ_JAMYRB010000068.1:0-2595 GCF_040321165.1 Mesorhizobium sp. M0500
GTAAGCGCTATTTTCGCTGCACGTTGACGCGAGCGCTTTCGACGGATGGCCTTCGAATCGGGAACGGTATCTGGTCTGATCAGGCTGCTGTTGCTTTGGCGAAGTTGAAGGGCAGCAGATCCTCGATGGCTGCGTTCTCGGGGCGCTGAGGTAGTTCAGTGAGGACGTGGCGCAGCCACGCTAACGGCTCGACGCCACAGGCGCGGCAGGTCAACATCAGGCTGTAGATGACGGCGCTGGCCCTGGCTCCGTCGACGGTATCGCTGAACAGCCAACTTTTCCGGCCAGTGGCAAAGATTCTGATGTCACGCTCGAGAAGATTGTTGTCGATCGGCATGCTGCCGTCCTCGGTGTAACGAGTCAGATATCCCCATTGGTTCAGGGTGTAGGAGACGGCGTCGCCGAGCTTGCTGTCCGGCAAGACTTTTGGGGCGATGTCGTCGAGCCATGCCTTGAGAGCATGGAGGATCGGGACACTATGTTGCTGGCGGAAGTGGCGAATGCAGTGATCTCGCGTTTCGCCGTCATCGGGGATTTCGTTCCGCGCCTGCCTTTCAACCCGATAGAGCTGTTCAAAGAACCGGAGCGCCTGTTCCGGCGGGCCGCCGCCTTTCTTCCTCGCCTTTAGGGCATCGACGAAGCGCCGCCTGGAATGGGCCATGCAGCCAAGATGCGTTGCCCCTTCCAGCGTGCGCCAGGCGGAATAACCGTCACTCATCACGATGCCGCGGTAATCGCCCAAGAAGGTCTGCGGGTGTATCTGGCCGCGACCCGGCTGATAATCGAGCAGCACGATCGGCTCGTCACTGTCGTGGCCGCTCCGGTATGCCCACATGTACGAGGTGCTGGTGGCCTCTCTGTCCATTTCCTTCAGCACCTGGACCGTGGTCTCGTCGCCATGGATGAGGGGCTGCGATCTGAGCCGCAGCTTCAGCACGTCATAGATGCGGGCGAGATGCTTTTCGCTCGAGCCGATCACCCAGTGACCCAGAGCGCCACGGCTGACAGGAACGCCCGCGCGCTCGAAGGCCTGCGCCAGGCGGTAGAGCGGTGTGCCGTCGACGTATTTGTGAACGAGCGCGAAGGCCAGCGTCGAAGCCGTGGCGATGCTGCCAGGCAAGGGTTGCGCGGGCATCGGCGCGGTCACGACCGGCGTGTTGATGCCGGTACGGTCGCAATGACGGCAAGCATATTTGAACCGCACATTCTGCAGGACCTTCGCCTTCACCTCGATATGAAGTTGCTCGGTAACGGCCTCGCCCATGCGATGCATCTGGTGACGGCAGCAAGGACAAGCCTTCTGATCGTCGGGAAGGTCATACTCGACGCGCTCGCGCGGCAGGTTTTCCGGCAAGGCCTTGCGGCCGCGCTTCTTTCCCGTCGCCCCTTCGCTCGCCGGCAAGCCCGTGTCCGGCAGGACAACGACGCCGCCATCTTCGTTGTCGGCGGCGTCCTCATCCGCGGCCTGTTCGGCTTCATTGAAGAGGCGGTCAATGTGCTTTTCACTGCGCGGCGCAAAACGATGCAGTCGTGCAAGCGCCAGCTCTTCCTCGAGTTTGACGACGCGTTCGGTGAGTTGACGGTTCTGCGCCTGCAGCGCAGCAATACGCGCCATCAACGCTTCAACAGTCGGTTCGCCGGGTCGATTCATCAGATTCTTGAATCGAAAGCATGCCGCCGCGTCAACCGCTCAATTCGAGAGCCCTCAACCGGCAACCTGATATTGCCGCACCGGATGGCGGACCATCGCATCGATGTCGATGCCGTCGAGGATCCAGTGCAATTGCTCGGTCGTAAGCGTGACCACCGCTGCCTCCCGGCGCGGCCACCGGAACTTGTCCTCGGTCAGCCGCTTCATTACCAGCACAAAGCCCGACCGATCGAAGAACAGGAGCTTCATCCGGTCGCGACGGCGATTGCAGAACGCAAAAACCGCCGGAGCAAACGGATCGAGCGCCATCGTCTCTTGGACCAGAACCGCAAGGCTGTTGATGCCGGCCCGGAAGTCGATCGGCTCGCGGTGCAGGTAGACTTTCAGGTCAGCGCCCAGTCTGAACATGACCCAGTGCTCCGATGGTCGCCGTCAACGCATCCACATCACCGCATTCCAGCGTCAACTTCACGCCGTTCGGCAGCGACGCGCTCACCTTGGCTGGAGAGGAAAAAGGCGCTGTCCTTTTCGATGCCGACCTACGTGCCCCATCGCAAGTCCCCGGCAAATCCACCGCAGCCATGCTGCTCTGTCGCAGCAAGGCCCGATCGGAAGTGCTTTCAATCTGAACCGGGATGAACGCCGATGGTGGGGGCTGTGGGAGGGACTGGGTCTCCGCCCGCTTCTTTATCCACTTCCGAAGAAGGTTCGCATTGACCCCATGTTCGAGCGCAAGCCTCGATACCGACACGCCAGGCTCAAGACAGGCCGAGACAAGACGGTCCTTCGATGCCGGGTCGTATCGGCGTCGCCCGTCCCGACCGACAAGCCTCACCCGCAGTTTCTGCTCATCTTCTTCCATCACAAGGTGTCCACCTATTTTGGTGGACACCTCATGCATCAGAGCACTCAACAGCAAAAGGTGCGGGGAAATTCGCGCTTAC
>NZ_JAMYRB010000069.1:0-2487 GCF_040321165.1 Mesorhizobium sp. M0500
GTAAGCGGTGTTCTCAGGCCACGGCCCTGAGTTCAGGGACCCGGATATAGGCCCAAGGCAGCAGGTCGTCGATCTGGCTGTTCGGATGGCCGTTGACGATCCTGGTGAGTACGTCGGCGAGATAGCCGAGTGGCTCGACAGCGTTGAGTTTGCAGGTTTCGATCAGCGACGCAATAATCGCCCAGTGTTCGGCACCTCCGTCCGAGCCAGCGAAGAGCGCGTTCTTGCGGTTGAGCGCGATCGGGCGGATTGAGCGTTCGACGGTGTTGCTGTCGATCTCGATGCGGCCGTCGTCAAGGAAGCGTGTCAGGCCTTGCCAGCGCGAGAGCGTGTAGCGGATCGCCTCGGCGAGCTTTGTCTTCTGGCTGATCAGGCCGAGCTTCTCGCGTAGCCAGAGTTCAAGATCGGCGACAATGGCACGGCTATTTTCCCGACGTACCGCACGGCGTTCATCGGCCGATCGGCCGCGGATATCATCCTCTATTCTGTAGAGCTCGGCGATCCGTCTCAGCGCCTCGCCGGCGATCGGCGCCGGTCCGGACACGGCCAATTCATAGAACCGCCGGCGAACGTGCGCCCAGCAGAAGGCGAGCGTCACGCCGCTCTTGTCGGCCAGCACACGATAGCCGCCATAGCCGTCGACCTGCAGGATTCCAGTGAAGCCTGCGAGATGAGCGATCGGACGCTCGGCCTTCCGGTCGGGTGCGTAGACATAGGCAACGCCCGGCGGGTCGGCTCCCTGCCATGGCCGATCGTCACGCGCATAGGCCCAGAGCTGCCCGGTCTTGGTCTTGCCTCGGCCGGGATCGAGCACCGGCGCGGTCGTCTCGTCGGCGAAGAGTTTTGGCGAGGACTTCAATTTGCCAAGCAGCCGCTCATGCACCGGACGCAGGTGCCAGGCGGCGCGGCCGACCCAGTCGGCGAGCGTGGAGCGATCGAGATTGATGCCTTGCCGGGCATAGATCTGCGCCTGACGATAGAGCGGCAGGTGATCGGCGTATTTGGAGACCAGGACCTGGGCGACCGTCGCTTCGGTCGGAAGACCACCCTCGATCAGCCGGGCCGGCGCGGCAGCCTGAACGACCACATCCTCACAGGCGCGGCAGGCATATTTTGGTCGCCGCACGACGATCACACGCAGCTGCGCCGGCACGATGTCGAGCCGCTCGCTCACGTCCTCGCCGATGCGATGCAGACCATTGCGGCAGCACGGGCAGGCTTGATCCTCGATGTCGATAACCATCTCCACGCGCGGCAGATGGGGTGGCAGCGCGCCCCGGTTCGCTCGGCGCTTTGCGACACGCGCCTGACGTTCGCCAAGAGCGGTCTGTGCCTGCTCTTCCTCACCGGCCGCCTCGATCTGTTCGGCTTCCTCAAGCCCCAGCAGAAGCTGGTCTTCGGGCAGCGTCTCGGCACGCCGGCCGAAGCGGTGGCGCTGCAATTCCTTGATGATTTGGATCAGCCGGGCGTTCTCGACGTCGCGCGCCAGGATCATCGCCTTCAGCGCGTCCGGATCGTCGGGAAGCTGGTCAGCAGTCATCGCCATGACCGGATCAGACCATATTCGACGACAGCCCGCGACAGCGGAATCCAGGCTGATTCACTTCGTCGCAGGTCAGCCGGCCTGGGCTGGAACGCGGGTCCGGCGCGCCTCATGGACGCGCCGCCAGTCGAGACCTTCGAGTAGCGCCGAGAGCTGCGCGGCCGTCAGCCGCATCATGCCGTCATGTACTTTCGGCCAGCGGAACTCCCCATCCTCCAAACGCTTGGCATAGAGGCAGACCCCGGTGCCGTCCCAGAAGATCAGCTTGATCCGGTCAGTCCGCTTCGCCCGGAAGACGTAGACGGCCCCGCTGAACGGATCGGCCCCCATCGTCTCTCGCACCAGCGCCGCCAGCCCCTCCGCGCCCTTGCGGAAGTCGACCGGCTTCGTCGCCACCATGACCTTGACCGCACCCGTCGGCCCGATCACGACGTCGCCTTCAGCGCGCGGATCACTGCGGCCACCGTCTTGGTATCGGCGCCCCGGCCAACGCGCATCGCGACGCCGTCGATCTCAAGCTCGATCATGCCGGCGTCTCGAGTGGCTTGCCGTTTCCGCTGCTTCGGTGGATGCCTGGCTACAGGCTCCGCCGCCGTCACAACCGCCGGCACGAAGGCAGGAGAATCTTGCTGCACCGAAGCGGCCTGTTTGCGCGCTTCGCGGCGCCAGGCGAAGACCTGCTGCGGCCTGAGGCCATACCGGCGGGCGACCTCGGAAACCACTGCGTTCGGCTCCAGCGTCTCCGCGATGATCCGCGCCTTGTCATCCACCGACCAATGACGCCGACCGCCGGCACCGTTGATCACCTCGAAACGCCGAGGCTGCCGATCCGGGTCAAGCGTAAGGTCAAGTCCAGACACAAGCCGATCTCCGATCCCAATACAGGATCGGCAACCTCACAGATCGCGACCACTCCCGAAAGGTGGTCCCACAACAGCGCTTAC
>NZ_JAMYRB010000070.1:0-2419 GCF_040321165.1 Mesorhizobium sp. M0500
AGATCCAACCCGATCATGCTAACTTCCGACATGGACGCCTCCGTTCAAGTGATGATCAACGACACCACTTTGGCACAGCGATGCCGTCAGGGGGCGTCCACCCCATCAATCTCGGTTCGCACAAGAGCAAGGCAGTGCGCCGCGCCATCCGCTCGGCCGGCGCCAGTTGTTCTTTCTGCCGAAATACTCGCCCGACCTCAACCCCATCGAGAAGCTCGTCGCCAAGCTTAAGCATTGGCTGCGCAAAGCTGCCAAGCGAACGGTCGAGGCCGTCTGCGATGCCATTGGACATATCCCCGGCACCGTCACTTCAACCGAATGCAGAACTTACTTCATCGAGGCCGGCTATGCGCCAACCTAAATTCATCCCGCTCTAGCCAAAACCGTCGCACTGCGGTCGGCGTCTGACGCCGATGAACGCCTTTCAATTAATCCTGTTGGAGTGATGCGACGCCTCAACATTCTTAAGCCAGCCAGGGTCCAAAGCCTTTCGTGCGTGTCCTTGTGTTGCTCGCGCCGACCGGCGGCACTGAGCTATCAAGCCAGGCTTCCATGCCCGCCGCCCATCCGGGTCCACGCCGCAGAGAGTATGCGCAGTCGCGTCGTTTAGTCGAGGCTCGTAAAGGGTGAGCGACGCGATCGAGCCGCAGCGTAGGTGCGCGGTGATCGTTCCGGCAATCGTCGATAAAGATCATCAATTAGCCGGGCCAGCAGCAACAGGCCACCATGGTTCTCCCAAGGAAAGGGGTTTCCATTTTCGTCGGCCATTTCCAGATCAAAATCCGAATCGCTCGTTGAGTCTTGACCCACCGAGCGCGGTAAACCGCGCCTCAATCTCCGGACTCCAGCAAGCCTCCCACGAAGTTCGCCTGCCGGAGAAGGTAAAGGTCTGCTCTCCAATAAGTTGGTTCAAGATCAGCTCCGGCTTCTGCGGTGACTGGATCTCGCAAAACTCAGCAATTTTGCGAATGGTCTCGAGCTGAACTTCGTGCCCTTGGTCACCTATGATCTGCTCATAGGTCAATCCAAGAACATCCTCCTCATCTGCCCACGGCACCAACGGGTGACAGCGTTCGTTGAAAATGAAAGGCGCAATCTCATCAAAGTACTTCAGCATTTTCTCGGGCCCGTTCGGCTCATGGCGCCACTTGATCTCAGCCCTCCCAGGCGGGCACCAGTCGCTGTTCCCGACATATCGCATCTGCGACACAATTGCCGCACGCATTTCACGCGAAAGGAAGATGACTTTGAAATCCGCCAAACAATGGCGGATGCCCATGTCGCACGGCAGATGCCCATAGCCAAACTGACCGGGCTGAATAAAGCGAGATGATATCTCGATCGGTATCCACAGGATGTTTTCAGAATGAGTGAACCGAGCTCTCTCGACATCCACAAAGCGGAAGTCTCCCAGATATTCTTTATTAAAGAACACATCGGACTGTTCAAGCCCGAGCATGGTTAGCAGACGGGCATATAGGTGGGTGCCCGCCTTCGGAATGGAACAAATCATAACCCGCGCGCTTGTGGCGCCGCCCGTCGGCTTAATTGACCAAGCTTCATTTGAGCAGGGGTAAAGCGGAAAATTTTGACCCGCGATAACGCGCAGCTCTTCTGGAAGCGGGTGGACCATTGCGTATCTTCTCACTTTTGCAAGGTGTTAAGCAATCAAGGTAGCAAATGCGGACTGTGGATACATTCGGAGACTGCCAGCTTGGCCCCAGGCAGTCGCGCCCTGTTGTCGCCGCCCATGAGTGACGGAATTATTGAGAGCGTCGGCCATGTGCGACGATTCTGGCCAGCTCGCTGCGCTGGTATTCCGATAGCTGAGAGCGAAGGAGATCGGCACGCCGTTGGCTCGCCCCGCTTGGCGATCGTCGCTGAGAGACAATCATACGTCATGTCAAAACTCAGAGTCGCCCGAAGACGCCTACGAAAGCTGCCGATGAGCTAATTACCGACGACACTTCCGCGTTCACTAGGGATCTAGCCGGCTTTTCATTGTCCTGCCTCTGTCTTGGATCGGACCGTGAACTTCTTTCCAGGAGAAAGCAAGCAATCGGTGAATCTTGCCCGCCGAGTAGATGCTATGGGGGGAGCGGCGAGGGTGTGGCATCCTTCGCTGTTTCAACCACCATCAGAAGGAGGCGTCCCATGTCGCAATCTTTTGACACGAGCCGCTCCCTTACCGCTCTTGAACAGGATAACACGATCATCGCCGTCATCGAAATGAGCAAGGGGAAGTGGCTCGTCGCCGCGCTTATTCCAGGTCTCAAGCGCCAGCCCCTCAAGAAGATCGATGCCGTCGCGCCAGCACTGTTGAAGCTACTTGACCGCGGGCCGCACGCAGCCGGCCCGGCCCGGCCCACGGTCCAGCCGGTAGCCCGCCCCCCCGCCGGCGGCCGGGGCCGCGTCGGGG
>NZ_JAMYRB010000071.1:0-2076 GCF_040321165.1 Mesorhizobium sp. M0500
CCATCTCGGCCATTCGCGGCATAGCCAGAATGACTGAGTTTTACCCTAGTCTTCCTCCCGAAAATCCTGCAGCGAGGCATGGCGCGGATTCTCCTCGCCGCGGAGATGCTTCACGCGGCCGATCAGCCCCGGCTTGACCCATTGCGTCGCCGGCCGTTTCATCCCGTTTGGCGCAGGCCCAGAATGCTCCTGTACGCGCTCCCAGAGGCGTTCCCGCATCTCCCGGTTCAAGGTGATAAAGGCGCTCCCGACATAGCGTCCTGTGCCACGCTCGGCCATTAGGGCGAAAGCCGGCTTTCCGGGTTCACGCTCGGCGCCGAGCAACTCGTATTCATCGATGCTGTAAGCCTTGTTCTTGAGCCAAGCCGTCGAATTGCCGCTCCGGTATTTGCTGTCCTTGCGCCTCGACACCATGCCTTCGAGCCCCGCCTGGTCTATCAGGTGGAAGATCGCCTTAGGCTCGCCGGGAAGCGCCTGGCTGAATTGGATACGGCCACCGTCCGGGATCATCTCGGCAAGGATCTCGCGGCGGTCCTCCAGCGCCATGTCGCGCAGGTCGTGACCATTGAGATGCAGAAGATCGAAGGCGACGAATAGAGGTCGTGCTGGCGTCGGGTGATGGCTTCCGCAAGGCTCCGAAGTCAGACAGGCCAGTCTCGTTCAATACGACGATCTCACCGTCGATGATGGCGCTTTCCACGTCCAGTTCAGCGGCGGCCTTTGCGAGGGTGATGCCGATGGCGAAACTGTCCGAAGGCGACACGATCACGATGACTGGCGAGGTGACGCTTGTTCACGATGACGCGACCGTCACGGTTCGGCTTCACGGCTACGACGTTGCGGTGACGACGCGCGGGGAACGCCTCGCCGAAATACCGGACCTCTCCACCGCGTCCGCCCTCGGCAATCGCGACAGCATGCTTGGCTTTCGACACATCGACACCGACGTAAAAAACGTTATCTTGCTCCATGGCCCGTCCTTTCTTCGCTTGGGGCTCGGCTCGGCACTCCCGAGCAACCCCCGTTTGCTTAACAGCTGCAAAGACTAAGGGCGGGCCGCCGCTCAGACCACGGTCATAACGTCTAATAGCCATCGCAACCTTACCCGCCAAATCGTCCTTGTTGCGCCAATATTTGACGAGCTTCTTTTCATACAGCTTTCGGAATCTCTCGAGTTTGGCCTTTTTCTCGAACTCGACCTTTTCCGCGGCCCACGTCTTGCGAGCACCGCCTTCGAGCAAAAACGCCACGGTAGGCACGCCTTGGGCGACGGCGTACTCGTACTCCATCTGGGTGTAGCTCTTACCCTTCAACTCTGCTCTGCTACGATGAGTACGTAGTAGTCGCTGTCATCGATGCGCCGCTTAATGTAATCCCATTGAGTGTCGTCGCTGGCTTGGAATGCCTCCATCCCCACAGGAATATGCCCGAGGGTTAAGAACGGCCTCGATGACCGACCGTCTTTCGTCGACCAAATCGGCATAGGTCGAGCTGACGAAGATTTGGTATTTAACGTCCATGCGGCTTCACCCTTCGATCCGCCCTTGTAAGTCTGCAAGCAGGCTGGGGATAACGTTCCGAGCCCGCATCAAGAAGCCGAGTCATGATTCTTGCAAGGGGTGAAGCGATCAAAGCCCGACCCGCGCGCTGGCACGCTAGGTTGCCCGGTTTCCCGGAAGGAATAATCACTTGCGGCCGAGGAGTATGAAACGTGCGGTGCCCCCCGCCGCAGCGACAGCCTTCGCTATTCCTTCTTGTCGACCAGCGCCCGTAGTGCCGAGACGTCATGCAGCAATAACCTGCTGCCGCGCTTTTCGATCAGGCCTCTCTTCGCGAGGTCGCTCATTTCGCGCGAGACCGCTTCCCTGTGCGTGCTCATCGTTGCCGCCAGCTCGGAATGCGTCGGTGCCGGGCTTATGGACACCTCGCCGTCCACGAGTGCGGCTTTCTCCGCCCGATGCAGGAGCTCGACGATCAGCCGTTTTCGCACGACCAGAGTGCTGTATTCGAATACCCGCTCGGTCATGCGCCGGAGCTGGGCAGACAGATGCTCAAGCAGCATCCAGGCAAAAGTCG
>NZ_JAMYRB010000072.1:0-1781 GCF_040321165.1 Mesorhizobium sp. M0500
GCAGCGTGCGCGAATTGACCGGCGCGCCGCCATGCCGCGTCCGGCCGGTGCGAACCTGGAATTGGTCGCTGTCACGATCTGCCATGACGGCAGCATCGGGCGTCGGGATTCGCTCTTCAAGACGGCCGGAACGCTGAGCGTGCTATGGAGCGCAAAGACTTGCTGTGGCGTATAAACGGCGGATCGCACATCGCCCGGGCACCGCACCTTTACTTTTCAGATCAGCAGGATAGCGGACCAACCGGCACCCGCCACACCTCGCGTGGTGCCTCCCGGTGTCCGCATGTGCCGGAAAAAACAATGTGCAGACACACACTTACGAGCGAAGCGAGGGCGAGCGCCAGCTCGCTTTATCTTGCTGTCCCCCACCACCCTCGCTGTCCCCCACCACCCTCGGTAACCGTCCGGATCCTGCACATCTTTCGGGTCGTGCAATCTCGCAACATGTGACGTTCCTTGCTATTGAGAGATTTCCGGCGGTGCCTCAACGTTCCTGGGACAAGGCCAACAACCCGTGCTGGTCGACGCATGACGCGACCTGGTATCGGGCCGTTTTGAGGCGGAGGAATATTGCCGCCGGCGCAAGCTTTCGACGAAGACTTTTGAGCTGTGAGTGCGCCATCTGGTGAGCCCGGAAGATCGGCGCAAACGTACGGAATATCTGCGGAAATTGCGCCAGGAAAAGCCGGAAAAGCGGGGCAAGAAAGGGCCGCCGAAGCGACGCAAGAGCCCGCGCCGCTACCGCTACAGCGTGCGTACGGACACCGGTCCGATTGCCCTGCAGGCGTTCTGGGGCAAGCATGTGGAGGCGATGAACTGGAGCGGGTTGGGGCTTGCCGAATATGCCGCGGCGCTCGGACTTTCGCCCCATGCGCTGCGCAAATGGCGCGCTCGTCCCCGAGGAATTCGAGGCCGAAGTGGACTGGCGATCTCTGTTGCATCCGAGTGCGCGGGCTCAATTCAGCAGCGCTGCTAATTGCGTACGGCGCCAATGTCACTTGACACCGCCGTTGACGGGCGGTCGAACCGGCGCCGCTTCAGCAACGCACAGAAGCAGGCGATCGTGCAGGAGACGGAGAAGCCCGGCGTCAGTGTGGCGGAGGTTTGCCGCCGCCATGGGATGGCCACCAGCATGCCTTCGGCCGGCGTGTCCAGTTCGGCGTGACCGCTCGCAAGGCGCCGCAATTGGCAACGGTTGCACTCATCCATGGGACGGAAACCGAACCGCCGGTACTGACTGCCCTGCGCAATCTCGTACGACCGCCGGACGGCGTGATGACAGCCCAACTGGACGACGGGCGGCGCGTCTTTGCATCCGTCGGCACAATGCAGATGCAGTCCAGCAGCATCTCGCGGCGAGGAAGAACGCATCATGATCGTCGTTCCGACGGGGGTGAAGGTGCATCTGGCGCTCGGTCATACCGACATGCGCAAGGGGCTCGATGGGCTCGCGGCGCCGTGGTGTCAAACGAGTTGTCAGCTGCGGGGTGGCAAGCGCTTCAAAAGCAGCACGCCGTTCATCAGATATTCGTTGAGCCAGTAGGCGGCAGCCGTTCGGGCGCATGCCGGCTGCCATGTCAGCAACATCCATCCTGCCGATCGGCGCGAGGCGGTGCAGCCCACCTGAATGAGTCCCAC
Organism: Mesorhizobium sp. M0500; assembly: GCF_040321165.1. Lineage (NCBI taxonomy): Bacteria > Pseudomonadati > Pseudomonadota > Alphaproteobacteria > Hyphomicrobiales > Phyllobacteriaceae > Mesorhizobium > Mesorhizobium sp. M0500. Next base: position 1,639 of record NZ_JAMYRB010000072.1, read on the forward strand.
AAGAGGTACACGCGAGGGCCAATTCATGCCGGGGCGAGACCAGGACCGCGGCACAGAGTGGGTCGTGTCCCCAGACGTGGTGTAGCTCGGCGGTAGCGAAGCCGCTCGCGAGCGCGCCCTCAACAGCGCCGTAGCGAGCGAGC
>NZ_JAMYRB010000073.1:0-1672 GCF_040321165.1 Mesorhizobium sp. M0500
CTAGTGCGCGTCCATAAACGGCAAGCTGCTGATATTATTGAATGAATCCTGATTTTGGGTAGGCAAGGCCCGGCGGGTTCAGATACACTTCGAGATCAAGCCACTGATTCCAAAGCGTTTCTGCCACCGCCGGGGCCGACAATGCGCCAAGAACGCACCGTCCAATCCAGTGTATTTGATCTTTTCGCCGGACACGAGATCGGCTGTGAATTGAAAGCCATGTCGCAATGGCTGGACGAGCATCGCGAGCTTTTGAGCCTGGTGACGCGGGACCTGCGCCGGCACGATCTCAAGGAGACCGGCCGCGAGGGCCTGCCGGCGGAGGCTGTGCTGCGCTGCGCGCTGCTCAAGCAGCACCGCCAACTAAGCTATCAGGAACTGGCCTTTCACTTGGAGGATTCCGCCTCGTTCCGGGCTTTTGCCCGGCTGCCATGGGGGTGGAGCCCAAAGAAATCAGTCCTGCACAAGACGATCAGCGCGATCCAGGCGCCGACCTGGGAAGAAATCAACAAAGTACTGCTGGCAAGCGCCAGGCGAGAGAAGCTGGAAGGCGGCAAGGTCGTGCGCGTGGACAGCACCGTCACCGCCGCACTCGTCCACGAGCCGAGCGACAGCAGCCTGTTATGGGACGCTGTGCGGGTGATGGTGCGGCTGTTGCAGCACGCGGATGCACTGGGCAGCGCCATCCCATGGCACGATCACTGCCGCGCGGCGAAGAAGCGGTCCCGGTCGATCGAATATACCCGCGGCCGCCCGAAACGGGTGAAGCACTACCGCGAGCTGCTCAGGATCACACGCACCACCTTGGGCTATCTCCAGCAGGCGGCTGAGCAGCTGACCCTGGCGGCGAGCCCGGCCGTTGAACTGTGGCAGGCCCAAGTCCGCCATTACCGGCCGCTGATCGAGCGGATCATCGCCCAGACCGAACGGCGGGTCCTGGCAGGCGAGCCGGTCCCGGCCGGCGAGAAGCTGGTGAGCCTGTTCGAGCCGCATGCCGATATCATCGTCAAGGGCAGCCGCGACGTCGATTATGGTCACAAGATCAATCTGACCACCGGTCGCAGCGGACTGATCCTCGATCTCGTCGTCGAAGCGGGCAACCCAGCCGACAGCGAGCGTCTGCTGCTAATGCTGGAGCGCCACATCGCGTTTTACGGCGAGCCGCCGCGTCAGGCGGCGGCCGACGGCGGCTATGCCAGCCGCGCCAATCTGCGCCAGGCCAAGGCTTGGGGCGTGCGCGATATGGCGTTCCACAAGAAGAGCGCCCTCAGGATCGAAGACATGGTCAGCAGCCGCTGGGTCTATCGCAAGCTGCGCAACTTCCGCGCTGGTATCGAGGCCAGCATCTCCTGCCTGAAGCGCGCCTATGGCTTGGCCCGCTGCACCTGGCGCGGGCTCAACCACTTCAAGGCTTACGTCTGGTCCTCGGTGGTCGCTTACAATCTCGCCCTCTTCACCCGCCTCAGATCGACCTGACCCCCAGTCATCGGGCTGCGTTCAGGAGCACGCCGGCGAGCGCCGGCCGATACCCCTATGACCCCATTGCCGCCAGATCGACCCCCGGCCGCAACCTCCATGCCCTTGTACCATCACGCGTCCCCAAAACATCGCTTCAGCAGGCCAAAGACCACTGAAAACTCCGGGAAAACAGCCGTTTATGGACGCGCACTAG
>NZ_JAMYRB010000074.1:0-1538 GCF_040321165.1 Mesorhizobium sp. M0500
GCAGCATCCATCGTGAGTCCTATTGTTTGCGCCATGCTGTCATACCAGGCTTCCGGGTCACGAACTGTCAGGATAACCTTTGCATCAGAGTAGTGGTCACTCACTTCGCGCCAAAAATGCGCCGTTGGCCAATCGACCGCGGAAAGATAGCCGGCATATGCCGCATCCCAGGTCGGGAGTTGTCCCTGGCCGGCGGCGCGCCACAGCGCCTTCTGCTCGGGATTGGCGCGGACATCTGCCATGTGATGACACGGCCCGAACCCAAGATGCTCCAACGCGAGCTTCAGCGAATATGTGCCAGTGCGACCCATGCCTGCGCCAATGACATATAGAGCCATGAGCACCCCCCGACGAATTTCAATTGGTCAAAATACCGCTGTTTCCTTTACTTCGCTATTATCTTTGAAGGTTCAGCTCCGAATCGCCTCAAGCCGTAGCGCGCGAAGGTCAGTATTGGAGAAGCGCCGGGAATGGTGGCTCCTGGCGCCGCTGTGGCGAAAGACGCGTGCATCGACACCACTATCCGCTGACGCAGCGCTTGCTCCGGTCGATGACGTGGACGCCTTTCAGGGATGGGAGACAACCGACGGCGAGTTTCCGCCGGGAACGTGATCGCGGTGACCAAAGCCATCTTGAACGGCAAGGCCGTGCAGACCTGCTCCATCAGGCTGCTCGACGTCGACCGCGCGACATTCGAGCAGCGTGGACACAAGCTGGCAAGGCAAGGGGTTAGGCGCCGCGCTGTTGCAAGACGCCGTTCTGCGCACCGCGTTACGCCGCGACGATCCTCGGGATTCGCGGCCTTCTTGTTCATGCCATATCGGACGAAGCGAAAGCCTTCTACGAGCACTACGGCTTTGCGGCTTTCCCGAAAAATCCGATGACCCTTGTGCTCTCGCTAAGGCGCGTTGAAAGAGCGGGCCGAAACGTCTTGTTGTGCACAAGTTGGTAATCGCCTCGTAATCAAGCAGCCGGAAACAGCTTCCAGCGCCGCGGCCTGAATGCCACCCGGCTTTTCTGCGCCGCCGGATGGTCGACGGGCAGCTCGATCTCGACCCGCTGGCGCTCGCCGCCGATTTCGAGTTCCACCCGCCTGGTATCGGCAACGCGGCGGCTGGCGGCGACCGTGCCGGCGATGCAGCCATTGCATTCTTCCACCAGTTCGACATCGTGCGGACGGAAGAAAAGCGTCGCTTCGCCTTGCGGCGCCTGCGGCGCGGACAGCCCGATCGGCCGGTCGGCGATCCAGACTTGGCCGTCCTCGACCTTGACCGGAATCGAACTCGATTCGCCGATGAAGCCGTAGACGAAGGGCGAGTTCGGAGTGTCGTAGATCTCGTCGGCGGTGCCGACCTGCTCGATGCGGCCCTGGCTCATCACCACGACGCGGTCGGCAAGCTCCAGCGCCTCTTCCTGATCATGGGTGACGAAGACCGTAGTATGGCCGGTCGTATCGTGGATGTCGCGCAGCCAGCGGCGCAGTTCGCGGCGCACCTGCGCATCGAGCGCGCCGAACGGCTCGTCGAGCAAAAGCACGG
>NZ_JAMYRB010000075.1:0-1433 GCF_040321165.1 Mesorhizobium sp. M0500
CACTACTTTGGCAGATTTTTAGCTCCGGGAGCGTTTCGAGGATTCCCAAGAGCCGTTTTGCGTGATTCATGAGAGGTCGGCTTTTGGAGGGGCCGGCCATGAACAGGGATTGGCAACTCGATCTGGAGCGGTGGCTTGAGCCGTTCGTCTCGGCGTTGAGGCACAAGACGCGTGCGCGGATGTGTCCGGCCTATATTGCTGGGCTGATTGGCCTTGGGGATCGCAAGAGCGTCCAACCGATGGCGGCGCGCGACGCAGGCGTCAACTATGACCAGCTGCACCACTTCATCGCGAGCGGCGTGTGGGATGCTGCGCCGCTGGAGAAGGTGCTGCTCGCGGAGGCCGACAAACAAGTTGGCGGGAACGATGCGTGGCTGATCGTGGACGACACCGCGCTCCCCAAGAAGGGGCGCCACTCGGTCGGCGTCGCGCCGCAATATGCCTCGGCGCTTGGCAAGAACGCCAACTGCCAGACGCTGGTGTCGCTGACGCTGGCCTCTGGCGAAGTGCCGGTCATGGTGGGGCTGCGATTGTTTCTGCCCGAGAGCTGGACTTCCGATCCCGCCCGGCTCGACCGTGCCGGTGTGCCCGAGGACCATCGTGCCTACAGGACCAAGCCCGAAATCGCGCTGGCCGAGATCGACCGGGCTCGCGCAGCCGGCTTACGCTTTGGCTGCGTGCTCGCCGATGCCGGATATGGCTTGAGCGCCCCCTTCCGGCAGGCGCTCACCGAGCGCGGCCTTACCTGGGCCGTCGGTATCCCGTTCAAGCAGAAGGTCTATGCCGCCGACGTGGCGATGATCTTCCCCGTTGCCGGACACGGCCGCCCGCGCCGCCGGCATATCCCCGATGTGAAGTCGATGACCGCGCAGGCGATGCTGGAAAAAGCCCAATGGCGGACGGTCAGTTGGCGGCGTGGCACCAAAGGCCGCCTCTCGGCCCGCTTCGCCGCTGTCCGTGTCCGGGTTGCAGATGGCCCACCCCAGCGCATCCGCGACATGGGCGCTCAGCATCTGCCTGGCGAGGAGGTCTGGGTGATCGGCGAGCACCGCTCGACCGGCGAGCGCAAATACTACCTCTCCAACTTGCCCGCCGACGCCTCGCTCAAGCAGATCGCAGGCGCCATCAAGGCGCGCTGGGTCTGCGAACAGGCGCATCAGCAGCTCAAGGAGGAACTTGGCCTCGACCACTTCGAGGGGCGCTCATGGACGGGCCTGCACCGGCACGCGCTGATGACGATGATCGCCTACGCCTTCCTGCAATCTCGCCGCCTCAAACAAGCGGGAGGGGGAAAAAAGAATCCTCGGCCCGCCGCCCCAACCGAGCCTACCCGCCGTCAGGCAAGCCATCCTCACCGCGCTCGCGCAGCCGCCCCCAATCCGTTGTCCCCACTGCTGCAGAACCCTCTCCGCTAAAAATCTGCCAAAGTAGTG
>NZ_JAMYRB010000076.1:0-1427 GCF_040321165.1 Mesorhizobium sp. M0500
GATCGTGTCCCAGGGAGTGGTGTAGCTGACGGCTCGGTCGCCGCGCTCTCCGGCATGGGGCCGGGGTGATCAGCGTGCCACGGCTGGCAGGCTGATGAGAGGATCATCGCTCATTTGGCTGATGGTTTCCAGCGTCATGTATCTGGCGCGCTGGACAGCCCATTCGTCGTTCTGCTCGAGCAGGATCGCACCGACGAGGCGGACGATGGCGTCGTCGTTGGGGAAGATGCCGACGACCTCGGTGCGCCGCTTGATCTCGCCGTTGAGGCGCTCGATCGGGTTGGTCGAGTGCAGCTTGGCGCGGTGCTCCCTGGGGAAGGTCATGTAGGCCAGCACGTCGGGCTCGGCGTCGTCCATAATGGCGGCGAGCTTGGGCACCTTCGGCCGGATCTGGTCGGCGACGGCGCGCCATTGCGTGCTGGCGGCTTCCGGCGTCTCCTGGGCGAAGGCTGTGGCGATAAAGGCGGAGACGACACGGCGACCGCTCTTGCCGGCATGCGCCAGCACATTGCGCATGAAATGAACCCGGCAGCGTTGCCATGTCGCGCACAGCACCTTGGTGACGGCCGCCTTGAGGCCTTCATGGGCATCGGAGACGACGAGCTTGACGCCGCGCAGGCCGCGGCGTGTCAGCTTGCGCAGGAACTCCGTCCAGATCGGCTCGGCCTCCGAGGTGCCGATCTCCATGCCCAGCACCTCGCGCCGGCCGTCGCTGTTGACGCCGACGGCGATGATGACCGCGACCGAGACGATGCGCCCGCCGCGGCGCACCTTCAGGTAGGTGGCATCGATCCACAGATAGGGCCAGTCGCCCTCGATCGGCCGGTCAAGGAAGGCCTTCACCTTGCCGTCGATCTCTTCGCACAACCGGCTGACCTGGCTCTTGGAGATGCCGCTCATGCCCATGGCCTTGACCAGGTCGTCGACGGAGCGTGTCGAGATGCCCTGGATGTAAGCCTCCTGGATGACGGCCGTCAGCGCCTTCTCCGCCATGCGCCGCGGTTCGAGGAAGCCCGGAAAGTAGGAGCCCTTCCTGAGCTTGGGGATGCGCAGCTCGACGGTGCCGGCCCGCGTCTCCCAGTCCCTGTCGCGGTAGCCGTTGCGCTGGGCCAGCCGCAGCGGGTTCTTCTCGCCATGGGCGGCGCCGGTGGCAGCCCCGACCTCCAGCTCCATCAGCCGCTCGGCGGCAAAGCCGATCATCTCGCGCAGGAGATCGCAATCAGGGGTCTTCTCCACGAGCGCACGCAGGTTCATCATGTCGTCGGTCATCGGTGGTCCCTTCGAATCAGGTTGGTGTCAGCAACCCGACCTTTACCGGGGAACATCGATGACCGCCGCAAAGCCGCTCGCTCGCTACGGCGCTGTTGAGGGCGCGCTCGCGAGCGGCTTCGCTACCGCCGAGCTACACCACGTCTGGGGACACGACC
>NZ_JAMYRB010000077.1:0-1399 GCF_040321165.1 Mesorhizobium sp. M0500
GAGCTATGGCGGAAACTGGGTGATGACGGTTTGAGGAGAGCGGCGTATCGAGGCGGGTGATGAAGCCTGCCAGAACCTCTCAAGGAGAGCGATACGCCATGAATGAGACTACCAATGTTTTGCGTCTTCGTCAGCCTGACGAGTTTGATGATCCACTGACGGATGTGCTTCGCACCGGGGCGCGCAAATTGCTGGCGCAGGCGATCGAGATCGAGGCCGAGACGTTTCTTGCCGAGATGCGGGATCTCAAGCTTGGCGATGGCCGTGACCGGATTGTCCGCCATGGTCACGGCCCGGAGCGGAGCATCCAGACGGGCATCGGTCCGGTGCCAGTCAGGCGGGTGAAGATCCGGGATCGCGGCGCGAATGGCGAGGTTGATCGGGTCCGGTTCGCCTCATCGATCCTGCCGAAATGGGCGCGTCGGACGCGAAGTCTGGATGCGCTGCTTCCCGTTCTCTACCTGCGCGGTGTTTCGACGGGCGATTTTCAGGAAGCGCTGAGCGCGCTTGTGGGCAAGGACGCGCCGAACCTTTCACCCTCGGTGATCACGCGGCTGACGGCGGAGTGGAACGCCGATTACGAGCGTTGGCAAAAGCGCGATCTTTCGGCGCGCCGCTATGTCTATGTGTGGGCGGACGGGGTCTACCTGCAGGCGCGGATGGAAGACCAAGCCGAATGCATGCTGGTCCTGATCGGCGCCACGCCCGAGGGCAAAAAGGAACTCGTCGGTTTCCAGACCGGCATTCGCGAGAGTGCGCAAAGCTGGCGCGAGCTGCTGGTCGACGTGAAGCGGCGTGGCCTGAAGATCGCGCCCGATATTGCCGTCGGCGATGGCGCGCTTGGCTTCTGGAAGGCGCTCGACGAGGTCTTTCCCGGCACCAGGCACCAACGCTGCTGGGTGCACAAGACCGCCAACGTCCTGAACAAGGTGCCGCTCTCGGTGCAGGCCAACATGAAGACGGATTTGCGCGAGATTTACGGCGCGCCGACACGCTCAGCAGCCGAAATGGCGATCGATGTGTTCGCCGAGAAATACGGCGCGAAGTACAACAAGGCGGTCGACTGCCTGAAGAAGGATCGCGAGACGTTGCTGGCGTTCTACGATTTCCCCGCCGAACACTGGGATCATCTGCGAACGTCGAACCCGATCGAGAGCGTCTTTGCCACCGTTCGCCACCGAACGGTGCGCACGAAGGGCTCCCTGTCGTCGAAGACCGCCAGGCTGATGGTCTTCAAGCTCGTCATGGCCGCCGCCAAATCCTGGCGTCGATTGAAGGGACAAAATCAGTTGCCGAAACTGCTCGCAGGTGCCAGGTTCCAGGACGGGATCGAGGTCATCGAAATGAAGCCGCAAAGCGCCGCTTGATCAACCCCGTCACCCAAAATCCGTCATAGCTC
>NZ_JAMYRB010000078.1:0-1389 GCF_040321165.1 Mesorhizobium sp. M0500
GTCAAGCTCGTCCTGACGCTCGCGGACGGCTACGAGCGCGGCATTCCAGCGTCGCTCCAGTTCGCCTGCTACAAGCCGGTTGTCCGGGTCGACGGCGTCATACTGGCGGCGTGCATGGGCGGCTTCATAACGTGCCTGCTCGAGTGCGAGCTCCACATGGCGCCGCTTCTCTCCAGCCTGCACGGTGGAGGTCTCGATGGCCTTGATCGCCGCTTCCATGCCGAGCGGTTGAAGGCGTTGAAGAACCTCCGCGCTGACCGCCTGATCGACCCGCAATGATCCGAAGCCGATGCACGGGTCGGTTCCGTGGTTGACCTGCGCTCCGCGGCAATGATAGCGCCCCGTATTGCCGTTGCTGCCGGAATAGGAGACATGCAGCTTGCGGCCGCAATGACCGCAGCGCAAGAGACCGCCGAGCAGCAACTCGCCCCGGCGAAGAGCACCGCGCGGCACCAGGCCTTTGCTTGTGGCATTGTCCGTGATCAGGCGCTGATTCCTCTCAAAATCGTGCCAGCTCAGGTAACCTTCGTGATGCTCGATGAGCAAGACCTCCCAGTCGGCGCGATCGCGCCTGATCCCACGCACAATCCGTTTGCGTCCGGCCTCTATGGTGACTTTGCTGCAGGTTCGCCCGAACGCATAGGCGCCGGCGTAGATCGGGTTGGTGAGAATGTGGTGCACCGTATTGTAGACGGGCAGCTTCCAGACGATCGCCCTGTCCGCCGCGCGCGTGTAATTTACGGCAGGGAGCATAATGCCCTCGCGGCGCAACCACAGATGCACCTGCCGGATGCTCTGCAGTTCGTCGAAACGCCGGAATACAAGATCGATCGCCTCGCGGATCCGCAGGTCCGGGTCTTTCTCGACCCGGTTCCGGCCCGACTTGACGTAACCGATCGCCACCGTCAGGAAAAGTTCGCCCCGTCGTGCCTTCTGCTTCAGGGCTTCGATCGAGCGGGCCCGCAGGATCGAAAGCTCCAGTTCGCTCATCGTGCCCTTCATGCCGAGCAGCAGCCTGTCGTTGGGATGACGCGGTTCGTAGATGCCGTCCTCATCGATGATGAGCGTTCCGACAAGGCCGCAAAACTCGATGAGCGTATGCCAGTCCCGGCCATTGCGGGCCAGCCGGGAGGCTTCAATGGCGAGGACCGCACCAACCCGACCTTCGCAGATCGCCGCCAGAAGCTTCTCAAAGCCCGGACGGCTGATGCCAGACCCTGAACGACCGAGATCTTCATCGATGACGATGGCGTCTTTCCAGCCAAGGGACCGCGCTCGCTCGGCAAGGCCATATTGGCGTCGCCGGCTCTCGGGATTGTTGACGAGTTGATCGGCCGTCGACTGCCGGACATAGACATAGGCACCGCGCGCGAGATGTTCAGCGGTGAT
>NZ_JAMYRB010000079.1:0-1351 GCF_040321165.1 Mesorhizobium sp. M0500
TGTCGTAAGCAGATGAGTTGTCCGGGTTAGGTAGCAGACGAGTTGTCCGGTTTGATCTTCAGCGAACGGAGGCTGGGGATGAGACGGGCAGCATGGCTACAGGACCGCAGGATGCAGAAGTTTCGCGACGTATTGAGCCGGTGGGATCGAGGTGATCTGTCGATGCTGGAGGCTGGTGAGTTGCTTGGGATGTCGGAGCGTCAGTTCCGGCGCTATCGCGACCGCTACGAGGAAGAGGGTGTCGCCGGCCTTATCGACCGTCGGCTGGGCAAGGCCTCGCCGCGACGGGCGCCGTGCGATGCGGTGGAGGAGATGCTGTTGCTTTACCGGGAGCGGTATTTTGGCTGGAACGTGAAGCACTTCCACGAGCACCTGGTTCGCGACCACAATTTCTGCTGGAGCTACACCTGGACGAAGGCGCAGTTGCACGCAGCCGGTCTGGTGGAGCGGGCCAAGCGGCGCGGGGCGCATCGGCGCAAGCGGCCCAGAAAGCCGTGCGAGGGCATGATGCTGCATCAGGACGGCAGCCGGCACGAGTGGTTGACGGGTGAGCCGCCGCTCGACCTGATCGTGACGATGGACGATGCGACGAGCACGCTCTATTCGGCCTTCCTGGTCGAGGAGGAAGGCACGGCCTCAAGCTTCCAAGGCCTGTTGGAGACGTTTGCGGCCAAGGGTCTGGCGTCGAGCCTCTACAGCGACCGCGGCAGCCACTATTTCCACACGCCCAAGGCCGGGGAAAAGGTCGACAAGGAGCGGCTCACCCAAGTCGGTCGGGCGCTAGTGCGGCTCGGCGTCGAGCATATACCGGCCTATTCGCCCGAGGCGCGCGGACGCTCGGAGCGCACCTTCTCGACGTTGCAGGAACGACTGCCGAAGGAACTTGCACTGGCCGGGATCACAGACATCGAAGCGGCCAACCGCTTCATCGCCGAGGTCTACCTGGCGGCTCACAATGCCCGCTTTTCGAAGCCGCCCGAGATCGCCGACAGCGCCTTCGTCGCCGCCGATCCGGACCAGCTCGCCGAGATCCTGTGCATCGAGGAGGAGCGCGTGGTCGGCCGCGACAACACCATTGTCTTCGGACGGCTCAGGCTGCAGCTGCCGCCAAGCCCGATCCGTCATCACTTCGTCAAGGCCAAGGTCAAGGTGCGCCAATATCCCGACGGCACGCTGGCCGTCTTCCACGGGCCACGGTCGATCGCCCGCTACCATGCGGACGGGTCGTTGCGCGGGCAGAAAACCGAGATCAGGAGTGCGGCGTGAACCGCTTCGACGCACCTCCTGCAACAAACAGAAGCGGACATCTGATGTGCTACAAAAACCGGACAACTTGAAAAGCTACCGACAC
>NZ_JAMYRB010000080.1:0-1254 GCF_040321165.1 Mesorhizobium sp. M0500
TGGAGTGCGCCCCTCGGACCGGACAGGGTCAAGCCGCAGTTTTGACCATCTGCCGGGCGTGTTGGTCCTCGAACTGTTGCGGGCTGAGATAGCCGAGCGCTGAGTGCAATCGGCGGGTGTTGTAAACCTCATCAATGAAGCGGGGAAGGTCCTCAGCGACGTCGGCGAAGGTTTCGTAGGCCATCGGATAGACGGCTTCGACCTTCATCGTCTTCATGAAGCTTTCCGCTTTCGCATTATCGTAGGGATTGCCGCGCCGGCCCATCGATCCAATAAGATCGTGCTCGGCGAGAACGTTGCGGTAGAGGAGTGCGGCATATTGCGACCCTCGGTCCGAGTGATGGACGCAGCCCGGCGGGGGTTTTCGTCGTTCGATTGCCGCCTTCAATGCTGCAACGGTCAAGCGCGCGTCGATCGACCGACCGATGGCGTAACCAACGACCTTGCGTGACCAGGCATCCAAAATGACCGCGACGTAGACGAAGCCCGCCGCAATCGTCACGTATGTTATGTCGCTCACCCAGAGCTGGTTCGGGCCGTCGGGTGTCACGTTCTTCGCCAGGTTCGGGAAGATCGGCAACTCGTGATCGCTGTCCGTAGTGGCGATGAAGCGCCGCCTGATCCTGGGCTGCAAATCGTGCTCGCGCATCAACCGTCTGACCTTCTTGTGGTTGACGACGATGCCGCGCTGCCGCAGCGCCGCCTGCATGCGGCGATAGCCGTAAGCTTCGAAGCTGTCGGAGATCTCACCCATCGTCTCGACGAGCGCTGTGTCATCCACGGCGGTTTCGGGCTGATCGTAGTAGGTTGATCGCGCGATCCCCATCAGCCGGCATCCTTCAGCGATGGAGACACCGCCGGGCCGGTGATCACGGATGTAGTCCCGCTTCTCGGACGTGGTGCGCTTTTCAGAGCCCCCTTTAGAAACTCAATTTCCAAGGCTTGCCGGCCTACCAGCCGCTCCAGCGCTGCGATCCGCGCCTCATAGGTCTGCATCGTGTCGGCCGCCGCCACGTCTTCGTCGAAGGAGCCGGCCTCGTATTTCTGAACCCAGATGCGGATCAGGTTACGCGGCAGTTCGTGCCGCTTGGCGAGACCATGCAGCGTCTCGCCGGACAGGAACTCCTGCACTACCTGACGTTTGAACTCGATGCTGTGCGTGCGATAAGTCACCATGGGCTTCCATCCTTCGAAAGCCCGGCTTCCAAGTCAATTCTGCTTGTTCATCCCGTCCGGTCCGAGGGGCGCACTCCA
>NZ_JAMYRB010000081.1:0-1203 GCF_040321165.1 Mesorhizobium sp. M0500
TGACGTGCTCCCCTGAAATGTCCTCGGTTTGAGGTTAGCCTGTTCCTCGGATGAGGAGACAGGCAATGAAGCGATCGAGATTTTCTGACGAACAGATCATCGGCATTTTGAAGGAACACCAGGCTGGGCTTTCGGCGACGGATCTGTGCCGCAAATACGGTGTGAGCGACGCGACCTTCTATAAGTGGCGCTCGAAGTATGGCGGCATGGATGTGTCGGAGGCGAAGCGGCTGAAGAGCCTTGAGGAGGAGAACGGCAAGCTGAAGCGTCTGCTGGCCGATGCCATGCTCGACGTCTCGACCTTGCGCGAGATGCTCGGAAAAAACTTCTAACGCCCGGGTCGAGGAGGACTGCCGTGACCTGGGCGATCGAGAACAAGGGCTATTCGCAGCGTCGCGCCTGCGGGCTCGTCGGCATGGAGCCGCGGGTCTACCGCTACCGTCCGTCCCGACCGGATGATGCCGGTTTGCGCAAGCGGCTGCGGGATCTGGCCGCCGAACGCCGGCGCTTCGGCTATCGTCGGCTGCACCTTCTCTTGAAGCGCGAAGGCGTGGCGGTGAACTGGAAGAAGCTCTATCGCCTTTATCGCGAGGAGCGGCTGACGGTGCGCAAGCGCGGTGGTCGCAAGCGGGCCTTGGGCACCAGGGCGCCAATGGCGATACCGCAGGGCGCCAACCAGCGCTGGAGCCTCGACTTCGTCTCCGACACGCTGACCGATGGTCGCCGCTTCCGGATACTATGCGTCATCGACGACTTCAGCCGGGAGTGTCTGGCCACGGTCGTCGACAACTCGATCTCGGGTGAGCGTGTCGCCCGCGAACTCGACATCATCGCCGAACATCGCGGCTACCCCTGCATGATCGTGTCGGACAACGGCACCGAGCTGACCTCGAACGCCATTTTGGCTTGGCAGGAGGATCGGCATGTCGAATGGCACTACATCGCACCGGGCAAGCCGATGCAGAATGGCTTCGTGGAAAGCTTCAATGGTCGGCTACGCGATGAGTGCCTCAACGAACGGCTCTTCACCAGCTATCGGCACGCCCGCAACAGCATCGAAGAATGGAGGATCGACTACAATGTGAATCGCCCACACACGAGCCTCGATGGGCTCACCCCGCTTGAATATGCAACCCGATCCGTCAAGGATCACAACGTGAACAGGGCTAACTTATAGACGCGGACAAAACGGGGAGCACGTCA
>NZ_JAMYRB010000082.1:0-1169 GCF_040321165.1 Mesorhizobium sp. M0500
GCGAGTGAGCCGAGGGCGCTTTATGAAGCCTTGCGGAAAATCGATCTGCCGCTGGAGCGCATCGGGCTCGAAGCCTGTTCGCTGACAGCCTGGCTTTATGACGGTATTCGCGCCGAAGGATTGCCGGCGATCTGCATCGAGACCCGGCAGGCCAACGCGGCGATGAAAACGATGCCGAACAAAACCGATCGCAACGACGCCCGCGCCTTGGCGCAGATCATGCGCACCGGCTGGTATCGGCAGGTGCATGTGAAGAGCCAGCAGTGTCGGCTCTGGCGATCCCTCCTCGTTGCGCGACGCACGGTCCTCAATGAAATGCGGACGATCGAAAATGTCGTCAGGGCGATTCTGCGGGAGGCCGGCATCAAGCTCGGCACTCCAGGCCGCGCAACTTTCGCTCATCGCGTGCGCGAACTGATTGGCGCAGATACGGTCATCATGGCGCTTGTCGAGCCGCTTCTGGCGATCGTGGCAACGATGTTGCGCGAGTTCTGTCCGTGCCCGGTGTGGGACCCATCACCGCGCTCGCCTTTCGTGCCACGGTCGATCAGCCGGACCGCTTTCGCCGATCGAGGGATGTCGGAGCGCATTTGGGTCTGACCCCGGCACGCTATCAATCTGGCGAGACGGACATTCAGGGCAAGGTAAGCCGATGCGGTGACGAGCTCGCCCGCACGGCCCTCTATGAGGCGGCTCATTCACTGCTTGTGCTCAGCAAGAAATGGTCGAGCCTCAGAGCGTGGGGTATGAACGTCGCCAAGCGGCGCGGTATGGCCCGAGCCCGAGTTGCTGTTGCTCGCAAGCTCGCTGTCATCCTGCATCGCATGTGGAGCGATGCGACAGAATTCCGCTTCGGCAAGGCACCCGGCCCCGTACCGGCATGAAATTCGGGATAACGGACCAACGAAGGAGGAGTTGATTCCGCCCGAAAGGGCGTGAGCCGGATCGTTCCCGTGGGGACGACGGGCAAGGCGATCTCGTTAGCAGGCACGATCCTGGGACGAACTCTCCCAAGGTCGTTCAACAGATTGAGAGGCCTCGCTCTACTGACCCCATCATGCGGCGGCTTAACGTCGACCGCGAAGAGAAGCGAGTGACCCGCGGGGCGACATGGTCCGGAAAAATATCAGGAGGAGCTTGACCTCAACGACCCCAATCAGAGAAGCCTG
>NZ_JAMYRB010000083.1:0-1091 GCF_040321165.1 Mesorhizobium sp. M0500
CCGCCAAGAGCTTGGGCAGCCGCACCAGATTGTAGGCGGCGGCCGCGAAGGTGAAGGCCCACCCAACGCGGTCGCGGCCGCGCAACTTGGTCTTCTCCTGTCCGACGACGGTCTTGATCCAGCCGAACGCCTCTTCGATGCGCTTTCTGATGCGCTGGCTGACGGCATAGCCACCGTGACGCGTGGTCCGGCGATCGATCGCGGAACGGCGGCCGTTCGTGTTCTGCGCCACGTGCGGCGTCACCTTCATCGAGCGCAACTCGTTGATGAAGTCCTCCGCGTCATAGGCCTTGTCGGCGCCGAGCGTGATCGCCTGCGGCCGGTCGGCGCGAGGTTCGATCATATGCAGGGCCGCCACTCGCTCGGCATGCCCGTCGGCCAGCGTCAGACAGGCATCGACCAGCAGGCCATGGCGGTTCTCCATCAGCCCATGTCCCATGAAGCACAACCTAGCCTCCTTGCCCCGCCCTTTGCGGTAGAGCCTGGCGTCGGGGTCGGTGGTCGAGGCGTGCGTCTCGTTCGATCGCCTCTCGCCGTGGAAGTCCGCTTCCGCGTTACGCCCGCCGTCCTGAGCCGGCGGCTCGCCTGAGTCATCTTCGCCCGAACCGCCCTTCGGCTTGACGCTCTTCATCGACGCCCAGGCCTCGATCAGCGTTCCGTCGACCGAGAAGTGATCCGTGGAAAGGAGCTTCTTCACCTTGGGCTGCGCCAGGACTGCACTTAGAAACTTCGCTGCGACGTTGCCCTCAAGCAGCCGGTCACGGTTCTTGGAGAACACCGAATGGTCCCAGGCTGCGTCGTCGACACCGATGCCGACGAACCAGCGGAACAAAAGATCGTATTCCAGCCGCTCCATCAAAAGCCGCTCCGAGCGGATCGAATAGAACGCCTGCAAAAGCATCGCCCGCAGCAGCTTCTCCGGCGGGATAGATGGCCGTCCGATCGGCGAATATAGCGCCGCGAACTCACGCTCCAGCCTCGACAGGGCTTCAGTCACGATCGTCCTGATCGCCCGCAATGGATGATTGCGCCGAACCCGGACCTCAAGGTCCACGTAGCTGAAAAGTTCGCCAGTTCGATCGTCGCCGCCG
>NZ_JAMYRB010000084.1:0-1078 GCF_040321165.1 Mesorhizobium sp. M0500
GCCCGAACGTGGATGAAAGGCGTAACGGACAATCTTCTTTGCCTCGCCATCCTGATAACGGGCATTATGAGCCCAGTCCGACCGGAACGGGAAAGACGCACCTGGCCATCGCCATTGCGGCCGCCGTCATACGCGCCAAGGCCAGGGGCCGCTTCTTCAACCTCGTCGATCTCGTCAATCAACTCGAGCAGGAGAAGGCTTCCGGTCGCAGCGGTCGTCTCGCCGAAACCCTCCTGCGCCACGATCTGATCGTCATCGACGAACTGGGCTATCTGCCCTTCAACCAGTCCGGCGCGCAACTCCTGTTCCACCAGCAAGCTTTACGAGAACACCTCGATCATCATCACCACGAACCTCGCCTTCGCCGATTGGCCGCAGGTCTTCGGCGACGCCAAGATGACCACCGCCATGCTCGACCGGCTCACTCATCACTGCGACATCATCGAGACCGGCAACGAATCCTGGCGCTTCAAAAATCGCGCCTGAGCCCGATCACATAGGTGCTCCCTGGACACCGAGACACGCCCGGCTGCGCAACCCTGACCAGCTCCGCCAGGCGCTCTCGGCACGGCAGCGCCAACTCATCAGGGGGCTAAACTTCGAAGCGAAATGGGGGCTGAGGTTCAAAGCGATTTGACAGCCAGGTCTGCCAAGGGCGCGTGGTCGCCATCCATTGAATAGAGGCTCTCCACCACGATCCAGGGGCGACCCGTGCCCCCCGAATGCCCTAGGCCAAGATGGCGGCTTCGAAGCCGCCGACGTCGTTGTGGGGTGCCTCCACCACCGCCGCCCGGCCGGCCCGCGGCGGCTGTTCCCCTCGACGAAAACGAAGTGCCGACGGCGGCATAGACTTCCACGGCAAACATCCCGGCCGACCCCCAAAGGGGCCAGCCTAAGCCACCGGACGGTTCTTACTCCGCCCGCATCGCCAACATGACGGCGCTCCAATGGCCTAGTTTGTTTGTCACCGCCCTACACAGGGCTTCACCGCGACTAGTCTAGTGCGCGTCCATAAACGGCTGTTTTCCCGGAGTTTTCAGTGGTCTTTGGCCTGCTGAAGCGATGTTTTGGGGACGCG
>NZ_JAMYRB010000085.1:0-1040 GCF_040321165.1 Mesorhizobium sp. M0500
AGTCCTCGCAACGTGCTTTCGGCTCTGTCGGAGATCACCCACCGGCCGGGCTCGATCTCGCTCGCCAGGCCGAAGTGTTGCAACCTCTTCGCCCGATCGATCAGCAGGTAGCGGTTGCTGGAAATGGTGTAGCTGTCGCTGGCGTTGGGACGGAGATCGACAACATCGTGCTCCTGCTGTTCGGCAATCAGCATGCGGTCGAGCCGGGTCAGCCGTTCGGCCCCGACTTCGTTGGCCAGCTTGCGGGCGACCTCGACCTCGCTTTGCAGGCCGAGTTCCCGTTCGACCAGCTCGCTTGCCCGGTGACGAATGCCATGGGCGATGTAGTCGCCGGCGATGTTCAGGATCTTGCCGTCGTCGGTGACGCCGCGCAGCAGCACATGGGTGTGCGGATGGCCGGTGTTGTGATGGTCGACGGCGATCCAGTCGAGGCGCGTGTTGAGGTCGGTCTCCATCTGCCGCATGAGATCGCGGGTGAAGGACCGCAGGTCTTCCATCTCCGCGGCATCCTCCGGCGCGACGATGAAGCGGAACTGATGCCGGTCGCCCCGCCCGCGTTCGACGAAGGCCTTGCCGTCGGCCTCGTCCTCGACGGCCGAGTACACCCTGCCCTTCTCGCCGTCCCTGGTCACGCCGTCCCGCTGGAGATAGCGCAGATGCGCATCGACGGCCTTGCTGGTCGTCACGAACTTTTGGCCGCGTCCGGTGGTCCCCTTGCCTCGTCCTGGCAACTTGACGACGCGCGCCTTCACGACGACGCGGCGGGAGCGAAAGCGGACGCCATTGCCGTCCTGCTTCCAACCGCCACCATCCCTTGGCAACTCTGCTGCCAGCTTGCCGCCGCGGCCGCGGGCGTTGAAGCGGCCACTCCCCTTCCCGGCACCGCTGCTTGCACCGAGGCGATAGGGATTGCCGCCCTGCTTGCGGATGGCGATCTCGACCTGGCGCACAAAGGGCAGCGTGCGCGAATTGACCGGCGCGCCGCCATGCCGCGTCCGGCCGGTGCGAACCTGGAATTGGTCGCTGTCACGATCTGCCAT
>NZ_JAMYRB010000086.1:0-962 GCF_040321165.1 Mesorhizobium sp. M0500
GTCGTTCATCAGAACCTCGATCGGTTCTTTACGTCGATATTCACGCAAAACGCAGTTGGCGCACAAGCAAGGGCGGTGGCTCTTATTACGGATGCTTCAAAAGCCTGCATTTTGACGGTCGATCCTTCCGCTTCGAAAGCGGCGCTCTTTTCCGGCAGTTCGACCACAAAACTGACAGGCTGCTCCGTCATGTCGAATTCGATAGCTCCGGACGCCATCAAACTTCAGGGATCGGCAAGCCTTGATGTCGATTGCCTGATATCGGCAGGCGGTGTTTCGTTGAGCAACGTCGTGAAGACCGTTTGCGCCAGCCTGATAACTCAGGCGCTGCCCGCTGCTGATCCTTTTGCCGACCTGCCGGCGCCGCCGGCCACGAACCCTTGTCAAAACGGCAATCAGTCAACCTTGCAACCTGGAACATACTGCAAGGGGCTCAGCTTGAGCGGCAATGTAACCCTCTCGCCCGGGATATACGTCATTGAGGGAGGCGATTTCAAAGCGAGCTCGAATGCAAATATTTCCGGCGAGGGTGTCGTCATTTATCTGGCCGATACCTCCGGCGTTAGCATGAACGGCACGGCGACCGTCAAGCTCAGCGCACCGACGTCGGGCACCTATTCAGGTGTGCTGTTCTATGGCGACAGAGCCAACCTGGCGGGATCCAACACGTTTAATGGCACGGCGGATTCGCTATTGACCGGCGCTCTGTATTTTCCAACACAGGGCGTCAATTATCTCGGCAATTTCTCGGGCAAAGGTGGTTGCACGCAGGTCGTCGCAAGTACCGTGCAATGGTCCGGCAACGCAAACATCATTCAGGATTGCACGAGCCTTGGAATGCGAGACATTCCGGCCACGCAAACCGTTCAGCTTGTCGAGTAGTTTTCGTGGATCGGCTACAAGTCCGGATGTTCCGGAGTGATTCGGGTGTTGCCGCGGTAGAGTTTGCGCTGGTTCTGCCC
>NZ_JAMYRB010000087.1:0-938 GCF_040321165.1 Mesorhizobium sp. M0500
TCACGCGGCCCGAGCAGGTCGAGGACAATCTCGGTGCGCTGGAGAAAGGGCCGCTGCCGGCAACGGTGATGGCCGAGATCGACGCCGTGCTGAAAATTGCCGAGACCGCCTAGTGCGGCGAATCCGAAATTCGCATTGGCGATAATGCGACCAACTTCGATCTCTCTGATGTCTGCCGATATCGCATTTTTCTTAGTCAAGCTTCCGTGGCGCAATTGAACACGGACGGAGCGGCGGACACGCTCGAGTTGAAGGTCCGCCGCTCCGGTTTTCAGATCAAAGAGTGATGCTGCAACGGGAGATGGGTAGCGAGCTGCGCTTGAGCTGCGCCGCCGACCGCGTCGCTGTCGAGAGAGAGCGACCCGGTTGAGCTGTCAAAGATGATGTGGTGGGAACCATCATCCGTAGCCGTACCAGCAGGGGAAGTATGCAATGAAAGCCCGCCCGACTTAAGCTCGGTAAGAGCGGCTTGATCGAGGTGGAGCTTGTCCTGAAGCTTGCTGAAGTCGAAGGCATCGTTGCCTCCGTGGCCAGACATGATCTCGGCGGCGGCGCCGTTTTTTGCCTGGGCGCCGACACTTTCATCGGGCTGGACGGTTTGCGCGAACCCGTGGCGGATCAGGCTGGTTGCCGTCTTGTCGGATGGATCGTTGGTCGGGAGAAGTTCCGAGCCGGCCGAAAGAGAATGGCTCAACGAGGCCAATATGCGGTCAACGTTGCTGCCCTCGCTTACCTTGTCGCCGGCATTATCGTGGGTGGTGTCAGTCGAACTGCCATCGCTGGCGAGGAGGTGAGAAAGCGCGGTCTTGCCATGACTGCCATCGCTGGTGGTGGCACCGGAGGCGGCGGTATCAGTCGAACTGCCGTCGCTGGCGAGGAGGGGCGACAGCGCGGTCTTGCCATGACTGCCATCGCTGGTGGTAGCGCCGGAGGCGGCG
>NZ_JAMYRB010000088.1:0-908 GCF_040321165.1 Mesorhizobium sp. M0500
GTGCTTGCCCGCGAGGGTATCGGCACGCCGGCGGCCTCGACGGTAACCGGCATCCTGCGTCGCAACGGCATTGAGTTGGGAACGTCGGGCGGTGGAGCGCAGCCCTTCATCCGCTTCGAGCATGCCGCCCCCAACGATCTGTGGCAGATGGACTTCAAGGGTCACGTCGCCTTGCGTTGCGGCCGCCTGCATCCGCTCACCGTGCTTGATGACAATTCGCGCTTCTCGGTCGCGCTGTCGGCCTGCGCCGACCAGACCACCGCAACCGTAAAAGCCCGGCTGGTCACCGCCTTCCGCCGCTATGGCTTGCCGTGGCGCATCGCCACCGATAATGGCCCGCCCTGGGGCGATGGCGGCCGCAACGACTTCACGCTGCTCACCGTCTGGCTGATCGAAACCGGCATCGCCGTCAGCCACTCCAGGCCTTGCCATCCCCAGACCCTCGGCAAGGACGAGCGCTTCCATCGCTCGCTCAAGGCCGAGGCGCTGCAGGGACCGCCCTTCGCCGATCTCGCCAAGGCCCAGGACGCATTCGACCAGTGGCGCCATGTCTACAACGCCCAGCGTCCCCACGATGCGCTGGACGGCGGCGTGCCGCTCGATCGCTACTGGGCATCGCTGCGCCCTTATCGCGAAACGGTCGAGCCGTTCGAATACGCCAAGGGCGATCTCATCCGCCGCGTACAGCAGCATGGCTTCGTCTCCATTCTTGGCCGCACCATGCGTTTGTGCAGGGCCTTCACAGGAAAATCCGTCGCCTTCAGGCCCACCGCCACAGACGGTGTCTTCGACGCCTGGTTCAGACATCAGAAAATAGAAACCATCGACCTCAATGTCCTGGCGCGATAGCATGCAAAACTGTTCGCGATGTCCTCGCACATCTGTTCGCGATGTCCCCAGTCCAAACA
>NZ_JAMYRB010000089.1:0-794 GCF_040321165.1 Mesorhizobium sp. M0500
TGGATCGATTTTCGCGGCATCCGCGATGCTTCCATGCGCAACCACGACTGCGACTATTTCGAGAACAGCCGCGAGGCAACCTACCTGCAACGCGACTACGCCATTCGCAATCCGAAGGGCTTCAGCGGTTATGGCGAGAATTGCTGGGGCATCACCGCCAGCGACGGCCCAAGCCCGACAAAACGCCAAATGACGGTCGGTGGCCGCCGCTTCTTCGGCTATCTGGCGCGCGGTGCGCCATTCGGCCCTGATGATGGGACGTTGTCGCCGTGGGCAGCGATTACCTCATTGCCCTTTGCACCAGAGATCGTTCTGCCAGCACTGCGCTATTTCCATGAGATCGACCTGCAAGAGGGCAACCCTTACGGCTTCACCGCAAGCTTCAATCCGACAATAGCAGCCGCCGACGGCCGGCCATGCGGTTGGGTATCGCCGGACCATGTCGGCATCAATCAGGGTCCGATCACTCTGATGATAGAGAACTACCGCTCGGGCTTGCTGTGGCGCCTGATGCGCCGCGTGCC
This sequence comes from Mesorhizobium sp. M0500, assembly GCF_040321165.1. Classification (NCBI taxonomy): domain Bacteria; kingdom Pseudomonadati; phylum Pseudomonadota; class Alphaproteobacteria; order Hyphomicrobiales; family Phyllobacteriaceae; genus Mesorhizobium; species Mesorhizobium sp. M0500. The sequence continues at coordinate 525 of NZ_JAMYRB010000089.1, forward strand.
GGCCATCATCGCGGGACTGCACCGAGCCGGTTTTTCGGGCGGTTGGCTATAACAAGTCGAGATGACAAAGCTCCCCGACTGATACCGGGACTCTTGACTGCTAGCGCATGCCGCATTTGCTGCAAATATCGACTTAGCGGCGCACTGCTTCTCGGCAGCATAGGAGCCGACGAACGAACCCGCTGCGCGGGATGGGCGCATGGGGTGAGGTAGAGATCACGAACCGGACGTCGCGCTCGCATTGAGGATGGTTCGGCGGGGGCAGAGCAT
>NZ_JAMYRB010000090.1:0-697 GCF_040321165.1 Mesorhizobium sp. M0500
CCGCCTGAATCAACCCTACGCCGCCGCCCAGACGGTTGGTGACTTGCTCTGCGATCTCGGTCTGGACGGCGAAAACGTCCTCAGCGGGCCGGTCCCAACGATCCGACCAAAGATGGTTGCCGGTTTGTGCATCGATCAACTGCGCGGTGACCCGCACCCGCCCATTTTGCCGCTGGATAGAGCCTTCTAGTACGAAGCCGACATGGAGCGCACTTGCTACCTGGCGGGCATCCACCGGCTTGCCTTTGTAAACTTCCGTCGAATTCCGGGCCACGACCTCAAGTTCGGGAAACCGCGCGAGGTCGGTTATGATATCCTCAGTCAAGCCATCGGCCAAACGCCCGGTGGCCTCGTCGCCGCCATAGTTATTGAAGGGCAGCACCGCGACCGATGGCTTGGCCCCCAGCGGCGCGGGCTGAAAGAACCACCAGGTCCCTCCACCCGCCAGAGCCAGCACGACGATGGCCGCTGCAGTCGTCCTGGTCCAGCGCGGCATCGCCTTGCGTAAGGTCCAACGCACCCGCTTGCCATCGAGCCTCAGTCGGTACATCCGCACGGGGCGGCTGATGTTCTTGACCTGCTGCTCGCCGGCGAAATCGAGGGGCAAATCACGCTTGCCCTGCAGATGGTCAAAGGCCGTGCCCGATACGATCACGCCGCCCGGCTCAGCGAGTTGCTGCAACCGCGCGGCGACATT
>NZ_JAMYRB010000091.1:0-647 GCF_040321165.1 Mesorhizobium sp. M0500
AGCGACAAGAAGATCGGCGAGGACGCCATCCGCGAACTGATGGCTGCGGTCGATGCCTACATCCCGACGCCGGTTCGTCCGCTCGACAAGCCGTTCCTGATGCCGATCGAGGACGTGTTCTCGATCTCGGGCCGTGGCACGGTTGTGACCGGCCGCGTCGAGCGCGGCGTCGTCAAGGTCGGCGAGGAGCTGGAGATCGTCGGCATCCGTCCGACCACCAAGACGACCTGCACGGGCGTCGAGATGTTCCGCAAGCTGCTCGACCAGGGCCAGGCCGGCGACAACATCGGCGCGCTGTTGCGCGGTGTCGACCGTGAAGGCGTCGAGCGCGGCCAGGTCCTGGCCAAGCCCGGCACCGTCAAGCCGCACAAGAAGTTCGTTGCCGAAGCCTACATCCTGACCAAGGACGAGGGCGGCCGCCACACGCCGTTCTTCACCAACTACCGTCCGCAGTTCTATTTCCGCACGACGGACGTGACCGGCATCGTGTCGCTGCCGGAAGGCACCGAGATGGTGATGCCGGGCGACAACATCACCGTCGATGTCGAGCTGATCGTGCCGATCGCCATGGAAGAGAAGCTGCGCTTCGCCATCCGTGAAGGCGGCCGCACCGTCGGTGCCGGCATCGTCGTCACCATCAAAGAGTA
>NZ_JAMYRB010000092.1:0-641 GCF_040321165.1 Mesorhizobium sp. M0500
GGCCCCGCTTTCCGGGATGCAAACTGGGAGCGGATTTCGCCAATGTTTTCCCCGGTGTGGGAATTCCCACAGCCGAGCCTGGTTCGACTGTCATATCCTTGTTGCAACGTCAGGCCCGCCGGCTCGTGTGCAAGCCGGCGAAGGGAAAGGGAACAGTCATGAAATTCTTGGCTCCCGTCACAAAACTTGCTGCGGGGTTTCGCAAATTCGTCGCGCCGCGCTACCGCCCGGAGCTTTATTACATGCGTGGCCCGGGGCCAGCCACCGCCCGCCGTATGGGCACGCCGCGGCAAAACCAATCCATCGACCACTACGCCTAATTTGCCTCGCGGACGGCTGACGCTCTCGCCCGGAGTGCCGTTCGCGCCGTTCCGTACCGGTCAATTCAGATCAATGAAGGGACGATCTGATCATGGTTATAATTCATGCTGCCGCCATTGGTCCATTTCGCAGGTGGTTACGCCTCCGCGCCGAGCGAAAAGCTCTCTTGTCGGCAACGGACCAGTTGAGCCGTTTACCCGATGACGTCCTTGGCGACATCGGCATCTCACGTGACGAAATCATGTGCGATTTGCGAAGCCGCGCCATCCGTCATGCGGAGGCAGGCGCGGCCGGCACGACGATCGAGCGCACCAGGATCG
>NZ_JAMYRB010000093.1:0-638 GCF_040321165.1 Mesorhizobium sp. M0500
AGCCACCCTCTCATCCAGCGAGCGCAACTGTTCCACGAACAGACACAGGATCGGACGGGCGGCCTCTGGGATGGCGGAGCCATGATCCTCGATCGCCGTTACAAGCTTGGCCACATGGAAAAGGCCCTGCGCGGCCACCAGCCCGAATTCGGCAAGATGGCCACGTATCGCATTGATGGTCTGGGTCCGCTGGCGCACCAGAAGATCGCGAGCGCGAAACACCATCGCCGCAGCCTGTTGTTCCTCACTCTTGGCTGCCACAAAACGCATCGTCGGCCGTTGCGCAGCTTCGCAGATCGCCTCCGCATCGGCGGCATCGTTCTTCTGCCTCTTCACGAAAGGCTTGACGTAGCCCGGAGCGATCAGCCGGACGTTATGTCCCAGCTTCGTGATCTCCCGCGCCCAGTAATGGCTGCTGCCGCAGGCCTCCATGGCAACCGTGCAAGCCGGCTGCGCATCAAAGAATTTAAGCATCTGATCGCGGCGAAGCTTCTTTCTAAACAGGATAGCTCCCGATGCATCTGCACCATGCACCTGGAACACGTTCTTCGCTAGATCCAACCCGATCATGCTAACTTCCGACATGGACGCCTCCGTTCAAGTGATGATCAACGACACCACTTTGGCACAGCGATGCC
>NZ_JAMYRB010000094.1:0-604 GCF_040321165.1 Mesorhizobium sp. M0500
CGATGCATGCCCTGAAGGTAACCGCAGTCCACGATAGCAAGCAGTTTGACTATGTTCTTTCACGTGAGCCAGTCGATCTCGTGGTTGTTGACCTTAACCTAGGCCGGGAGGATGGACTTGCGATCGTCCGCAATCTGGCGACAAAATCGGATGTTCCTATCATAGTGATCAGCGGCGACCGGCTTGATGAGGCGGAAAAAGTGGTTGCACTGGAGCTCGGCGCAACCGATTTCATTCCCAAGCCTTTCGGGATGCGCGAATTCTTGGCCCGCATTCGAGTAGCGCTACGCCAGCGCATTTCTAGTCCGCGAACCAGAGAGCAGCGCTCATTTCGCTTTGGGGCCTGGAAGCTCAGCGTGAAGCAGCGGCGACTGATCTGTGCGGAGCGTGGCGAGGTCAAGCTTACCGCATGTGAGTTCAATCTCTTGATCGCATTTCTGGAGAACCCCCGCAACGTGCTATCCAGAGAACGGCTTTTGCTCGCGAGCCGTGTGCGTGGAGAAGAGGTGTACGATCGAAGTATCGATGTCCTAATCATGCGCTTGCGCCGAAAGCTGGAGGCTGATGCGGCCAACCCTCGCCTGGTCAAAACATCCCGTGGCGC
>NZ_JAMYRB010000095.1:0-594 GCF_040321165.1 Mesorhizobium sp. M0500
GGTCTTTTGGTACGCGCCAATGGTCGTCGTCGATGCGTTCGACATGGCCGGCCCGGCGCAGCGCTTCGAGACGGCGGACATGGAAGCGGACGAAGGCTTCCGGGTCCTTGCCCTGCTCCAAAAATGTCTCGCGGATCGTCTCGAGGTGTCTGCTCGGCCGATAGATGCCGTCCTCGCCCGCCACGACACTGATGTTGCGGTCGGCCGCACGCGGCTCCTCCTTCGGCAGGATGGGATCGAACGCCACGATATGGCCGCGCTGAATGTCGTCGAGCTTTGCCGCATCCGCGGTCTCGACATAGTGCGTGCGCCCGTCGACGCCATCGATGACGAGCGACAGCTTATCGCTCATCTCGTCGCCGGCGAGCCCCTTGGCGAGCACACGGCCGACGACCGGCTCCGTGATGGTCTGGCGGTGCATGACATATTGAGCCGCGCCCCGCTCATCAGCGAGGCCGTGCTCCTCGAGCGCCCGGTGCATGGTCTTGATGATGTCGTTGCGCTCGCCGAGTCCTCGCAACGTGCTTTCGGCTCTGTCGGAGATCACCCACCGGCCGGGCTCGATCTCGCTCGCCAGGCCGAAGTGTTGCAACC
>NZ_JAMYRB010000096.1:0-590 GCF_040321165.1 Mesorhizobium sp. M0500
CCAGCCGTCTTCCTGGAAGCGTTCGGGATGGATGAAGGACAGCCCCTTGAAAGCGTGGTCGCGCTCGACCGGGCCGTGCATGTGGACGCCGCAGCCGGTGCAGGCATGGCGCAGGATCAGCGCGCCCGGATCGACGATCTTCAGCTTGTCGCCGTTTTCGGTCACCGTCACGTCGTTTGTACCGGCAACCGCCACGACCGAGAACAGTGCGCCTTCCGGCTTCCAGCATTTGGTGCAGCCGCAGGCATGGTTATGGGCGATCTGGCCCTTGACCTTCACCTTGACCGGGTTGCTGGTGCAGGCGCAGACCAGCGTGCCGCCGGCAAAGTCGGCCTTTTCCCGGGGCAGTCCATTGTCGATTTTAGGATGCAGTTTTTCCGGCATTTTTGTTTCCTCCCGTGTTGAACATCTGCATTTTTCGGCCGCTGGCTGGTTAGCCGGCGGCTTTCTCCTCCTCAGTAAACCACCACGCTCCTGATCGACTTGCCTTCATGCATCAGGTCAAAGCCCTTGTTGATGTCCTCGAGCGTCAGCGTGTGGGTGATCATCGGATCGATCTCGATCTTGCCGGCCATGTACCAGTCGACGAT
>NZ_JAMYRB010000097.1:0-588 GCF_040321165.1 Mesorhizobium sp. M0500
GAAAATCTCGATCGCTTCATTGCCTGTCTCCTCATCCGAGGAACAGGCTAACCTCAAACCGAGGACATTTCAGGGGAGCACGTCACCGCTCACTAAGACTGAGCGCTTGGCTTGCCCGTTTCCGAGCGGCCGGACGAATTCCGCCTGTCGGCGAGATCACCGAAAAGACCGACGAGGACTCCCGATCAAATCGTCGCCCGATCGAACTCATCGACTCGCCAGCCTGCCAATGATCCCAAATCTCAGACCGCTGAGCTGCAGAGTAATAGATGCGACGTCGCTGCTTCATGCCCCACACTCCATCTTTGACAAAAGACTAGTGTGTTGCGTTCACCTGTTGAGCCCACCGGATAGTGCAGACATTCGCGTCGAGTTCCTGAGGAATGTCGAGAGACATTCCTCAGGGGGTAGTTAGAGCCGGGCAAAGGCAGCAAACTGGCCGGGTGGGTGCTTGGCTACTATATCATTAACATGTAGGAGGTCGAGCAGTGAGCATTGTCACGTGTCGTAAGCAGATGAGTTGTCCGGGTTAGGTAGCAGACGAGTTGTCCGGTTTGATCTTCAGCGAACGGAGGCTGGGGATGAGAC
>NZ_JAMYRB010000098.1:0-576 GCF_040321165.1 Mesorhizobium sp. M0500
GCGCCACTTGCCGCCATTCATCGTTTGGCCAGTGAACTGTCGCTTTCGATGCACAGCGGTCGTTCCTGGCAACGCGCGCCGTTCGCGCGCTGGCGAGCAGCGGCCCTCGCCTTTCTTTGCACAGGGGTGTTCTATGGCTGCCCGAGAGGCTTCGCCTCCCCCGCCTCGCATTCCGACAATCGCACAGGTTTGGCGAGTTTCGCCAGCGCCTCGGGCTTGGCGCAAGCCGGAAAGCCGGCGAGCGGCATTGTTTCAATAAACCGGCTGCGCTCTTTAGTGCTCAAGCCCACTTCATTAATCATGCTCTCGACGGTCAGGTCCGGGTACTGCTTGAGAGTTTCCCTAACCGAAGCATTCGCCTCATCCATTCGACCCAGAGCCGCAAGGGAGCTGCTAAGCACCACCCACTTCCACTTGTCGTAGTTGTTAGGCGTCATGCGCTCCAGCATCTTCAACGCGTCCTCATATCGGCCGGCCATAAAATAGGCAGGGGCGAAGAAGTTGGACGTCCACATCGGGTAGTTCGGGTCGAGCCGCATTACTTGGTCGACCATCTGAGCGCCGCGTTCGGGTTCA
>NZ_JAMYRB010000099.1:0-531 GCF_040321165.1 Mesorhizobium sp. M0500
ACTCGAAGATTCCTTGGCCATCCTTATACCCCTCTATTTGAACCACCTGCCACAGTGCAGAGACCCATAAACAGGTGAAGATGCCAGCAAAATCCGCGACCTGCAAGCCGGAATCTTCTTGGCGCAAGCCAATTTGCGTGCTCTTTTTACACGTCTTGGACCGGCCGAAAAAGCACCAGTACCGCTAGGTGTTGCTCTCGCCCCTCTCTGCGATAGCAACCATAGCCGTTTAATCTAATTGGTTATCGAGCGAAATCTACTATGAAGCCGAGTGATACAATGGCATTATGTATATCTATTTAGACAGATGTAAGTAATGAGTTTTCATTAGAAATTGCTAAAATAGCTGTTCCAGCGGGCAGCATATTGGCTCTCGCTCCGCTATATACTGCCACCATCAGCTTCCGGCGCGAGCTCAACAGTAGAAGGAGAATCTTCTTTTCACACGCGGAATCGCCGATCAAGAATGCAGCACGGAATAGAGGTGTTTCGGTCGATAGGAGAGAGCAATAGGTCCCAATAGCTGCCAGG
>NZ_JAMYRB010000100.1:0-527 GCF_040321165.1 Mesorhizobium sp. M0500
TCTTCAAGTGCGGCAAGCGCCGAACCCTTGACGATCGGAATGTCGTCGCCGGGGAACTCGTTCTTGGTCAAAAGCTCACGCACCTCGAGCTCGACCAGTTCGAGCAACTCGGCGTCGTCGACCTGGTCGACCTTGTTCAAGAACACCACGATCGAGGGCACGCCGACCTGGCGGGCGAGCAGGATGTGCTCGCGCGTCTGCGGCATCGGGCCGTCGGCGGCCGACACCACCAGGATCGCGCCGTCCATCTGCGCAGCACCGGTGATCATGTTCTTCACGTAGTCGGCGTGGCCGGGGCAGTCGACATGGGCATAGTGGCGGTTGGCGGTCTCGTATTCGACGTGCGCCGTCGAAATGGTGATGCCGCGCGCCTTCTCTTCCGGCGCCGCATCGATCTGGTCGTAGCGCTTGTATTCGCCAAAATACTTGGTGATCGCCGCCGTCAGCGACGTCTTGCCATGGTCGACGTGACCAATCGTGCCAATGTTCACATGAGGCTTAGTGCGCTCGAATTTACCTTTTGCCAT
>NZ_JAMYRB010000101.1:0-504 GCF_040321165.1 Mesorhizobium sp. M0500
AGAAGACACAGTCCTATTGCGGTGTCGCCAGCATCGTCATGGTGCTGAACGCGCTCAATGTACCGGCGCCTTCGGTTCCGGAGTACGAGCCATATCGCACTTTCACGCAGGACAATGTCCTCGATGAACGAACGGACGCCATTCTCGCCCGAGATGTTTTGGCGAAGAAAGGTATGACCCTCGATCAGATCGGTGGAATTCTTGCGACGCAGCCGGTCAAGGCAGAAGTCCATCATGCCGCCGACAGCTCAGTCGACGAGTTCCGCAAGCTGGCGAGTTCCCATCTCGGCCAGTCGAACCATTTCGTGATCGTCAACTACCTCCGCAAGGCAATCGGACAGGAGAAGGGCGGCCATATCTCGCCGCTAGCAGCCTATGATGGGAAATCAGACCGCTTCCTCATCCTTGATGTCGCACGGTATAAATACCCTCCAGTGTGGGTGAAGACATCTGAGCTTTTCGATGCCATGAACACCCAGGACTCCGACAACGAGAACAAGACCC